>NZ_OBMS01000023.1:0-78257 GCF_900217715.1 Bacteroides sp. AR29
AAGGAAGGGGACACATTATATATATACGCGCGCGCATCGGAATATACTAAGTTCACCCCTTGACATAGACCACAGAACGGCCGGCACCACGCTTGCGAATCACGCCGGAATCGATAAATGTCTGCAAATCCCTCGAAGCCCGGCGGGCGGTGACATGGACAAGGCGGGAATATTCTGCACGAGTAATACAGACATTAGCCTCCAGAAAGTCCATCATGCTTTTTTCACGGGCAACCATGTCGCCCATTGCTTTCGGTTTATCCGGGAAAAAGCGTTTATCCGCACGTTCCAACTCCATCTTACCTGCCACATAACGTTTGAATTCGATGCCGGAACGGAATTTCACCGTGGACATCTTGACCGACTCCGCACGTACTTCTTTCTTATTCATCACCGGATGGGTACACTTCAGCGTGGTGCTGAAGAAGCCAAGTCCCTCTATCTCCACCGTATAGCCCTTTGCCAGCCAGTCTCCAAGCGTAGTGGTGATGGCTTGCACAATACCCACAACCATGGCGTGGGGCATATGTTCTTCACGAAAAACCCGTTCCATAAACTCTTTACCAGAAATGGTTCCCTTGGAACAGACACGGGCATGCAGCGACTTCGGTTCCTCGCCTTCGGGGACGGGCGTTTCATAAAGGTCATAATAAGCACTCATAAAATAATTTAAATTAATGGTTTATAGAGAATTGAGGGAAACTTGCAGCAAACTTGGGGAAGAAATGTTCTCGAAATCGGCAGAAGCTGGCAGTAAAGGTACTAATTATTTTTCTTGCCACAAGGATTTTACTTTCTTTCCACTGCCGTATTCTTTTCTTTCCACAGCTGTGGAAAGAAAAGAATACGGCAGTGGAAAGATTAGCATTTAGGATAGAAAAGGATAACTCCCAATGAGTCTGTCCTTAGTTCTTGGCAGGCAAAGAAACAGAAGCCTCCAATATCGGGGAGACAGACTCCCAAACCTGAGCATCGATACTCTGCATTCCTTGCACAGAAGGATGCCCCCATTGTTTATCAATGTCGTGCAAACGAATATTCTCGATGCCATAGTGCCGGCAAATTTCATCCATGGAATCAGTTACCTCTTCGGATAATTCAGAATTGGTAATATTATAAATCCTGGCCGCAGGATAGAGCTGCTTGAGAGATGCAAGCAGATAGCAAAAGGCAGGACGGAAGCTATACAAATCGGCTTTCGTCCAGCCATCATATTGGTATGCGCCAATGGGAGCACCTGCCCAACTGTCATTGGTACCGCCAAAAACAAGGATTATGTCGGGGGTGCCGAGGTTGTGAATACGGGTGATAAAAGAACGGTCGGAGTAATCAGCTTTCTCGTAACCGGTATGACAGACGGTAGAGCCGGAATAGGAATTGTTGCGTTCCAACTGAAAGCCGTGCTCATGGATGAAACGGTACCACCAGGTTTCCTCCACCTTTGTCACATCATTCTCTTTCTTTTCGCCGGGAACTCCATACCAGCAGAGATTGGCGGCAGGAGAGACATGACCGTAAAAAGTGGAATAGGAATCGCCAAGAATAGAAACTTTCTTTTGAGCAAACACCCCTGATATAAGGGTCAGGGAAAAAACAACCAGAAAAAACAAGGATTTGCAGTTCATAATAGATAGATTTTTATGTCGTATGCCGCAAAGTTATAAAGTTTGTCCCGGTTTGACGGCAAGAAACCGTAGTTTTTTTGCCATAGCCCGCTTATATGAAAGCCCCTCTACCATCGGATTCCCACAAAAAAAGGAAATGCCGGATTGATAGAGGGGCGAGAGAATGAAGATGAGAAAGAGTATATTTTACTCCCGCCCTCCACCGAGGGCTTGATAGAGGTTGATGATACCTTGTATTTCATCAAAGCGGTCGGCTACCTGTGTCAGTTGGGCAGAGAGTAGCCCCTGCTGGGCAGTGAGCACTTCCAAATAGATGGAAGTGCCGTGTTGCATCAGTAACCGGGTGCTGCGGACGGTAGTTTCCAGTGAAGTTATCTGCCTTGCGCGGAGCTCCGTCTTTCCACGGGCTACCTGCACTTGGGTCAGAGCATTGTTCACTTCGCTACCGGCATTGAGCAAAGCTTGCTGAAAAGCGAGCCTGGCTTCTTCCTGCTGTGCTTTGGCTATCTTGAGCTGTGCCACGTTCAGCCCTTTGTTGAACAAGGGTTGTGTCAGCGAACCGATGGCGGAGAAGAGTAGTTTTCCTGGATTGACAATCATGCTTCCTGCCGAGTTGGTCCAGCCAGCTGTACCGCTCAGGGTGATGGAGGGGTAGAAAGCAGAACGGGCGGCATTGGTGCTGTAGAAAGCGGATGCCAGCGAGAGTTCGGCACTTTTCACATCGGGACGGCGGGAAAGCAGTTGCAGAGGTACGCCCACCGCAAGTTCCTGCGGGAACTCCTGCCCCGCCAACCGGCCACGCTCAATGGTGCCCGGAACATCGCCCAACAGAATGGAGAGACTGTTCTCCACTTCCTTTACCTGCTGCCGGAGGTCGAGCAGCGAAGCTTCCACCTGACGACAGTTGGCTTCGGATTGCGAGACACTCGCCTCGTTCGTCATACCTGCAGCCATCATGGCTCGCATGGTGCGTACACTTTCGCGCCAACTGGCGGCTGTTTCTTCGGAAATGCAGTATTGCTCGTCGAGCATCAGCAAGGTGTAGTACAAATTGGCCACATTAGCTATCAGCGAAGTGTTGACGGCTTGTTCGTACTCCAAGCTTTGAAGGTAGAGCGCTTTGGAACGGCGTTTGGCATTGGTCAACTTACCAAAAATATCGACTTCCCAACTTGCCGAGGCAATGCCGGAATAGGTCCACGAGCCTTTGGAATTGTCGAAACTGCTGACGCCACCCTGCGGAGTGAGCATAAACGAAGGCAGGTACGAAAGTTTGGCCGACATCAGCGTGGCTTCTGCCTCCTTGATACGTTGTTGGGCGGAAAGCAGGTCAGTGTTGCCTTGCAAGGCTTGTTCGATGAGCGACTGTAATTGCGGGTCCGTAAAAAGCTCGCGCCAGGAAAGGGAAGCGATGGAGGTAGTGTCCGATGCCGCAAACAGACTCAGGCTATCCAGACTTTGCCCATCCAAATCGTGTCCATAAAGTCCATCGGTCGTGATGTCCTCCGGGCGCTGGTATTTGGTATAGATGCCGCAACTGGTCAGTACCAAGCCGGCGACAGCTAATAATATGAATTGTTTCTTCATTATTTTTTTATGTTAGTTACGCGATAATGTACTAATGTGATTCTTCTATCTCCTTCCGGCTTACTTTCATCTCTTCCTCAATCTGCCAGTCGCTCGTCGGGACGGATTGGGCAGGACGAAGCCGCTCCTGCAACCACTGGAAACTGATGAACAAGACAGGAACAATGAACAGCAGCGCCAATGTGCCGATGAACATACCACCGACAACACCCGTACCCAATGAACGGTTACCGTTGGCTCCGACACCCGTGGCAACCACCAAGGGGAAAAGGCCGAAAATCATCGTCAGTACCGTCATCAGGATGGGACGGAAACGCGCCTTTGCCGCACTGACGGCAGAAGCAATCAGCCCCATTCCCGCTTTACGGCGCTCGGCGGCATACTCCGTCAACAGAATAGCGGTCTTTGCCAACAGACCTATCAGCATGATAAGTCCCGTCTGCAAATAGATATTATTCTCCAACCCGGCTATCCTGGCAAAAAGGAACGACCCCATCAGGTCCGCAGGAACGGCCAGGATAACGGCAAACGGAATCAGAAAGCTCTCGTAAAGCGCACTCAGAATCAAGTAAATCATCAAGATACAGATACCGAAGATGATGACTGTAGTACCACTCTGCTGGCTTTCCTCGCGGGTGATGCCACCAAAGTCATAGCCATATCCCTTCGGCAAGGCTATCTCCGCCGTTTCTTGTACGGCACGGATGGCGTCACCGGTACTGTATCCCTCAGCAGGCATGGCATTCACGGCAATGGAGTTGAACATGTTGAAGCGGCTCAAGGACTCGGCACCGTAGGAACGGGTCAGCGTAACGAACTGGCTCAACGGAGCCATCTCACCGTTGGACATGCGCACAAAGGCATTGTTCAGTGAAGCCTCATCCAAACGGAACTTCGGGTCGGCCTGAATCATTACCTTGTAAACTTTGGAGAAACGGTTGAAGTTGGAGACATATTGCCCGCCATAATAGCCCGACAGTGTGGACAACACCTGGTCGGGAGTAATCCCGGCACGTTTGCACTTGGAAGCATCCACCTCGACGGTCCACTGCGGATAGCGTACATCGAACGTGGAGTATGCCATCGAAATTTCCGGACGCTGGTTCAGTGCCGCCAGATACTGCTGGGTGGTCTGGAAGAAGGTGTTCATATCCCCTCCCTGCTTGTCCTGCACATTCAAGTCCAGCGCATTACCCATACCATAGCCCGGAATCATACCCGGAGCAATGGCAAAGACTGTAGCATCCTTAATATCCGCCGTGCGAGCGTATATCTGGTTGACGACTGCCTGCACCTGGTCTTCCTTTGCCGTACGCTCGTCCCAAGGTTTCAGCTTCACGATAATCATACCGAAAGAATTTCCCTGCCCGGACAGCAGACCATAACCGGCAACTTTCTGCAAGTGCAATTTCTGAGGAAGGTCTTCCAGACGCTTCTCCACGCGGTCTATAATGTCATTTGTCGTCTTGAGCGAGCTACCCGGAGCGGTGCTAACGTTGACAAACAACGTTCCTTGGTCCTCATCGGGCACCAGTCCGGTCTTGGTGGTATTCATCAGGAATACCAGCAGCACTACCGAAAGTGCCAGCAACGACCATCCCAGCCAGCGGCGCTTGATGAACAGCAACACTATCTTCTTATACTTCTCGACCACCGCCTCGAAAGCCGTGTTGAATGCCTTGCGGAAGCGCGAAGCAAAATTATTCTTCTCCGTTCCGTCCTCATTGATATAAGGCTTCAGCAGCAAGGCACAAAGTGCGGGACTGAGTGTCAACGCATTAATCGCCGAAATACCAACGGCCACCGCCATCGTCAACCCAAACTGGGTATAGAACGTACCGGAAGTCCCTCCCATGAACGATACCGGAATAAACACCGCCATAAACACCAGTGAAGAAGTGATAACCGCGTTGCTGATGCCCTTCATCGCATCGATACTTGCCATGTAGGAGGACTTATAGCCCACATCAAACCGTGCCTGCACCGCCTCCACCACGACAATGGCGTCATCCACCACCGTACCAATCACCAATACCAGCGCAAACAGCGTAATCAGATTGATACTGAATCCGGCAACGGACATGAAAGCAAACGTACCAATCAGTGAAACAACGATACCTACCAGCGGAATCAGCGTAGAGCGGATGTCTTGCAAAAAGACATAAACCACCAGGATAACCAGGATAATAGCCTCAATCAGCGTTTTCACCACTTCGTGGATAGAGGCGAAAAGGAAGTCGTTGCTGGACATCATCTGGGTAAGCTCCACGCCTTTCGGCAAGTCCTTGCGTGCTTCTTCAAGGAGCCGGTCAATCTGCCGGTTCACTTCCGTGGCATTGGAGCCCGCGGTCTGGAACACCATGCAGGAGATACCGGGATGTCCATCCATGGTACCTTTGTAGGCATAACTGTCCTTACCCAGTTCTATGTCGGCGATGTCCTTCAGTTTCAGCACCTCGCCGTCTTCGGTAGAACGGATGACGATGTCGCCGAACTCTTCAGGAGTAATGAGGCGTCCCGTATATTTCATGGTATATTGATACGTCTCATCCGAGTTCTCACCGAACGACCCGGTAGCCGATTCGATATTCTGCTCAGCCAGCACAGCCGTCACATCCGAAGGTATCAGCTTGTACTGCGCCATGACATCCGGTTTCATCCAGATACGCATACTGTAGTCACCACCCATAATCATCATATCGCCCACACCGGAGATACGTAGAATCTGCGGCTTCAGGTTGATACTGATATAGTTGGCAAGAAAGTTTTCGTCATAGCTGTCATCAGGGCTATATAAAGAGAACATCTGTAAGATACTGGTCTGCCGCTTGCTGGTGGTGACGCCCACCTGGGTTACTTCGGCAGGAAGCTGCCCCGTGGCTTTGGACACACGGTTCTGCACATTGACCGCCGCCATGTCCGGGTCTGTACCCTGCTTGAAGTACACAGTAATGGAAACCGACCCTGCATTGCTGGCGGTAGAAGTCATGTAAGTCATGTCCTCTACACCGTTGATGGCCTCTTCCAACGGAGCGATAACACTTTTCTGAAGGGTTTCCGCACTGGCACCATAGTAAGTGGTGCTCACCATGATGGTGGGCGGCGCAATGTCGGGATATTGCTCAACGGGCAAGGTGAACAATCCGATGATGCCCAGAATGACAATCGTAATGGAGATGACTGCCGAAAAAACGGGGCGTTCTATAAAAGTTCTGAGGTTCATATTCTATCGGTTAAAAATTATCATTCATTCGTTTTGGGTTGGACGGAAGTACCTTCACGCAGCAAACCCACGCCTTCGGCCACAATTGTGTCCCCCACTTTCAAGCCACTCTCTACGATATATTCCTGACCTCCATTCACACGGGTCACTTGCACGGGAACTGATTGCGCCTTGCCGTCAACTACCTTATATACATAGACCTTGTCCTGCACTTCGTAAGTGGCACTCTGGGGAACAACGATGCAGTTCTCTTTCCGTACCGGGATGATGACGTTGCCCGAACCGCCACTGGTCAGCAATCCCTCTTTATTGGGGAACACGGCACGCAGACTGACTGTACCCGTAGAGGTATCAATTACACCACTGATAGTTTCTATCTTACCTTCTTGCGGATAGACAGAACGGTCATTGAGCTGTAATTCGATAGAGTCCATCTCTGCCAGCGCCTTATCCTTGGAGCCGTAGCGGCGGGTGAGGTCAAGCAACTGATTCTCTGTCATGGAGAAATAGACATACATATTAGAATTATCGGATACGGTCGTCAGTGGTTTGGGCAAACTGGCGCTGACCAACGTCCCCACCCTATAAGGGAGCGTACCTACCATTCCATCTGCCGGACTCTTCACTTCTGTATAAGAGAGGTTATTGGCGGCATTCACCTGCTGCGCCTCGGCTTGGGCCAACTGGGCTTTCGCTGTCAGCAGGCTGTTGTAGGAAGTCTTTAAGTCAAACTCGGAAATCACCTTCTGGGCATAAAGCTCCTTCTTGCTGTCATATGTCAGTTGCGAAGTGGCCACGCCGGCACGGGCAGCTTCCACATTGGCTTCTGCTGTGCGCAAGGCTGCCAGATAGGGCACCTGGTCGATAATAAACAAGACTTGCCCCCGACGCACGGTCTGTCCTTCCTCCACACAAAGTTTGGTGAGTGTACCAGACACCTGCGGATAGATGTCAATGTCCTGCCGTCCGCGGATGGCTGCGGAATAAATTGTCTGCAGTTCTTTGTCGGTAGTCGAAATAGTCATCACCTGATATTCCGACTGGGGTTGCACGACAGGCGCGCTGCCGCAGGCTGCCAGTGTTGCACTACAGATGACGGTCATCATCTGTTTCATCATACTCTTTTTTGTTATCATACTTTTTATCTTAAAAAAATAATACGTCGGCTTTCTCTTTCATTTTTTAAGCCGGCAGCAAAGGTATGCCGTTTTTGAACAACCATTTGTTTCATTGAAGGTACACGACTGTTCATTTTCGGAACATGCCATTTAACAATCCAAAAAGAACTCGTACCTTTGTAACCGCAAATCATAAGCAATCTAACATATGAACCCATTACTGACTACCAAACAAGAAACGTTCAGAGCCGGAACAGACAAGCTGGAATTCTTCCGGGAACGTCTTCTGAAAATGAACAATGGAGCACTGATGTTCTGCACCCGTGGAGAAGCAATTATCACAATAGATTTAAGAAAATATCATATTGTACCCAATACGCACATTACGCTGCTTCCAAGTTCCATTATTTCACTGACAAGTGCGAGTAAAGATTTTCTGGTGGACTTCTTTGCCTATTCCGAGACAATGTTCAAGACGGCATGCTTCCGTTTAGAGCCGCCCTTCATACATTTTATAAAGGAGAATGCATGCTATACGCATACCGAAGACGAACCGGTTCGTGCTATCACGGGACTCATCACGGCAAGCAATGCCATCTACCGCGATTCTGAAAATCTGTATCGCGAAGCCATTGCACAAAACCTGCTGCAAATTTTCTTTCTTGACACCTACGACAAGGTTCAACGTTACTTTACGGAGGAACAAATCAATGGCAGTAACCGGAAAGAAGAATTGTTCAAAAAGTTTATAAATCTGGTACATACGTACTGTACTACCCAGCGGGATGTCGTTTTTTATGCTGACCAACTCTGCATTTCGACCCGCTACCTATCTGCCATCACCAAACAAGTGGCGGAAAATTCTGCCAAAGAAATCATTGACGAAAACCTGATATTGGAACTGAAAATGGCGCTGCAATCCACCGGCATGTCACTGAAAGAGATTGCCGACAAATATCGTTTTCCCGACCAGTCTTTCTTCGGACGATATTTCAAGAAACACACGGGAATGTCACCCAAGGAGTATAGAGCAAAAAAGAACTGAGGTATGAGCATGCATTTATCCCCTTCTCCTCTGCCTCTTTAGTATTTTTTCTCTATATTTGTCAGACACTAATTTAATCAGTTCAATGCCATGAGAAAACTTACACACATGCTCCTTGCAGGCACTCTCATCCTGGCCTGCTCTTCATGCGGAGTAGAAACAACAGCCAACTATCAAGTCATTCCCTTGCCCCAGGAGGTTGCCTTGAGTCAGGAATCCCCCTTCAACCTGAATGACGGTACCATCATCGCCTACCCCGAAAACAATGAACTTTTGAAACGCAATGCCGAGTTTCTGGCCGAATACATCAGCCAGTCCACCGGCCGCACCCTCCAGACAGAAGCCCTTGCCCCGGGGAGCGAAGCGCCCAAAGGCGCCATCACATTGGGACTGGATCCGGCTATCGGCAACCGGGAAGGCTATGTGCTGACCGTCAAAGCCGACCGGGTGACCCTAAACGGACAGACCGAGAACGGAGTGTTCTACGGTATACAAACCCTGCGTAAATCAATCCCTGCCGAAACCAAAGCCACCTCTATCCTATTGCCTGCCGGCAGCATCCAGGATGAACCCCGCTTCAGCTACCGAGGCATGCACCTCGATGTGGGCCGCCACTTCTTTCCCATTGAGTTCGTAAAGAAATACATAGACTTGCTGGCACTTCACAATATGAATACCTTCCACTGGCACCTCACCGAAGACCAAGGCTGGAGAATAGAAATAAAGAAGTATCCCAAGCTGACGGAAATCGGCGCCTGGCGCGACCGTACCGTTATCGGCCGGAACACCGAAGAGTATGACAACACCCAGTATGGCGGTTTCTATACGCAGGAGCAAGCCAAAGAAATCGTAAAATATGCCGGGGAGCGCTATATCACGGTCATCCCCGAAGTAGACCTGCCCGGACACATGCTTGCCGCACTGGCCGCCTATCCCGAAATGGGATGTACCGGTGGACCGTATGAAGTGTGCCCACGTTGGGGCGTATTCGAAGATGTGCTGTGCATCGGCAACGAAAAGTCCATGCAGTTCCTCGAAGATGTCATGGCCGAAATCATTGACATATTCCCTTCCAAATACATCCACATCGGCGGTGACGAAGCTCCCCGCACCCGTTGGGAAAAGTGTCCCAAATGCCAGGCACGTATCAGAACCGAAAAATTGAAAGCCGACAAGAACCATACTGCCGAAGACCGTCTGCAGAGCTATTGTATGACACGTATCGAAAAGCTCCTCAATAGTAAAGGACGCCAGATTATCGGCTGGGATGAGATTCTGGAAGGCGACGTCGCCCCCAACGCAACTGTTATGTCATGGCGTGGCTCGGCAGGAGGAATCAAGGCGGCCCAACTGGGACACGACGTGATAATGACACCCAATGACTATTGCTACTTTGATTATTACCAAAGTGAGGATACCCGGCACGAACCATTTGCCATCGGAGGCTTTGTCCCATTGGAGAAAGTATACAGTCTGAATCCTACCGCCTCACTGACCGAAGAACAAGCCAAGCACATACTCGGCACACAAGCCAACCTTTGGACAGAATACATCCCGACCAGCGAACAGGTAGAGTATATGGTTCTCCCCCGTATGGCCGCCCTTGCCGAAGTACAATGGACACAACTGGAAAAGAAAGATTATACAAACTTCACTACCCGACTGGCCGGACTCATCGGCCTCTACCGGAGAGACGGGCTCAACTACCGAGAACCCTTCCGACAGCAGGCAGACTCCACAGCGACCGAGAAGAAGTAATCAGAACTGGAAATAGATAAACGGCTGTATCTCCGAACTTTTCATCTGAATGACCAGATAGATTACAGCAAGCATCAGTACCGCCTTTCCCAACAAGGGGAGGCGGATTACTGTTTTTGTGCAAGCACGTTCCCAACTGTCGGGCACAAAATGCAGCAGATAGCCCAATGCCATCAGTGCAAACACTTCCCAATAACCCTCTACCAGCTGCGGGAAGAGTTGCGGACGGAAAGTAGTGAATATCTGCTTCAGCATATCCATTGATGTGGAGAACTCCGCATTACGGAAGAATATCCAGCAGAAACAAACAAAATGGAAAGTGACAAGCACTCCGAAGAAGCGGTGGATGCCATGGCTCTCCGTCCCCTTCTTACGCCCGGTAAGCGTCATCCAGAACTTATGGGCTGCAAGCGCAACGCCATGCATCATTCCCCAAAGTACAAAATTCCACGAAGCGCCATGCCACAAGCCGCCCAGAAACATGGTAATGATGAGATTGGCATATTGGCGAATTTTCCCCTTCCGGTTGCCTCCCAAAGAAATATAAAGGTAATCGCGCAACCAGCTGGAAAGCGAAATATGCCACCGCCTCCAAAATTCCGTAATGGAAGCGGACTTATAAGGGGAATCGAAATTGATATTGAAATGGAAGCCCAGCAACAAGGCAATGCCGATAGCCATATCACTGTAACCGGAGAAGTCGCAATAAATCTGCAAGGCATAGCCATAAACACCCATCAGATTCTCCACCCCCGAATAAAGAGTAGGATTATCAAAAATACGCTCTACAAAGTTAACGCTGATATAGTCCGATATAACCGCTTTCTTGAAGAGCCCACTCACGATGAGGAAGATTCCACGTCCGAACATCTCATTGGAGACAAACAGCGGGCGGCGGATTTGCGGAATGAAATCACGGGCACGTACAATAGGACCCGCCACCAACTGGGGAAAGAAAGAAACATAAAAAGCATAATCCAACAAACTGGTCAGAGGCGTTATCTGGCGACGGTACACATCTATCGTATAGCTCAACGACTGAAAAGTGAAAAAAGAGATGCCCACCGGAAGGAAAATATCCATTGTCGTGAACGTGCCTCCCGTCAGCGAGGCAAAAGTTTCGCCCAGAAAATTGGTGTACTTGAAGTAACACAACAATCCCAAATTGATGAACAGACTCAACACAACCCATGCCTTACGTAGCCAGGGAATAGCCTCGCGTGCCATCAAGCGTGCAATGAAAAAGTCACAGACCGTCACCAGTCCAAGCAGGAAGAAATAAGTGCCACTACTTTTATAATAGAAGTAATAGGAAAACAAGGTGACAAACAGCAAACGCGCCGTCGTCCGGCGTTGCAACAACAGATAAACCAATATAAAAGCGACAAACAGCCAGAGGAAAATACCACTGCTGAATATCATCGGGGCTTGCGGGTCATAAGTGAAGACATCGCGCAAACGGTCCAAGTCTATATTCAATCCGGATAAAAATTCGTCAATATTCCACATAATCGTTATAAGCTTTTAACAAGGCCTGGTAGAACAGCTCGCCTTGCAGGCGGTAACCGTCCGGCAAATAGTGTACATGGTCCGGACGCATCAATCCGGCTTCCTGCCAGTTGAGGCAGGCACGGTGGGTACCGCCAAGTATTTCGTACATGTCCCATACCGCCAATCCGTTTTCATCGGCATAGCGGCGGATAGTCTGCACGGCAACGGCAGTACGCGGATTAATCTTATAGGTTCGACGACGGCGACGCTGCCGGAAACTCTCGTAAGAGCCCGGAGGGGTCGTCATCAACATCGGTACATTCGGCAGTTTCTCGCGAAGCATGCGTACAAGGTCGTCCATCTGGCGATAGTGCAGCATTGTATTGTAACGGCGGTTATGGCTTTCGTTCGTCCCGAAGGAAAGAATAAGCAGGTCGGGATGCAGAGCCGCAATATCAGCAATACGGTCCGGACGGGTGAAAGTAATGCAAAATGCACCGTTGATACCTACATCGGTATAAGAGACTGCTCCGAAAGTGTCCTGCATCAACGCACCAGTGGTACGGGGGAAGATATGGCCGCGTATATGGCTGTCGCCCACATGTACGATGCGAAGCGTATCAGCGGAAGCGCCCAGCCGGGACAGACGTAGCTTCTCCCAGAAAGGATTAAGAATACCCAGACTGTCGGTAAGTACATTCTCCTTCATTTGCCGGAATGCGGCGGGAAAAGTTATCAAAGGGACAGACACCGTATCCGTACGTTGGGAATAGAGGCAGAGAGTATCACAATCCGTTCCGCCGACATGACACGAAAGGCTGCCCGGCAATACATCTTGTGCATGGAGCGGCCCTATCGCCGCAATCAGCACCAGCACCGCGCAGCAAATCGTACATCGTAAATCGTACAATCGTGAATCCTCCTTATGGCTCCTCTTCATAGTAGGCCCTCCTTCTGTCATACTGTTCCTTACCATAAATCAAAGACTCATAAAGCAATCCCGCAAGATACTTTCCACCACGGAAGTTGATGTGCGTATAATCATAATTGGCCAGTGACGGCTTGGCATGCACCATCTCTGCCATACTGCCTTCCCCACCCATAGCCTCGAACATGTTCCAGAAAGCGACAGCCTCATCCGCCGCCAAATTCTGTTGATAACGAACCAGATTCTTGATACCGGGCATGGTACGCAGCTCCCCTTCTTCGGTCTTATAGTCACGGTCGCCCACGCTGACCACAAGGATGGCAGCTTGCGGAAAGGCTTCCTTGAGATGTTCCACCGTTGTCTGCATACCTGCAATGTACCTATCGTAATTGCGTCCGCGCTCGGTGGCCACATTCAAGCCGTATTGCAGGATTATCAGGTCGTAGGGTCGCTGCTCGTTGAACTCGCGCATCATCCACACGGGAACAGAACGGAGGGAGAGGCCGGAGCTGCCACGCAGTGAGAAGTTATCCAGCACAATGCCGGAAGTACCGTCCATGGCAAGGCCATAAAACAAGGTGGAGTCCGCACTTTCCACCGTCCAACGGACAGAACCGATATTTCCCTCTACCGTCATCTCCTGCAAATCATCAATCGGCTCAAAAGTCTCGGTAGTTGCTTCGCCACGATTGACGCGGACAGAAAGGGTGGTTGTGCCACGGTTATAGAAAAAAATACTGGCACGCTGGCAAGTATCCAGACGGGAGGCATAGTTCTTCTGCCCCCGCAGTTCCACATAAGCACCGGTATTCGGAATAAAGTAATGTCCGGAGACTCCCAGCTTGCTACGGTCAAAGAACACGGAGTCCATGACAGAATGACTCTGCCATCCGCTGAAGGAATGACGCACTGTAGGACGGAAGCCACTGGTCATGGACGTAATGGTGACAAAACCTACTCCGCAACCGCCATATTTCTGCTGAAGCATCTCGCGTAAATCAGCCGTCAGAATATCCGCTTCGATAAAGGAGTCGCCGAAGTAGGCGATACGAACCGGACGGGGTGCTTTGGCAAGCTCGTCGAGCGCCTGATAGAACCGCGTCATGCCACGCATGGTAGAATCGCTGTAATCTTCAATGCACGTCATGCCCGCACGGCAGGTGTCCACAAAGGCGGGCTTCACCTTCGGGGGCGGAGGCAGCAGGCTGTCCGGCTCACTCACCGGCTTGGAAGGACGACGCACGTCCCCCAAGATATCCACACGCCTCAGCACACGGCCACCCATCGTAATACTTGGCAACAGATGCATCAGCAACAATGCACCCCATACGATAAACGCCAACAGACCCGTATATTTCAATGAATTCTTTTCCATACCTAATGTGGCCGCAAAGATATAGATATAGGTTGAAAAAATCTCTCCGGACAAAAAAGAATTATCCCCAAAGAAACAAGATTTTTTCTCCGGGGATAACGGTTATAGACAGAGCAGACCCGATTAAATGGTCTGTTCGATATTCCAAACAAAAGCACGGAGTCCGAGTTGCTCGGTCTCCTTGTCCATCCGGTGGAGCGCTTCGAGCAACGGAGCCACCTTAGCCTCATCTATGATAGTGATGATGGCGGAACACATACTGGGCCAGGCATGGCTGCCATAGTGCGGTTCCCCCGTCTTACTGCCACGCCCCTGTACTTGCTGCCAATAGCTGAAGCCGCGGCAGTTGTGGCGGTCAAGCAATGCCATGATACGTTCAAAGAACGCTTGGTCGAATGTTATAAATACTGATTTCACGCTATATAATGTTTAGTGATTAATGTTTAATGATTAACGGATAATGATTAATCATTGTTTACGTGGTTTCGTCATCTTCTCCTTATGCAACTGGTAATAATCATTCAGCTCACGGTCTTTCTTAATCTTCTTACGCGTGCGGCGGATACCAACACCTGCAAACGAGCAATAGAGTACGGGGACAAGAATCAATGTCAGAATGGTAGATACCGTCAGACCGCCAATTACGGCAACACCCAACGGACGCCACATCTCGGCACCTTCACCCTGCCCTACAGCCATCGGCACCATACCGAGGATAGTGGTCAGCGTAGTCATCAATACCGGACGCAAACGGCTGCGGCCTGCCGTGACTACAGAGTGAAGCACCGCTTGACCACGTTCGCGGCAAAGCGTGATGTAGTCGATGAGTACGATACCGTTCTTCACCACAATACCAATCAACATGATTCCACCCAAAAGCGACATCACATTCAAATTGGTTCCCGTAAAGAATAATGCCATCAACACACCGCTGAATGCAAATGGAATGGAAAACATGATGATGAACGGATAACTCAAAGACTCAAACTGAGCTGCCATCACAATGAATACGAGAATAACAATCAATACAGCCAGCGTTCCCAAGTCGGAGAATGAATCCTGTTGGTCCTCATACGAACCCGAAATCTGGATAGAAACACCACTTGGTAGGTCCATCTTATCAATTATAGCATTACCATCGGCCACCACATCGCCCAAAGGTGCTCCCGAAATAACCGCAGATACAGTAACAATACGCTCACGGTCTTTACGTTCGATGGTAGGAGGAGCAGAACGCTCGACTACTTTGCCGAGGTCTTTCACGCGGATACCCTCACCGGAAGGCGTATAAATAAGGATGTTCTCCAAATCTTCAATCTTTGTACGGAATTCGGGAGCGTAACGCACACGGATGTCGTACTCGTCACCATCTTCGCGATAATAAGATGCCAAAGCACCATTTACACGATTACGCAGATAGTTGGAGGCAGTAGAAAGATTCAAGCCATGCAATGCCAGCTTCTCACGGTCAAAGTCCACCTGATATTCGGGCTGATAATCCTGACGGCTGATGTTCACTTCACTCACACCTTTCACCTGCAACAATTTCTCTTTCAGTTCGGCTGACACTTTGTCCGTAGCGGTGAAGTCGTAACCATAAACCTCAAAGTCGGCACTTGCCTGGGCGCTCATGCCGCCTGTGCTACCGCCCAGAATAACCTGCGCCTTGTCCAATTCGGGATACCCCTTCAAGTCCTCACGCATTTCGTCGCAAACGGTTTCCAGTGTCACGTCACGGTCTCCCGGACTCACCAGACTGATATTGAAACTAATGATATGACTACCGTTGTCCTGCATGGAAGCAAACGTATTGTCAGAGTCCGCCTGCCCCACAGTGTAGTTGCAAACTTTCATCATATCTCCGTAGCGTGTCATCCACTTGTTTGTCAGTTCCGAAGCCAACGCTTCCGCACGCTCCACACGGGCCCCGATGGGCAACTGAAGGTTGATACCGATGCGGCTATTGTCTGCTGCCGGGAAGAACTCGGTACCGATATACTTGGCACAGAACAGACTTGCCACAAAGAATGCGGCACAGCCTGCCATAACCGTCAGACGATGGCGCACAGCCCAGTTCAACCGGTTCTGATACCACACGTCAAGACCATCCAGCGCACGCTGAATCGGCGTATAGAGCGTAACGAACATCTTACTCTGCTTTTTCTGCAAACGCAGAAGCTGCGCACACATCATCGGGGTGAATGACAAGGCTGAAACTGTGGAAACCGTCATAATCACACACATCATCCATCCCAACTGACGGAATAACACACCGGACATACCACTTACCATCGTCAATGGGAAGAATACCGCAATCATAGTCAGCGTAGATGCAATTACGGAGATGGCCACCTCGTTCGTGGCATGTATCGCTGCCTGCTTCGGTTCGGAACCCCGTTCAATATGGGTCGTTACATTCTCGAGTACCACAATGGCGTCGTCCACCACGTTACCAATAGCAATAGAGAGACAAGAGAGCGAGATGATATTCAGTGAACCGCCGTCGATGATACCCAGATAGATGAACGAGGCAACCAGTGACATCGGTATGGTGATACAGATGATGACCGTGGCACGCCAACGCCCCAAAAAAACGAACACCACCAAGATAACGAACAGCATAGCGTACATAATGGTTTCCTCCAAGCTGTCTATCGTATTCAAGATGTTATCGGAAGTATTGACAATGATCCCCAGCTTCACATCGCTCGGCAGTGACTTCTGCAACTGTGGCAACATATCAATTACCTTCTGCGAAATGGCTACAGAATTGGCACCCGATTGTTTCTGCACCACAATCATAGCGCCCTGCACACCGTTGCTATACGTCTTCTGTGCACGTTCCTCCACAGAGTCCACAACTTTTGCCACATCGCGCAGATAGACGGAAGCACCGTTGTGCGTACCTACCACGATGTTCTCCATCTCTTTGGGATCCTTGAACTCACCTTCCACACGCAGCGAATAGGTATTGCTACCTACATCAAACGTACCGCCCGGCGTATTCCGGTTTTCGGCACTGATAATAGAGCTGATAGTTTCTACAGAAAGGTTGTAGGCATCCAGTTTATTGGGGTCGCAATATACATTGACCTCACGCTTGGGGGCACCCGAAATGGACACCGTACCCACACCGGGCACACGCGCCAAGGGATTCGCCACGTTGTCATCCAATATTTTGTAAAGAGCCGGCTGGCTCTCCTCTGCCTGCACGGAGAGCAGCAGGATAGGAATCATGTCCGTACTGAACTTGAAGATGATGGGAGTTTCGACCTCATCGGGCAGCATGGAGCTCACCATGTCCAGTTTATCACGCACGTCGTTCGTCAGCACGTCTATGTCATATCCATACTCAAACTCCAGCGTAATCACGGAAATATTCTCCGACGAACGGGAAGTGATATGCTTCAAGTTGCTGACCGAATTCAGCACGTTTTCCAACGGACGGGTCACGTTATTCTCGATGTCCGAGGCACTGGCACCCTGATAGGTCGTCATCACCATAATGGTGTTGGTCTCGATGTCCGGATAAAGGTCTACCGGCAATTTCGACAGAGAGAACAGACCAAATATAGCCACTGCCAGGAAGCAGAGCGAGGTCATAATCGGTTTCTTAACCGCTCCTTCGTATAAACTCATAAGATTAATTCTTTAATTTGCCAATGTGCTAATATGCTAATTGGCTGCGCAATGTAGCTACATCGGCACATTAGCATATTATCACATTACCACATTACCATATTATTTTTCTACCTCGACTTCCACACCATCGGCTAATTTAGACTGCCCAGCAATAACAACTTGAGAGTTATTGTCTACACCGGAAATCAACTCATACTCCGTATCCATACGACGGCCAAGCTCTACCTTATTATAAGACACCTTGCCGTTCTTGTAGACATAGACATAGCGGTCGCCTGAACCGGCACGCTTCACAATGGCCAGGTCGGGAACAACCACGTGGTCCTGTGTTCCGAAGTTCAGCGTGGCGCGGGCAAACATTCCCGGACGTACGCGCTGATCACGGTTGACAAGCTGTATCTCTACCGGGAAAGTACGGGTAGCCGGGTCGATGGTAGGATAAACAAGGCTGATTTTGCCTTCGAACTCCTCGTCACCATAGACATCTACTTTCACGGATACGGGAGCGCCCTTCTTCACTTTGGTAAAGTAGCCTTCGGATACGTTGATGTATAGTTTTACCGGAGTGATTTGCTCCACTACCAGTACCGGTTCTCCACCGCTATACATATCTCCGTTATCGTAATTGCGTGCCGTCACCACCCCGTTAATGGGACTGAGCAACGAGGTGTTCTCCAAGAGATTCTTATAGGAAGTCTCACGGATGTCGAGATTCATCTTGGCGGTATCCCACTCCGACTTGGAGGCACCGCCTACCTTATACAACTCGTCAATACGCTTGAACTCTATCTGCTGGTTGTCCAACTGATATTTTATCTGCTTCAGATTGGCAGCATCCATGCTGACCAGCTTCTGGCCTTTCGACACGCGGTCGCCCACCTCCACAAAAATGCGGTCTATACGCACCGGAGAAGAGGGAGCAATATTGTTTTTTACTTCGGCTTCCACCGTAGCGGTGTATTCCTGAATCTGTTCCACGGGACGGGACGACACCTCGGCCAGTTTCACCCTCGGCTTTTCGTCCACCTTCTCAGCAGCAGCTTTATCACTACCTCCGCTACATGCCCCCAGCATGGCAACAACCAGCAGGGCCATCCATTGAAAACCTTTTTTCATATCGTTGTTCTTATTTCTATTCTTCATTCTTAGTTCTTCATTCTTAGTTCTCTGCAATATAATCCTTTCCCAGCACTTGGTCAAGGTCAGCCTTCGCAACCAGATAATCATAGATGGACTGATTATAAGTCAGTTCGGCCTCCGTAAGCTGCACTTGCGAAGTGTTCAGCTCCAACACCGTACCTTTACCTACCTCATAGCGTTTACCGGCAATCTGCACAGCTTTCTGTGCCTGCATCACATTCTCGCGGTTGCTGACAACCTGCTCGGAACTGGCAGCCATGTTGTTCTGGTAGCTGGTAATCTGCATGTTCAGCTTTCGCTCTGTGTCCAGACGGTTCTGCTCCAACTGACGTATCTGAATACGGTTGGACTTGAGCTTGGTGAAATTGCTTGCCTTATACAAAGGAATACTCAGCGTAAACATCAGTGCGGAACTTCCGCTCCAATTATAATCGAGGATGTTCCAATCCTCGTTGTAGAGTGACTGGTACTGGTAAGAATAGTTCATACCCAAAGTAGGCATGAAGTTGGCACGGAGTGACTTGATGTTCTGATTGAGCATCTTCCGGTTCAAGTCCAACTGCTTCATCGTCGTATTATTGTTCAGATTGGCAGCGGGCTGATTCAGTTCATTGGCAAACAGCTCCGTCTCATAGTTGCCGAGATTGTCGGCAATCTCTATATCCACATCGGCCGTTACCCCCATCAGTACCTTCAACTGCAACTTGGACAACGTCACGGCATTACCCGCCGAAATCACATTCGGCTTAATGCTGCGCATCTGCACCTCGGCACTGATTTTATCGAACTCACTGACGGCACCCTGCTGATACTTGGCATTGACAATGTTGTAGTTGTCTTCCGCCAGCTTATAGCTCTTCTGCAACACATCGTAGGAGTCTTGCGTCAGCATCAGCTGATAGTAACCCTTAGTTACCTGGTTCACCAAGTCCAGCTTAGAAGCCCGTGACTTTTCCACAGCCAGTTCAATGTCTGTCTTCGTCATCGACATGGCCTTATATACGCTAGGGGCGAATATGGGCAAACTGATATTCAGCACCCCGCTTACCGTATTCGAATTGTCCATACCCATCTTGAACGACTGTCCGCCAAGATTCATCTGTGCCGCACTGATGGTATGATTCCACGTACCGTCAATGCTTGCCTGCGGAAGCAAGTTCTGCCAGGTCTCCTTGTGAGTCACTTTCTTCAAAGCAATTTCTTCCTCCGCCACCTTTATGGTAGGATTGTCGCTTAAAGCAATCTCCAAGGCACGGTCAAGGGTCAGGGTCAGGGTATCCTTTGCCTCTTGTGCGCGCACATAGCCGCCGGCATACAGCACAGCAACTGCCAACAGTAGTGCTCTTCCTACCCAAAATCTCTGCATCTTCATAAATCAAAAATAGATTATTTATTAAAACTACTCCTTCGTTTCATCCGGCTTTACCTGATTCTTGCGATATTCGCAGATAAAGTCCTCCAGGACACGGGCACCCTTCTCCGTAGAGATACCGCGCAAGAAAGTGAACATGATAGATTCGTACACTTCAAGGAAAGAATACTCATTGCAGATGTCCGAATTCATCAGCAAATCGAGCTGGTCGCGCACGAGCAGATTGATAATGGCGAAATTCACATCATCACGAAAAATGCCTTGCTTCACGCCCTCTTTGAAGAAGTTCACTGTATCTTCCGAGCTCCGGTTCCGATTGTTCTTCATCAACTGATAAGCCTTGGGATATTTCTTGATATCCTCAAAAAACTTCTTGTTCGTGGCATGAAAACGCTCTATGCTCCACTGATAACATCTCAACAAAACTTCCAATACGTTACTGGAAGTCTCTATTACTCCTTTCACAAAAATATCACCATCCTTCTGGGACTTCAGGATACATTCTTCCAACAAGGTTTCCTTGTCCGGAAAAACTTCGTAGAGAGTGCGCTTAGAGATACCCAAAGATGCGGCAATCTCATCCATCGTGATACTTTTTATTCCATTTGTTGTAAATAATTCTACGGCGGCCAGAATGATACGTTCCCTCAGTTCCACCCGTGATGTTGAATGCTTCGTGTGTTCGCCCATTTTTCTTCCCTTTCTAAACTAAAACTATTTTTATTCATTATCGGAATAAAACGGGACAAATATAGAAAGAAAACTCAATTCGCCAATTAAGTTTCCTTTCTTATTGTTAACAGATTAATAATTATTATGTTTCTGGCAGATTTATTGGGAAGTTCCTAATAATCAAACTTTGTCCGGTTGAGGAAAGCGACTGTCTTATGGATTTCCTTATACATCACGATGTCTTCCTTCACAAAAGGGACTTCCTTGCGATATTCGTGCAGGAAACGCTCCAGAACGGGAGAAGTCTTTGCCGGACGGCGGAAGTCGATGCCTTGAGCGGCATTCATCAGTTCGATGGCAAGGATATGCTCCAGATTGTCCATAATGCGATAAAGCTTAGTAGCTGCATTGGCACCCATGCTGACATGGTCTTCCTGCCCGTTGGAGGAAACGATGGAGTCGCTGCTGGCGGCATAGCAGTACATCTTATTCTGGCTTACCATAGACGCGGCAGCATATTGCGGAATCATGAAACCGGAGTTCAGACCGGGATTGGCCACAAGGAATTCCGGAAGTCCACGCAGCCCCATGATAAGCTGGGCGATGCGCCGCTCGGATATATTGCCCAACTCTGCCAGGGCAATGCCGAGAAAGTCGTAGGAAATGGCAAGCGGCTGGCCGTGGAAGTTACCGCCCGAGATGATACGGTCCTCATCGGGGAAGATGGTGGGATTGTCCGTCACAGAATTGATTTCCGTCAGCAGGACGGAAGCCACGTAACGGATGGCGTCTTTCGTGGCCCCATGCACCTGAGGGATGCAACGGAACGAATAAGGGTCTTGTACATGCTGCTTGGGACGGGCTATCAGTTCGCTGCCTTCCAATAGTTTGCGGAAGTTGGCACCCGTTTCTATCTGGCCCTTGTGTGGACGGATCTGCTGGATACAGTTCATAAACGGGTCTATACGCCCGTCGAAAGCTTCCAGAGAAAGGGCGGCAATCAAGTCGGCTTTCTTGGAGAGACGGAAGGCTTTGAGAAGGGCAAAGACACCGTTGGCACTCATAAACTGGGTACCGTTGAGTAATGCCAATCCCTCTTTACTCATCAGCTTCACCGGTTCCCAACCGAACTCATCGAGCACACTGATAGCCTCGCGCTTCTTTCCTTTATAATAGACATCGCCCACACCGATAAGCGGCAAGAAGAGGTTGGCCAGAGGAGCCAGGTCGCCGGAGGCGCCCAGTGAGCCACGGTCATAAACGATAGGCATCACGTCGTTATTGAAGAAATCTAGGATGCGCTGCACGGTGATGACCTGCACACCGCTATGCCCCAAAGAGAGGGCATGCGCCTTGAGCAACATCATCAGTTTGATGATGACCGGGCGTATCTCCTCGCCCACACTGCAAGCATGGCTCTTGATGAGATTTTCCTGCAAGGTGCCCAGCTCGTCCGACGAAATGCTCTTACTGCACAACGAACCGAAACCGGTAGTAATGCCATACAAGGGTTCTTCCGACTCCGCAATCTTCTTGTCCAGATAATCGCGGCACTTCTGTATCCGCAGCTTGGCTTCCGGAGCCAGCTCCAGTTTCAGGTTTTCATTGATGATACGTTCGATGAGGTCGAAGGTCAACTCACCGGAACCTACATAATAGACATTGTTCATACTTTCAGCTCTTGATTGATTTCGTCCAACAATTCCTTTTCTTTCGCACAAGCCAGGCGTTCCAATTCGTCGGCTTCACTTTGGAGCTTGGACACAAACTCCTTGTCCTTCAGCGAACCCAGGTTGATGCGTACATTCATCAGTGCGCCCAGCACAGCCGAACGGGCAGACATCATGGCCACACAAGCATCCGTAACGGCATTGCGGTTGCCCAGGCGGGCTACATCCATGATGACCGTCATCAGCTCATACGCATTGCGTGCCACCTGCATGGGAACAAGGGCGGCAAACTTGGTAGCCTCCTGGATGGCAGCGCTGCGCGCCGCCTTTTCCTCATCCGTAGCTTTCGGCATCTTGAAGCAGGCAAACACCTTGTCGTAGGCTTCAGAGTCGCGGTCTATATCTGCTACAAAAGCCTCCTTTTGCTGCAAGGCAACTCCGGAGATATGGCGCATCAGCTCTTCGTGAAGTTCATAACCTTTCTTACCGATGGTGAGGTTAGCAACCATAGCGGCAAGAGCAGAAGCAATAGCACCGTTCAAAGCGGCAATACTACCGCCACCGGGGACGGGATCGCTACCCGCCACTTTATTCAAAAATTCCTTTACTGTCAAATCAACTAACATGATATTAAATATTAAAGATTAAGGATTAAGAGGGGATATCAGCACTTCTTAAAGTACAGGATAAAGCACTCCCCCCTTTATGGTGGTATTGACACAATTCATACCTACATAATAAGGTAGAAAGTGATAATTATCCGTATTGAGCACTACGAAGTCCCCTTTCTTGCCCACCTCGATGCTGCCGATGCTATCCGCGCGGTTCAAGGCGGCGGCACCGTTCAAGGTCAGGGCAGTGATGGCCTCTTCAATACTCATTTTCATATAAATGCACGCCAAGGCAAATGTCAGGGGGATGGAACCGGAGAAACAACTGCCCGGATTGAGGTCGGTGGCAAGGGCCACGGCACAACCAGCATCAATCATTTCGCGCCCACGAGCATAGGGTTCCTTCAAAGCAAAGGCTGTCAGCGGAAGAAGGGTCGCCACAACTCCCTTGTCGGCCATGGCGTGGATGTCCGCATCCGAAGCATGCAGCAGATGGTCGGCAGAGACGGCAGAAAGTTCAGCAGCCAGTCCGGCACCCCCTAATGGTACAATCTCGTCGGCATGGAGTTTCAAGGCAAGTCCCATTTCCTTGGCTGCCAGCAAAAGGCGACGGGACTGCTCGATGGAGAAAACGCCCTGCTCACAGAAGACATCGCAGAACTCTGCCAAATTATTATGAACCACTACGGGCATCACTTCGCGGATAATGTAGTCCACGTACTCGTCCGTCTGTCCGTTGTATTCTGCAGGCACAGCATGTGCACCGAGAAAAGTGGAGACAACGTCTACACGCTTGTGCTCGTCATTATTAAGGCTACGCATCACCCGAAGCTGCAGGAGCTCGGTTTCCTTGTCCAGACCGTAGCCGCTCTTTCCCTCTACGGTAGTCACTCCCATAGCACTCATCTGCTTCAGAAAGCCCTCCGCCTTGCTGCGCAGCTGGATGAAATTGCATGCACGGGTAGCTTTCACCGTACTCACGATGCCTCCTCCACGTTCCATGATGGACATGTAACTCTCTCCCTTCAAACGCCAGGAGAACTCCTCGGCACGCTCGCCACCAAACACAAAATGTGTGTGTGAGTCCACAAAGCCGGGTAGCAGACACTTGCCGCGGGCATTGTAATGCCAGTAGTGCTGATAATAGCCGTCACGCTCCTCTCCACGGTTAGGTCCGACGTAGGTGATGATGCCATCGGTCACTTCCACCGTAGCATTGTCGATGATGCTCAGTTGCTCCATCTCCTTGCCGCAACGGGCAGAAAAGCCGAGGGGGGTCACTACACGGGTATTGAATATAATAAGGTTTTCTGTCATAAAGCCTCTCTCCTAACCCCTCCCCCGTAGGGAGGGGAATTAAGTTAGTACTATTTAATTCGGTTACATTCGTGCTTCTAAGACTTGCTCCATGGAGAAGTTCTCCAATCCCAGATAGTAGGACGCTGTATCTATCAAGGCCTCCATCGGCACCAGACCGATAATCTCACTGCCCACAATACTGACGCCGTAGCGGCGGGCTTCCACACGCACCAGTTCGAAAGCACGGTAGAGGGCGGTGCGGGTATAGTCCGTCATGTTGATGGATACCTGCGTGATGCCGCGGTCCTTCAACTCCACTCCCATTGCCTTGCAATAACGCAGTCCTCCGCCGATGAAACGGATTTTCTTAGCGATGTCATGGGCTATCTCCAGACTGGGGGTATTGAGGTTGATGTTATAGGCCACCAAAGGCATGCGGGCACCGATAGCCACTGTGCCTGCGGTGGGATGACGTTCGGCCAGTCCGAAGTCGGGATGCCATTCCGGTTGCTTTATCTTCTCGGCCATACCTTCGAACTCCCCTTTACGGACAGCAGCCAAATTCTCCCGATGAGGGGCAGAAGCAGACTTTTCATATAAGAAGACGGGAAGATTGTAACGTTTTGCAACCTCCTTGCCCACTTCTTTCGAGAGGGCAACGGCTTCTTCCATCGTCACATTCCGGATGGGGATAAAAGGTACTACATCTACAGCACCCATACGAGGATGCTGTCCCTGATGGTGATTGAGGTCTATCAGCTCTACCGCCACGCCGATAGCTTCGAGCACAGCATCACGAAGCGGTTCCGGCTCGCCCACTACGGTCACCACAAGGCGGTTGTGGTCTTCATCGTTACTGTAATCCAACAGTTTCACACCTTGTTTGCCCCGAAAAGGAGCTACTATCTTATCTATCTTCTGCAAATCGCGCCCTTCGCTGAAATTGGGGACGCATTCCATAATCTTATTCATAATGCTCTTTAAAAAAAAATATATATACTCTGATTTTTCAGACGCAGATGACGCGAATTCTTTTTATCGGAATACAGAGACGTCGGGATTCTTTTGAAAGAAAAAATCCGCGTTATCCGCGTCTAAAAAATGAAATCATCACTTTACTTACTCCTTCACCACTTTCTGCACCAACTTCTCATCAGCCACATACGGCATCGTGATATGATAGCCGTCTGCATGCGTACGGTTAAACTCCTCGCTCGTCTCCATGGCATGCGGATTGCGTGCCCACGAACGGCGGGCCACACCACCCATCACATCCCACAACATAGCGGAACGCAGGATTTCGTCTACCCGGTCACTGCCGTCGCACACCATGCCGAAACCGCCGTTGATGGCTTTTCCGATACCTACGCCACCTCCATTGTGCAAGGCCACCAAGCTCATGCCACGCGCACAGTTTCCAGCAAAACACTGCACCGCCATATCTGCCATGACATTACTGCCGTCCTTGATATTGGATGTTTCACGGAATGGAGAGTCTGTACCGCTGACATCGTGATGGTCGCGTCCCAACATAATGGGGCCGACCTCTCCCTTACGCACCATTTCATTGAAGCGCAAAGCTATATTCATACGTCCCACGGCATCCTGATAAAGAATACGAGCCTGCGTGCCTACCACCAAGTTGTTTTTCTCCGCATCACGAATCCAATTATAGTTATCCAAATCTTGCCCGCGACGTGTAGGGTCGATACATTCCATCGCCGCACGGTCGGTCTTCACCAAGTCTTCATGTTTTCCACTGAGGCACACCCAGCGGAACGGACCATAACCATAATCAAACAGTTCCGGTCCCATTATGTCTTCCACATAGCTGGGAAAGATGAAGCCGTTCTTATCATCTCCGTCCCGAGCAATTTCGCTCACGCCGGCATCGTAGACGGCTTTCATGAAGGAGTTCCCATAATCGAAGAAGTACGTGCCGTGTTCCACCAGCCTTTTTATAGCCTTAAAATGACGCTCCAAGGAAGCATCCACCAGACACCGGAATTTCGACGGATTCTCGTGCAGCATATGGGTACGCTGCTCAAACGTCAGTCCGGCAGGACAGTAACCGCCCTCATAGGTGGCATGGCAGGAAGTCTGGTCGGAAAGTAAATCTATGTGCAACTGCTTCTGCACCGCATATTCCAGCAAATCGACGACATTGCCGTGATAGGCCACAGAAACCGGGCGACACTCGTCCATGGCTTGTCGAGCCAGCGAGAAGGCTTCTTCCAGAGAATCTGTAACGTGTCCCACCCAGCCCTGGGTATGGCGGGTTTCGATGCGGGAAGCATCCACCTCGGCAATGATTGCCGCCGCCCCTGCCATCTCGGCAGCTTTGGGCTGCGCACCGCTCATGCCTCCCAGACCGGAAGAAACAAACAAGCGTCCGCGCAAATCGCCGTCCTGCGGAATGCCCAGTTTCAGACGGCCTGCATTCAGCAACGTGTTGAACGTGCCGTGCACGATGCCCTGCGGACCGATGTACATCCAGCCGCCGGCAGTCATCTGCCCGTAGTTGGCAACGCCCATCTGTATAGCGGTGTGCCAGTCCTTCTGATTATCATAGAGCCCCACCATCAACGCATTGGTAATGATGACACGGGGCGCCTCGGGCTTGGACTTGAAAAGCCCCAACGGATGCCCGCTTTCGATGACCAGTGTCTGTTCGCGCGTCAACACTTCGAGGTACTGCTTGATGAGCCGGTATTGCATCCAGTTCTGACAGACCTGTCCCGTCTCACCATAGGTAACTAATTCATACGGATAAAGGGCGATGTCGAAACAAAGATTATTGTCAATCATCACCTGGAAGGCCTTGCCTTCAATACAGTTCCCTTTGTACTCGTCGATGGGTTTCGCTTTGAGGTCGCCCTGCGGGCGGTAGCGGTAGCCGTAGATACGTCCACGTGTACGCAACTCTTCCATGAACTCCGGAGCGAGGGTTTCGTGCAACTCTTTGGGGATGTAGCGCAAAGCGTTCTTCAATGCCGTAGCCGTCTGCGCAGGGGTAAGGGTGTAGCCACGGTCGGGTGCCCGCCGGATACCCTCGACAAAGGAAGGATAGGAAGGCAATGTTTTACTTAAGGTTATCTCCATGTCCTATAAAGATTAAGGATTTACAAAGTGTCAGCCCACAAGGGTTATATTTGCCGCAATATAGAAATAAATCCCGACATTCGCAATGAAATATCTGGATTATTTATCTTTTAGTCAGAAATCCACCACGGCACTTCGCCCGACACACTCGCTGTTTGTTACAACGCTTTCACCAGAGATTACCCAAAACCTGCAAACATTCCAGATGTTTTTCGTCTCCACACACTACATCTTATCAAAATAATCTCTATATTTGTGAAACTCTTCCAGAAGAAGACGAGATAAAATCATTAAAATCCCAAAACATATAGCTATGAAAAACTTACTATCAAGTATCATCCTGACAATCGGCATGCTTAGCTGTTCAGGTTGCACAGACCTTATGAAAGACGACGGTTCCAGAGGATTTGCCAACGTGGCCACCATCGTGGGAGATGCAGAAAACGGTTTCTACTGCTACCAGAGACACTATGCCGGTCTGGTTGTTTCGCACAGCAAGGAACTTGCCGGCAAGGAACGGGGTTACTTCAACTTTTACTACACAGAAGACGACCGGACCACCTCTACCAATGGCATGAAATATATCGACAATGCGCAGGTCTATACGATAGAGGCATACGAAACAGTCCATCCCCTCACCCGGGAGGAAGCAGATGCCGGACACATCACCGGCAATGAAAATTGTGCCATTCCCCAATCATTGTCTATAGATTATGCCTCTTACGGCTATGTGGATTTACAGGCAGGATTCTCCACCTTCAACCACATAAACGGCGAAATCCACGACGGAGAAGTGAATCTGGTATACGACGCAACCAAGCAGGAACCGGACACGCTCAGACTGCAACTTTGCTACAATCCGCGCATTCCCGACGGATGGACAAAAACAAGCCATCACTTCCGCACCGTGTCATGCGATATTTCTTCCCTATCTTCTCTCCAACAATGGAGCGATTCGCTGACCCTCGTCATTGATGACGGAAGCAAGGAGAAGCATCTGAGAAAAATGAGCCGGAACGACTTCTTGAAACCCAGCGCAGGAACTAAGTAGCCAAAATCAAAGTATTTTTTTTCTTTATTCAGTCTACGTTGGTTTTGGCATACCTCAAGAGCAACTCTCCTCTTTTGAGAATCAAGCTGTCCTGCGTCAGTTTTTCTATTGTCAGCGTATCCGTGAAAGAAATATTCTGGTGATTGCCGATGCTGGTACCTGAAAGTAACAACCGGTTTCCTACTTTTTTCCATGCCTCATATTTCAAGGTGGCCATGTTAATGGAAGAGGCGCTTCCGTCCCCATCAAGAACGAAACCTTGTTGCATGCCGGGCATTCCCGGAACCGGCTCCACCCAGGAGCCTTCAATGGAGGCATTGTTGCAAGCAGTCAAAGCAACCATGCCAAGAACAGCAGTTAAATCTCTCAATCTTTTCATGTCTCTTTTCTTTCTAAAACTATATTTCTAAACAAAGGAACTCTTGTATTTCCTCTATGTTCCTGCAAAATAATGTTTTTACGGGAGCTTCCATATATTGAAGAGTCTTTTCACAAAACAAATTGTGAATATTTATTTGGAAATTATTCAAGCTAGCATTACCTTTGTACCGAAATTCAAAAAACGATATGAACCAGTCTTTAACTACAACATACAATACGCGCAATGCTGCATGGGGCAACAAGACCTTATGCGGCCATTTCATAGTGCACGTACATTGGTTCAGCGGATTCATTTAACTACCCTGCAATTTACATTTTACTATTTTGCACTTCCCTTACCGAGAAAAGGAGGGAGAAATGCCGTGTATGGGGTTTCCATTCGGAAAAACCGGACTAACCTATGTATTCACCAAAAAGAAGAAGAAAACTTATGTTTACAATTATATCTATCATGTTTATAGGAATCGGTATCGGATACCTGATGCGTAACGTACAAATGTTGCAAAAAGTGGAGAAAAGCGCCTCGCTCACCATCTTACTGCTGCTCTTTGTACTCGGTGTATCCATCGGCTCCAACCGTCTGATTGTTGACAATCTGGGAAGATTCGGGTGGCAGGCCGCCGTACTGGCCTCACTGAGCATTACAGGCAGCATGCTGGCCTCACTGATGGTGTTTCACCTATTTTTCAAGAAAGGAGAGAAGAGATGAAGGGAAGTTTGACGGTTGTTGCATTTTTCTGTGCCGGCTGCCTGATGGGAGTAGCCAATGATTTTCAGTTCGACCTGCACGACTTATCCATGTATGTGCTCTATGCATTGATGTTCCAGGTGGGCATCGGCATCGGGAGCAACAAGAAACTGAAGGAGCTGGTCAAGAGCCTGCGGCCCAAAATGCTTTTGGTGCCGATGGCCACCATTGTGGGAACGCTGTTGTTCTCCGCCTTCGCCAGTCTGCTGTTGAGCCAATGGAGTGTGTTCGACTGCATGGCGGTGGGTAGCGGATTTGCTTATTATTCGCTTTCCTCCATTCTGATTACGCAATTCAAGGAACCTTCCATAGGCCTGCAACTCGCCACGGAGCTGGGCACCATCGCCCTGCTTGCCAATATCTTCCGTGAAATGATGGCTTTGCTGGGTGCACCGCTCATCCGGAAATATTTCGGCAAACTGGCACCTATATCGGCGGCAGGGGTCAATTCGATGGATGTACTTCTACCCTCCATCACCCAATATTCCGGAAAGGACGTGATTCCTATCGCTATATTCCACGGAATATTAATTGATATGAGTGTACCGGTATTCGTATCCTTCTTCTGCAATCTGTAAACAGCAGGCCGAAAAGAGGGAGATAAGGCCTCATTGTATTCATACTGTAACAACGTGAACAACAGCGACTTCTCACTGCAAAGTGAGTGCATGCATTTTGCAGTGCCACTGCATACCGTTTGCAGCATCACTGCATACCTATTTGCAGTGATACTGCAACTGCTTTGCAGCGCGACTGCAACGGGTTTGCAGTGACGCTGCAAAAGGTGTGCAGTGACGCTGCAAAAGGTGTGCAGTGACTTTGCAGCCGGTCACCAAGCTACCGCATACTCGTAGTGGTCGAACTTAGGCTTGGTGCCTATGCCTACCGCATTGAATACCCGGGCTATCCGCTGCTGTTCTTCGGGAGAGATAGGGCGCTCGCCCTTGCGGCAATGATAGTAATAGCGTTCGCAAGAGAAGCATCCCATCACGCGATGGCGCACGGTGAAAAGCAGCTTGGTGGGTACTTCGTCGAAAAGGCGTGTCATACCGCGGGCATAATGCAGCTGCTCGCTGGAGCGGTAACGGGCACAAGTGGAGGACCCGGACAAGCTGCCGACATAAAAAGGATTCACCGCACGAACGGACTGTGGCTGGGGGCCTTCACTCTCGGACAACAGTTGTGCCGCTATCGCCCGCAGGCAGGAAGAGGCTTTGGGGCACTTTCCGTTACCCGCAAAGCAGTATTCGTACCCATCGGGCACGTCTTGCAATAATATCATCTTATTAATGATTAATGATTAGTGATTAATGGACGGAGTGCACGCAGATACTTGCCGATGACCTCTGCCGACTCGCTTGTTTCTTTCTCGAATTCGGCGTGCAGTGTCGGGTATCCGGCAAGCAATTGCATCATTCGCTCACGTCCCACGAACTCGGACTTTCCGGTTTCGGGATTCAGTTCGTAATAGACGCGGGCATGCACCAGTCCCGAAGCATTGATGGCGTCTCCCACTTCACCGCCCAATCGTGTGGCATCATCGGGAGTCATGGTACTGGTGGCTGCTTGTCCCACAGGCTGTGCACAGAAGTAAACCTTGCCGCCGAGCCACATGGCAGGTGCATACCACTGCCCGAAGCGATAACGCTTATAGCGCATCTTACGGCAATTGACATAAAGCGAGGTATCTACCCGTACAGCATAACAACGGGACTTCAAATAACGGCAAAGACCGGGATTGTCGTCTACCGTAATACGATAATCGGCACCGCCCATGAGGTAAATCTGGTTCTTTGTACGCTTCTCAATCTTCAGTGTGGTAACCGTATCGCCACGGTTCTCCACCAACTCTTTCAGATTGGAATACATTACCTGTTGCGCCCCCACCGGCAAAACCGCCAGCAACATCAGAACGCCTAACAACCAACTCTTCTTCATATCCCAACCTCCTCTTTTCTGAAACTTTGTTTTAGTGAGCGAAAGGTACATTTTTTATCGGAAGTAGACAAAAAATCGCGGAAAAAACAATTGGAAATGTATATCTTTGCCTTAAACTTAACATGTATGGAGCAAATAAATACGATAGATAAAATCAGCGCCGTCTACCGCAACACGGCAGAAGAGGCAAGACAAGAACTGAATAAAGTACAACAGAAGATTTACCGCATCGGCAGCCTGCGCCTGCTGCTATTTGTGGCAGGAGTAGTAGGAATTATCTATTTCTGGAGCGAGAGCTGGGGTATACTGGCCTGCATTGCCCTCATCACCCTACTGCCGTTCCTATTTTTAATGAAATACCACAACCGGCTGTTCCATCGCAAGGACTATCTGGAAAAGAAGATGGAAATCAACGAGCAGGAACTCGCCGCTCTGGATTACGATACGTCTTCTTTCGATGACGGCGAAGCATACATCGACCCCACCCATCTCTACACCTATGATTTGGATGTTTTCGGTCCGCATTCCCTTTTCCAGTACATCAACCGTACCTGCACACAGCCCGGGAAACACCGCCTCGCCCACTGGCTGGGGAAACATCTCGAGAGAAAGGAAGAAATCATCCGCCGACAAGAAGCCGTCAGTGAACTGGCTCCGGAACTGAAATTCCGTCAGCGCTTCCGTATCCTCGGCCTGCTGTACAAAGGAAAAGCCGCCGATGAAACAGAACTGTGCCAATGGGCGGAAAGTCCGAGCATCTTCCGGAGCCGGAAATTACTGCGCCTCCTGCCGGTACTGGTGACGGGAGCCAACCTCATCTGCCTCGCACTCGTCATGGCAGGAATTCTGTCCGCAAGTATCTACGGCATCATCTGGACCTGCTTCGTCATCGCCGGCTTCGGCTTCACTGGCAAAGTCACCAAGATGCAGGCCATCTATGGCAAAAAACTGCAAATTCTCTCCACCTACGCCGCCCTGCTCCACCTCATGGAAAAGCAGCCTGCACAAGCCACCCTGCTCAAAGAGATAAGACAACAGATTGACGGAGAAAAACGGAAAGCCTCCCACTCCATCAGCAGGCTGAACAAGCTCATGGATGAACTCGACCAACGCAACAATGTCTTTATGTACGTCATTCTGAACGGCCTCTTCTTCTGGGAACTGCGTCAAATCATGCGCATTGAAGCCTGGAAAGAGCAATATGCCGCTGAACTGCCCGGGTGGCTCGATGCCATCGGACAAATGGATGCGCTCAACTCACTGGCAACATTTGCCTATAATCATCCGGACTATATTTACCCAAAGATAGTTCAAGCGGAAAGAAAGGGAAAAGGAAACCTAAATAAAGAAGAAGAAAGCAATTCTGAAACGGAAGCACCCATCAATGCCCCTTCCTCCTTCCGTCTCCGTGCCGAAGCCCTGGGCCATCCGCTGATGAACCGTGACCGCTGTGTCCGCAATGACATCGACATGGTGAAACGACCGTTTTTCATCATCGTCACCGGCGCCAACATGGCAGGGAAAAGCACCTATCTGCGTACGGTGGGCATCAATTACCTCCTTGCCTGCATCGGCGCCCCCGTCTGTGCCCGCCAAATGGAAATATGCCCGGCCCGGCTCATCACTAGCCTGCGTACCTCGGATTCACTGAACGACAACGAGTCCTACTTCTTTGCCGAACTCAAACGTCTGAAACTCATCATAGACAAGCTGCAGGCTGGTGAGGAGCTTTTCATCATCCTCGACGAAATTCTGAAAGGTACCAACTCCATGGACAAGCAGAAAGGCTCCTTTTCCCTTATCAAGCAATTCATGACTTTGCAGGCCAATGGCATCATTGCCACCCACGACCTGCTGCTGGGAACACTCATCGACCTCTTCCCCGATGACATCCGCAACTATCGCTTCGAAGCAGACATTACAGACAATGAACTGACCTTCTCCTACCGCTTGCGCCCAGGCATCGCCCAGAATATGAACGCCTGCTTCCTGATGAAAAAAATGGGGATTGCCGTTGCCGACTAATCCCCACCACAGTTAAAGTCAAGTCTAACTCTTTGACTGATTATGCTGTTTTACATTTCTCCAGGAAAGTAGATACTGCAACCGCATCGCTACCCGTATAGTAGCGTACGGAAGTTACCGGAGTATACGTGTAAGGCACAAACTGATACAACTGTACAGCCGCAAATTTATTGTCCTGCGAAATCATGACATCCATGCGCACATTTCCACTGCCGCTACTTTTTATTTCAGTCTCGCCATTCAGCTGTTCATTCTCAATCATATCTGTAAGTTTGCCCAAATATTTCAAATCGAAGAAAACACTGCGTTCCTTGGTCACACTGCCCGTCGGCAAATAGACCACTTCCTTCGATTTCCAAAACAGACGGAACACGCCAAGCAAGACGAATGCCGTACCCAGCACCATCAAAGCCATGCTGAGAGTAGAAGATTTATCACTCATCTCAAAAATGGATGCAAAAATAAAAACACCGACCAGCAGCATAGCTACTGAAAAGATAAGTCCTGAAACACTGGTACGCTTTACAATATCGGGATGTGAAGACGCAAAAAGAGTTGCGTCAATAGTTTGAGTTGCCATAATTATAATATGTTTTAATGAATTTATTAGAAATAGAAAATACAGTATTTCCCTGCAAAAACACATAGTCTGACCATACACAAGGGAAAAAGGAAGATTCAATAAAACACTAAATGAGAATACGCCTTAGTGTGAAAATGTAATATTCGCACACCGGCTGGCAACGATAATAGGCAGTGGCATCATAGAGTTTCTCACGATGCAGAGACAAAACAGCCGCTCGCTGGGCCAGTTTGTCAATCCAGTCCTTTAAAGAAAATATATATTCCGTGGTAGAAATACGCTGTATACGGGAGTACGTCAGCGAATGTAATTGTCCACCCATGCCCGCCAGCTCTGCATCCGGCAGATAAGGCAATTGAGGCATCGCAATATAGGCATCAGTCTGCTCATGTACGGCAATAGTATTCTCACTCACAACATTCCCACCACTCACCGCTTTATTGGCAAATGTATCGCTTACAGTCTGCCATAAAGCCAATGCAAGCACCATGAATCCTATGAATCTTAAGAATTTAGCCATATCTATGTGCAAATATAACAGTTTCTTTCAGGAATTTGTTTAATGCACACATCTTTTAATGTTTCTTGGATGATTTATAGGAAATAAAAAGCCGCTCCAAACAAATTGGAACGGCTTCTATATATAAAAAGAATAGTTGAATTATTCAGCTTTAGCTTCCTCAGCAGCAGGAGCTTCTGCAACTGGTGCAGCAGTTTCTGCAGCAGGAGTAGCTTCAGTAGCAGCAGCTTTCTTTGAACGGCGGGTACGAGTAGCCTTCTTGGCAACCTTTTCCTTAGCCATGTTTTCGTTGTAGTCAACGAGTTCAATGAAGCACATTTCAGCGTTGTCACCCAAACGGTTACCAGTCTTGATAATACGAGTGTAACCACCCGGACGATCAGCAATCTTCACAGAGATTTCTTTAAACAATTCAGTTACAGCATACTTGTCTTGCAAATTGCTAAATACAACACGACGGGAATTAGTCGTATCGTCTTTAGCCTTTGTAATCAAAGGCTCAACAAACTTCTTCAAAGCTTTAGCCTTTGCAACGGTCGTAGTGATTCTTTTGTGCTTAATCAAAGAACACGCCATATTAGCCAACATAGCGTTTCTATGAGAGGCAGTACGACCCAAATGGTTGAATTTCTTATTATGTCTCATTTTTTATTCTTTATCTAATTTATATTTAGAAATATCAGTTCCAAACGACAGATTCAGACTCTCCAGCAAATCATCAAGCTCGGTAAGCGATTTCTTTCCGAAGTTTCTGAATTTCAGCAAATCCGTCTTGTTGAATTGTACCAAGTCACCAAGAGTCTCTACATCTGCAGCCTTCAGACAGTTGAGGGCACGTACAGAGAGATCCATATCAACGAGCTTGGTCTTCAGCAACTGACGCATGTGCAATACTTCTTCATCAAACTCTTCATTGCCGTCAACATCATTTGTTTCCAGCGTGATCTTCTCGTCAGAGAAAAGCATGAAGTGATAAATCAGAATCTTTGCAGCTTCTTTCAGGGCTTCTTTCGGATGAATGGAACCGTCGGTAGTAATCTCAAGTACCAGTTTCTCGTAGTCGGTCTTCTGCTCTACACGGAAGTTCTCTACCTGATACTTCACATTACGTATCGGAGTATAAATAGAATCGATAGGAATTACGTTCACATCGGTGCAATATTCGCGGTTTTCGTCAGCAGGAACATAACCACGACCTTTGTTGATCGTAATATCTATCTGCATAGTCGACTTTGAATCTAAATGACAAATAACTAATTCAGGATTTAACACTTCAAATCCAGTCAAATACTTACCTATGTCACCTGCTTTAAATTCACTTGAATTCTCGACTGTAATACTTACTTTCTCACTCTCGAATTCTTCAACTACTTGCTTGAATCTCACTTGTTTCAGATTCAAGATAATGTTAGTAACATCCTCTTTTGCCCCCGGAACACTGGAAAATTCATGCTCAACACCGTCTATCTTGATAGTAGTGATAGCAAAACCTTCCAATGAAGAAAGCAGGATGCGGCGCAGTGCATTACCCACGGTAATACCGAAACCGGGCTCCAACGGACGAAATTCGAATTTTCCGAATCTAGAGTCCGCTTCCAACATTAATACTTTATCAGGTTTTTGAAATGCTAATATCGCCATGAAATTAATTATTATTTAGAATACAATTCTACGATCAAATGCTCTTTAATGTTTTCAGGAATGTCTGCTCTTTCAGGTACATGCAGCAATTTGCCTACCTTAGAGTTATCATCCCATTCCAACCAAGGATATTTGCTATGGTTAAAGCCAGCCAGTGAATTAGCGATAACTTCCAATGATTTGGATCTTTCACGAACACCGATCACCTGACCCGGTTTCACTGCATAAGAAGGAATATTCACAACCTCACCGTCTACAGTAATGTGCTTGTGGCTCACCAACTGACGAGCAGCTGCGCGAGTAGGAGCAATACCCAAACGGAATACGATATTGTCAAGGCGACCTTCCAACAATTGGAGAAGGATTTCACCAGTAATACCTTTAGCAGTCTCAGCCTTCTCAAACAAGTTGCGGAATTGTTTTTCCAAAACGCCATAAGTATATTTGGCTTTCTGTTTCTCACGAAGTTGAACACCGTATTCAGAAGTCTTTCTCTTTCTGGAATTACCGTGCTGTCCGGGAGGATAGTTCTTCTTTGACAATACTTTATCTGCTCCAAAGATACCTTCACCGAATTTACGGGCTATTCTTGATTTTGGTCCAGTATATCTAGCCATTTCTTTTAAATATTTAATTGTTTATTCATGAACTTGGGTTTGTTGCAGCCGCGATTGCAGAGAGAAAGTTTACAATCCAATAACAAAATCAAGTCTCACTTCTATTAAAGGTAAATTTTAAACTCTACGTCTTTTCGGAGGACGACAACCGTTGTGCGGAAGCGGAGTTACGTCAATGATTTCAGTAACCTCGATACCTGCACCGTGGATAGTTCTAATAGCAGACTCACGTCCGTTACCCGGGCCCTTCACATATGCTTTTACCTTTCTCAAGCCAAGATCGTATGCTATCTTAGCACAATCTTGAGCAGCCATCTGTGCTGCGTAGGGAGTGTTCTTCTTTGAACCTCTAAAACCCATCTTTCCAGCAGAAGACCAAGAAATGATCTGACCTTCGCTGTTTGCCAGAGAAACAATAATGTTGTTAAAAGATGAATGAACATGCAACTGTCCATTAGCATCAACCTTCACATTTCTCTTTTTTGCTGCAACTGTTTTTTTTGCCATATCAACAATTATTATTTAGTAGCTTTTTTCTTATTAGCAACGGTTTTCTTTCTACCCTTACGAGTACGGGCATTGTTCTTTGTGCTCTGACCTCTTACTGGAAGACCAATACGATGACGAACACCACGATAGCAACCGATATCCATTAAACGCTTAATGTTCAATTGAACTTCAGAACGAAGATCACCTTCAACCTTATACTCTGCACCAATGATCTCACGAATCTTGGCAGCCTGATCATCCGTCCAGTCTTTTACTTTCAGGTCTCTGTCAACACCTGCTTTATCCAAAATTTTTGCTGAACTACTACGACCTATACCATATACATAGGTCAACGCAACTTCACCTCTCTTGTTTTGAGGCAAATCGACACCAACTATTCTTATAGCCATATACTAAATTATTTTTTTTGCAAAAATAATAATATTATCCTTGACGTTGTTTATACTTAGGATTTTTCTTGTTAATAACATACAAACGGCCATTACGTCTAACGATCTTACACTCTGGCGTACGTTTCTTTAAGGATGCTCTTACTTTCATATCTTAATTTTATTTATATCTAAATACAATTCTTCCTTTCGATAAATCGTAAGGAGACATTTCGACTCTTACTTTATCCCCTGGCAGGATTTTGATGTAATGCATCCGCATCTTACCGGAAATATGTGCAGTAATCTCATGTCCGTTTTCTAATTCAACACGAAACATTGCATTAGACAATGCTTCAACTATAACTCCATCTTGTTCTATTGCAGATTGCTTTGCCATATTAATTTCTTAAATTGCTTTATCTCCTAATACTTCTTCAATGAACTCGAATGATGACAATATATCAGCTTCACCAGTGCCGACTGCTATCGTATGTTCAAAATGAGCTGCACACTTGCGGTCTTTTGTCCTCACCGTCCAGCCATCACGCTCCATGAGTATTTGTCGGTTACCTAAAGTTATCATCGGTTCAATGGCAATGCACAAGCCTTTCTTCAGCATTGTCCCATAACCACGCTTTCCGTAATTGGGAACCTGAGGATCTTCATGCATTTCCTTGCCTATTCCGTGACCCACAAACTCACGCACCACACCATAAGAATTAGATTCGCAGTGCTGCTGTATCGCATAACCGATATCACCCAACCGCTTGCCGTGAACGGCATTCTGTATCCCTATGTACAATGCTTCTTTAGTAACCTTCAGTAATTTGCGGACTTCTTCGTCAACTTCACCTACACAAAACGTATAGGCTGAGTCGCCACAAAAGCCATTCATGTAAGTACCACAATCAACAGACACGATATCACCATCTTTCAGTACCACATCATCTCCCGGAATACCATGTACCACCTGGTCATTTACAGATGTGCAAATAGAAGCTGGAAACGGATCGCCATATTGATTAGGAAAACCTTTAAAGGTTGGAACAGCACCATTGTCTCTGATGAACTCTTCCGCCACCCTATCCAGCTCTTTTGTTGTCACTCCGGGCTTTATAACCTTAGCTATCTCAGCCAACGTCTTTCCAACAAGCAAATTACTCTTGCGGAGCAGCTCTATTTCATCTTCTGTTTTAAGAAATATCATTCTTCAAAAAAGATTAATATGCAGCTACATTACCACTGCGGCCTTTAATACGTCCGGATTTCAGCAAACCGTCATAGTGTCTCATCAACAAATGACTTTCTACCTGCTGGAGAGTATCAAGCACCACACCCACAAGGATTAACAAAGATGTACCGCCAAAGAATTGAGCAAACTCAGCTTTCACACCGAATATACCGGCAAACGCAGGCATAATGGCAACCAAGGCCAAGAAGAAAGAACCAGGCAAAGTAATACGCGACATAATCACGTCAATATACTCAGCAGTTTGCTTTCCTGGCTTGATACCCGGAATAAAACCATTGTTTCTCTTCATATCTTCAGCCATCTGAGTCGGGTTAATAGTAATTGCAGTATAGAAATACGTAAACAATATAATCAACACTGCAAAAATCAAATTATACCAAAAGCTTGTATGATCAGTCAATGCACGTACGAAACCACTTGCATCATTTACATTTGAGAACCCAACAAGAGTGATAGGAATAAACATGATAGCCTGAGCAAAAATGATAGGCATCACGTTAGCAGCATTCACCTTCAAAGGAATATACTGTCTAGCACCGCCATATTGCTTGTTACCCACGATCTTCTTCGCATATTGTACAGGAATCTTTCTAGTTCCCTGCACCAAAAGAATAGCGAATGCAATAACAACCAGCAGAACAACAAGCTCAATCAAGAACATTACCAGACCACCAGTCTTGTCCGTCATACGGGAAATCAATTCCTGGAATAAGGACTGTGGCAGACGGGCGATGATACCAATCATGATAATCAGCGAAATACCATTACCGATACCCTTATCCGTAATTCTCTCACCAAGCCACAAAATAAACATACTTCCAGCCGCTAAAATAATGGTAGAAGTAAACATAAACAGAGTCCAATCTAATGAAGCATTTAAAGAAGGACCAGCCTGCATCTTAAGATTGAGCAAATAAGAAGGAGCCTGAACCAAAAGAATAAGAATCGTCAGATAACGAGTATATTGATTCATTTTTCTTCTACCACTCTCACCTTCGCGCTGCAATTTCTGGAAATACGGAACCGCAATACCCAGCAACTGAATCACAATGGAGGCAGAGATGTACGGCATGATACCCAATGCAAAAATAGAGGCATTGGAAAATGCTCCTCCGGAAAACATATTTAACAAGGCTAAAAGACCTTCGCTTGTCTGTTGATGCAATTGTGTCAGCATTGACGGATTGATACCCGGCAAAACGACATACGAACCAAAACGGTAGATTGCCACAAACAATATGGTAATGAGGATCCGTTGTCTCAGATCCTCAATTTTCCATATATTCTTTAATGTTTCAATAGCTTTTCTCATTGAATTAGAGTTTTACTACTTGTCCACCAGCAGCTTCGATGGCAGCAACAGCAGTCTTAGAAAATGCATGTGCTTGTACATCCAACTTAGCAGTCAAAGTTCCGTTACCTAATACTTTTACCAACTGGCTTGCAGAAATGAAACCAGCAGCAATGAAGTCACTGATACCTACAGTCTGCAAGTTCTTTGCTTCAGCCAATTTCTGAATTGTATCCAAGTTGATAGCCTTATACTCTACACGATTGATATTTTTAAAGCCAAACTTAGGTACACGACGTTGAAGAGGCATCTGACCACCTTCAAAACCGATTTTCTTAGAGTATCCAGATCTTGATTTAGCTCCTTTATGACCTCTAGTAGAAGTACCTCCCAAGCCAGAACCCGGACCACGTCCAATTCTCTTTCTTGTTTTAGTAGATCCCTCTGCAGGTTTTAAATTACTTAAGTTCATATTGTAATTCGTTTTATATTCAACAAATAATTACTTAACAATGGTAACCAAGTGTTTAACCTTATCCACCATTCCAAGAATTGAAGGAGTGCATTCGTGTTCAACCACACGATTCAACTTATGAAGTCCCAGTGCATCGAGAGTTCTCTTCTGATCAGCAGGAGCACCAATTCTACTTTTAACTTGTTTAATCTTTATAGTCGACATATTCTTCCTCCTTATCCTCTAAATACTTTTTCCATACTAACTCCTCTGTTCTGGGCAACCATACGAGCATCGCGCATTTCACTCAATGCCAAGATAGTAGCCTTTACCAAGTTGTGCGGGTTGGAAGAACCTTTTGACTTAGCCAAAACGTCTGTTACACCAACACTTTCCAATACGGCACGCATTGCACCGCCAGCAACAACACCGGTACCGTGAGAAGCCGGTTTAATAAATACTTCAGCGCCACCGAACTTTGCAGACTGTTCGTGAGGAACTGTACCTTTCAGTACAGGCACTCTTGTCAGGTTTTTCTTTGCAGATTCAACACCTTTGGCAATAGCAGCGGTTACTTCACCAGCTTTACCAAGGCCCCAACCGATGATGCCTTCTTCGTTTCCTACTACCACAATAGCAGAGAAACTAAAAGTTCTACCACCTTTGGTTACTTTGGTTACACGATTAATAGCAACCAATCTGTCTTTCAGCTCTATATCGTTTGTAATCTTAACTCTATTATTAAGTCCTGCCATAATGATTAAAATTTAAGTCCACCGTTACGGGCAGCATCAGCCACCTCTTTTACTCTCCCATGATACAAGTAACCATTACGGTCGAAAACAACAGTAGTAATACCTGCTTCCTGAGCTTTTTTCGCAATCAGTTCACCTACTTTAGCAGCTTGTTCCTTCTTTGGCATTTTTTCAGTCATACCCAACGAAGAAGCGGCAGCCAATGTCTTACCGGACAAGTCATCGATAATCTGAACATAGATTTGCTTGTTACTTCTAAATACACTCATACGCGGGCATTCAGTAGTACCTGAAATTTTGTTGCGTACTCTATATTTGATCTTAATTCGTCTTTCTATTTTTGTTGTCATAATAATATCAATTTAAATGATTATTTAGCACCAGCTGATTTACCAGACTTTCTACGAATTTCTTCGCCAACAAACTTAATACCCTTACCCTTATACGGTTCAGGCTTACGGAAAGAACGTATTTTAGAGCAAACTTGACCAAGTAACTGCTTGTCGCAAGATTCCAATATAATCAAAGGATTCTTGTTTCTTTCAGACTTAGTCTCAACTTTAACTTCAGGAGGCAACTGTATAAAGATACTGTGAGTATAACCTAAAGCCAGTTCAATGATATTTCCCTGGTTAGAGGCACGGTAACCTACACCGACAAGTTCCAATTCTTTCTTATATCCTTCTGATACACCAACAACCATGTTGTGCACCAATGAACGGTATAATCCATGGAATGCATGCTTTTGCTTGGGGTTATCCAGCATTGCATTTTCATTCTCAGCCAAAACAACATGACCGTCTTCGATGGCAACATTGATAGCAGGATTTACATATTGGCTCATTTCGCCTTTGGGTCCCTTAACGGTAACCACGTCATCTTTCAGAGTAACTGTTACTCCAGCGGGAATACTAATGGGTAATTTTCCTATTCTTGACATTGCTAATTCCTCCTATTAATATACATAACACAAAACTTCACCACCAATCTTCAGTTCAGCGGCTTCTTTGTTGGTCATTACACCCTTGGAAGTAGATATTATAGCAATACCCAAACCATTAATAACACGCGGCATGTCTTTATAACCGGTATATTGACGCAAACCCGGAGAAGAGATTCTCTCCAGCTTCTTGATTGCGTTAACCTTGTTTACCGGATCATACTTCAAGGCAACTTTGATTGTACCTTGAGGACCATCTTCTACAAACTTATAATTAAGAATGTAGCCCTTTTCAAAAAGAATCTTAGTGATTTCTTTTTTCAAATTAGAAGCCGGAACTTCCACAACTCTGTGCTTCGCTTGAATAGCGTTCCGCAACCTCGTCAAATAATCTGCTATTGGATCAGTCATATAAAAAATAAATTAAATTAATCAGGCCTACCCTGACAATATTTAAAAACAATAATTACCAGCTTGCTTTCTTTACACCGGGAATAAGACCGTTAGAAGCCATCTCACGGAACTGGATTCTGGAGATGCCAAACTGACGGATATATCCTTTGGGACGACCTGTCAGCTTGCAACGGTTGTGCATGCGAATCGGGTTAGAATTTTTAGGCAAATCCTGCAATTTCTGTGCAGCTTCAAAAGCTTCAGCAGGATCACCGGTTCTAACGATTTGCTTCAACGCAGCTCTTTTCTCGGCATATCTGGCTACTAATTTAGCACGCTTTACTTCGCGTGCTTTCATTGATTCCTTTGCCATATTATCAATCTTTTTTAGCGTTTTTAAACGGTAAACCGAATTCTTTCAACAAGGCATACCCTTCTTCATCTGTTTGCGCAGAGGTTACAAAGGTAATATTCATTCCGAGAATTCTAGTAATACTATCGATATTAATTTCAGGGAAAATGATTTGTTCCTGAATACCAAGGGTATAGTTACCCTTACCATCGAACTTACTTTCAATACCCTTGAAGTCGCGGATACGAGGCAGAGCTACACGAACCAACTTTTCAAGGAATTCGTACATTCTCTCACGACGCAGAGTTACCATAACGCCAATCGGCATTTTCTTACGCAACTTAAAGTTTGCAATATCCTTACGAGAAATGGTTGCCACGGCTTTCTGGCCAGTGATAGTAGTCATTTCATTAATTGCCACTTCAATAATCTTCTTGTCGGCAACAGCCATACCCAGACCCTGATTGATAACAATCTTCTTAAGTACGGGTATCTGCATAGAAGAAGAATACTGGAACTGTGATTTCAATGCAGGCGCAATACGCTCTGCATATTCTTTCTTAAGGCTAGCAGTATTACTCATTACTTAATCTCCTCTCCTGATTTTTTAGAATAACGCACTAAAGTGCCTTCAGCACTTACTTTTCTACCAACACGCGTTGCTTTGCCAGTCTTTGGATCAACGGGGTTCAAGTTTGACAAGTGGATAGAAGCTTCTTGCTTCACAATACCACCTTGCGGGTTCTTAGCATTCGGTTTTGTGCTCTTAGACACCATGTTGATACCTTCAACGATTGCGCGGTTTTTATCAACAAGAACCTTCAATACACGACCAGTCTTACCCTTGTCTTCACCGGAGTTTACATAAACTGTATCGCCTTTTTTAATATGTAATTTACTCATTACTCAAATCTTTTACAATATTAAAGTACTTCAGGAGCGAGTGACACAACTTTCATGTTAGTAGCACGAAGTTCACGAGCTACCGGACCGAAAATACGACTACCTCTAATTTCACCTGCATTGTTCAACAACACGCAAGCATTATCATCAAAACGTATGTAAGAGCCATCAGCACGACGGATTTCTTTCTTAGTACGTACGATCAAAGCTTTAGACACTGCACCTTTTTTAATATCACTTGAAGGGATAACGCTCTTAACAGAAACGACAATCACGTCCCCTACTGAAGCATAGCGACGACCTGTACCACCCAAAACGCGGATACAGAGAGCCTCTTTTGCCCCACTATTATCACATACTGTAAGTCTGGATTCTACTTGTATCATAATTACTTAGCTCTTTCAATTATTTCTACCAATCTCCATCTCTTAGTCTTGCTCAAAGGACGAGTTTCCATGATGTGTACAGTATCGCCGATATTGCACTCATTCTTTTCATCATGAGCATGGTACTTCTTCGTCTTGCTAACGAACTTACCATATATGGGGTGTTTCTCCTTAAACTTAGCTGCTACTGTAATGGTCTTATCCATCTTGTTGCTCAGCACAACCCCAGTTCTTTCTTTTCTTAAATTTCTTGCTTCCATCAAGCTCATCATTTATTGTTAAGTTCTCTTTGGCGTAATTCAGTCTTCATACGCGCAATAGTCCTGCGTAATTGTTTGATCTGAGCAGGATTATCCAAAGGAGAAATAGAATGATTTAAAATCACTTGGTTGTAATTAGCTACTTCTGCTTCAACTCTTTCTACCAAGTCACTGGTAGGCATCTCTTTAATTTCTGCTGTTTTCATACTTCTTACGCATTTTGATTTTGAATATCATAATCACGTCTAACCACAAACTTAGTTGTGATAGGAAGCTTCTGTGCAGCCAAGCGCAAAGCTTCTTTAGCGATTTCATAAGATACTCCTTCGGCTTCGATAATAATTCTACCCGGTGTAACAGGCGCTACGAATCCTTCCGGCGCACCCTTACCCTTACCCATACGCACATCAGCAGGCTTTCTGGTGATAGGTTTGTCGGGGAAAATACGAATCCAAATCTGTCCTTGACGTTGCATATATCTTGTCACTGCAATACGCGCAGCTTCAATCTGACGGCCTGTAATCCATTTCGTTTCCAAGGCCTTAATACCAAAAGATCCGAAAGCCAACTGGTTTCCTCTTTGGGCATTACCCTTTTGACGGCCTTTTTGTTGTCTTCTGAATTTTGTTTTTTTCGGTTGTAACATAATTCCTAAAAATCAAATTCGTTAGCGATTATTTTTCTTTCTTTTGAAGTTCTTTCCGCCATTGTTTCCGCTATTGCTTCCACGACCACTTTCCTTGCTTTGCGTAAAGTTCGGAGCCAACTCCTTCTTACCATAAACTTCACCTCTACAAATCCAAACTTTAATGCCGAGAAGACCAACCTTAGTCAATGCTTCTGCATGACAATAGTCGATATCTGCTCTGAAAGTGTGCAACGGAGTTCTTCCTTCCTTATACATTTCAGAACGGGCCATTTCTGCACCATTCAAACGTCCTGAAATCTGAATCTTAATACCTTCCGCACCCATACGCATTGTATTGGCAATAGCCATCTTGATGGCACGACGGTAGGCTATTTTACCTTCAACCTGACGGGCAATGTTGTTAGCCACGATAACAGCATCCAACTCTGGTCTCTTAACTTCGAAGATATTAATCTGAATATCCTTATCAGTAACCTTCTTCAACTCCTCTTTCAACTTGTCAACTTCTTGGCCACCTTTGCCGATAATGATACCCGGACGTGCAGTACAAACGGTAATAGTCACGAGTTTCAGTGTACGTTCAATTACAATTCTTGACACACTAGCCTTTGCCAGACGAGCGTTCAAATATTTACGAATCTTGCTATCTTCCAGCAGAGAATCGCCGTAATTCTTTCCACCATACCAATTGGAATCCCATCCTCTGATAATTCCTAAACGGTTGCTTATTGGATTAACTTTTTGTCCCATTTACCTTAATTTTGATCTTCGTTATTACTTTTAGAACCAACGAACAACGTTACGTGGTTTGAACGTTTACGAATTCTGTAACCTCTACCCTGCGGAGCCGGTCTCATTCTTTTGAGTGTAGCACCACCATCAACAAAAATCTTGGTTACGAACAGCTCGCCACTTTCAGCTTTACGTTCGTTTTTCTGCTCCCAGTTAGCAATTGCAGAGCGCAGCAACTTTTCCACTCTTGCGGCAGCCTCTTTTGAAGAGAACTTCAAAACGCCGAGTGCTCTGTTCACCTCCATCCCGCGAATCATGTCAGCCACGAGACGCATTTTACGGGGGGAAGTAGGAACATTTTGCAATTTCGCAAAATACATGGTCTTAAGGGCTTCTTTTCTTTTTTCAGCCGATATTTTTTTTCTTGCTCCCATTATATTATTACTTTATTATTTCAGATAAATCCTGTTTTATTTTTTCTTGTTACCAGCGTGTCCTCTGAAAGTACGAGTTGGAGCAAATTCGCCCAACTTGTGTCCTACCATATTTTCGGTAACATAAACAGGAATAAATTTATTTCCGTTGTGAACTGCAACAGTATGGCCTACGAAATCAGGCGAAATCATTGAAGCTCTGGCCCAGGTCTTAACTACCACTTTCTTGCCCGATTCATTCATGGCAAGCACTTTCTTCTCAAGCTTAACGTTAATATACGGACCTTTTTTTAATGAACGACTCATAATTTACTCAATTAATCAGATTACTTCTTTCTTCTCTCAATAATATACTTAGACGATTGTTTCTTCGGAGCTCTTGTCTTAAGACCCTTAGCGTACAATCCCTTACGAGATCTCGGGTGTCCTCCTGAAGCACGTCCTTCACCACCACCCATCGGGTGATCAACCGGGTTCATAACAACACCACGGTTACGCGGACGACGTCCTAACCAACGAGAACGTCCAGCTTTACCTGAACTTTCCAATCCATGATCTGAGTTACCTACACTACCAATAGTAGCCTTACAAGTACTGAGGATCTGACGAACCTCACCTGAAGGCAACTTGATAACGCAGTACTTACCTTCTCTAGAAGTCAACTGAGCGAAGTTACCAGCCGAGCGAACCAAGGCAGCGCCTTGTCCCGGACGTAATTCGATGTTGTGAATTACAGTACCGACCGGAATATTCTGAAGCGGAAGTGCGTTTCCGATTTCCGGAGCGGCAGTCTCACCTGACATCAAAGTCGTACCAACTTGCAATCCATTGGGAGCAATAATATATCTTTTTTCTCCATCTGCATAAAACAACAAAGCGATACGAGCCGAACGATTCGGATCGTATTCAATTGTTTTAACCACTGCAGGCACACCGTCTTTATTTCTCTTGAAATCTACGATACGAATAATCTTCTTACTACCGCCACCGATGTAGCGCATAGTCATCTTACCTTCGTTGTTACGACCACCTGAAGATTTCTTACCAAATACAAGAGACTTTTCTGGTACCCGTGCAGTAATCTCTTCGTAAGTACCAATAATTTTATGTCTTTGCCCCGGTGTTGTGGGCTTAAATTTACGTACTGCCATTTTTATTAAATATTGCTATAAAAATCAATAGTATCTCCTTCTTTCAACGTAACGATAGCCTTCTTGAACGCATTCGTACGTCCGTTGATGATACCGGCACGAGTATAGCGGCTCTTGTTTTTGCCGGCATACTTCATTGTATTCACATCAACTACTGTAACGTTGTAAAGGGCTTCAACTTCCTTCTTAATTTCCAGTTTATTAGCTTCAGGACGCACGATAAAGCCGAAACGATTATTCGTCTTATCAGTAATTGCAGTCATCTTCTCTGTCACTAACGGTTTAATAATAATTCCCATTATTTAAGCCTCCTTTTTACATTAAGATATTGTCGATAGCAGAAAGTGCACTTTCAGCAAACACAACGACCCCAGCGTCCAATACTCTGTAAGTATTTAACCCTGAGATAGTCTGCACATTAGCACCCTTCACATTACGAGCCGACAAATATACGTTTTTATTTGCTTCTGGTAAAATCACAAGCAGCTTTTTGTCAGAAACTTTAAGATTTTTTGTCATTGCAACAAAATCTTTAGTCTTCGGAGCTTCAAAAGAGAAGTCTTCTACTACTACAACTGCGTTGTTCTGAGCCTTGTATGACAAAGCTGACTTACGAGCCAGAGCCTTTACTTTTTTGTTTAATTTGAAGTAGTAATCTCTCGGTTTCGGACCGAATACGCGTCCACCACCAACAAGTACCGGTGAGTTCATGTCACCACGACGTGCACCACCACCACCTTTCTGGCGACCGATTTTACGAGTAGAACCACTGATTTCGCTTCTTTCCTTTGACTTGTGTGTACCCTGACGCTGGTTAGCCATAAACTGTTTAACATCCAAGTAGATAGCGTGGTCGTTGGGCTCAATTCCGAAGATAGACTCGTTTAACGTAATCTTTCTCCCAGTGTCTTCACCTTTAATGTTATATACGTTAACTTCCATTATTTCTCAATTATTACGATTGAACCTTTGCAACCAGGAACAGATCCCTTAATCAAAAGAAGATTGTGCTCCGCGATTACCTTTAATACCTGCAGGTTTTGAACAGTTACTCTGTCGCCACCAAGCTGTCCGCCCATGCGCATTCCTTTGAAAACTTTTGCAGGGTAAGAACAAGCACCGATAGAACCCGGCTTACGAGCGCGGTTGTGCTGACCGTGAGTAGTCTGGCCTACACCACCAAAACCATGGCGTTTTACTACACCCTGGAAACCTTTACCCTTAGAAGTACCTACAACGTCAACAAAAGTTGCGTCATTGAACAGTTCTACGGTAACAGTGTCACCCAGATTCAACTCTGTTTCAAATTCTTTGAACTCAGCCAAGTGTTTCTTGGGAGTTACTCCAGCTTTCTTAAAGTGCCCCATCAAAGGCTTTGTAGTGTGCTTCTCCTTCTTGTCCTGGAAGCCCAGCTGAACAGCTTCATAACCGTCCTTTTCTACAGTTTTCACTTGAGTAACAACACAAGGACCTGCTTCGATAACAGTGCATGGTACATTCTTACCCTCGGCACTGAAAACGGATGTCATTCCGATTTTTTTTCCTAATAATCCTGGCATTTCACTTAATTTTTAATACTTACACTTTGATTTCTACTTCCACACCACTCGGCAACTCCAACTTCATCAGAGCATCTACTGTCTTAGCTGTTGAGCTATAGATGTCAATCAGTCTCTTGTAAGAAGAGAGTTCGAATTGTTCACGCGACTTCTTGTTAACGAAAGTCGAACGGTTCACGGTAAAGATACGCTTGTGCGTAGGAAGAGGAATCGGACCGCTAACGATGGCGCCCGTTGTCTTCACCGTTCTTACAATCTTCTCAGCTGACTTGTCAACCAAGTTGTGGTCGTAAGATTTCAGTTTGATTCTAATTTTTTGACTCATTACTGTCTTTAATTATTAAATAGTTATATAAGATGAAGTTCCGCAGGCTAAGAGTCATTCGCTAGCCTACGGGACTTCAAGTTTTTTTTAGATTAAGTCAGCACGACCTTTTACTTCCTCCAATACTGCCTTGGCAATAGAGTTGGAAACCTGGGCGTGGTGAGAGTATACCATTGAAGAGGTTGCACGACCAGAAGTGATGGTACGCAATGCTGTTACGTAACCGAACATTTCTGCCAGCGGAACCATTGCCTTCACGATACGTGCACCGGAACGGCTGGATTCCATACCTTCCACCTGGCCACGACGCTTGTTCAAGTCACCGATAACGTCACCCATGTTCTCTTCCGGAGTAACAACTTCCAGCTTCATGATAGGCTCCATCAGCACCGGACCTGCCTTAGCACAAGCATTCTTATATGCCTGGATAGCACAGATTTCGAATGACAACTGGTCAGAGTCAACCGGGTGGAAAGAACCGTCAATCAAGGTTACTTTCAGTGAATCCAACGGATAACCTGCCAACACACCATTCTTCATGGCAGTAGTGAAGCCCTTCTGTACAGACGGGATAAATTCCTTAGGAATGTTACCACCCTTCACTTCGTCGACGAATTGCAATCCGCCTTCCTTGAAGTCTTCATCAACCGGGCCGATGTTCACGATAATATCAGCGAACTTACCACGACCACCGGACTGCTTCTTGTAAACTTCACGCAAGTTGACTGTCTTAGTGATAGCTTCCTTATAGTTAACTTGAGGCTTACCTTGGTTACATTCAACCTTGAACTCACGTTTCAGACGGTCGATGATAATATCCAAGTGAAGCTCACCCATACCAGAGATAACTGTCTGACCAGTCTGTTCGTCAGTCTTAACTGTAAACGTCGGATCTTCTTCAGCCAGCTTAGCCAAGCCATTTGACAGTTTATCCATATCCTTCTGAGTCTTAGGCTCAACTGCGATACCAATTACCGGTTCCGGGAAGTCCATAGACTCCAATACAATCGGTGCAGTTTCGTCACACAATGTATCACCAGTATGTATATCCTTGAAACCTACGCCAGCACCAATATCACCAGCACCGATAACTTCTACCGGATTCTGCTTGTTTGAGTGCATCTGGAACAGACGGGATACGCGCTCCTTCTTCCTTGAACGGGAATTATAAATATAAGAACCCGCTTCAATTTTTCCTGAATAAACACGGAAGAAAGTCAGACGACCGACATACGGGTCAGTAGCAATCTTAAATGCCAAAGCAGATGTTTTTTCATCATCATCCGGCTTACGATCTTCCTCCAAACCAGTATCAGGATTAGTTCCTATGATATTCGGAGTATCCAACGGAGAAGGCAAGAATGCACAAACATAGTCAAGCAAAGTCTGTACACCTTTGTTCTTGAATGAAGATCCACACAGCATCGGAACAACAGCCATCTGTACTGTTGCGTTACGAAGAGCTCTCAAAACCTCTTCTTCTGTAATAGTAGAAGGATCATCGAAATATTTCTCCATCAAGGCATCGTCAAACTCAGCTACTTTTTCGAGCATCTTATCTCTCCATTCATTGGCTTCGTCTACTAAATTGGCAGGAATTTCCTCCACCGTATAGTCAGCCCCCATTGTCTCATCATGCCAATAGATAGCTTTCATTTTAATAAGGTCAACCAACCCCTTGAAAGTTTCTTCAGCGCCAATAGGGATAACGATAGGACATGGATTAGCACCCAAAACGTCCTTCATTTGGCGAACTACTTCGAAGAAGTCTGCACCGGAACGGTCCATTTTATTAACATAACCGATACGTGGCACATTGTACTTGTCTGCTTGACGCCAAACTGTTTCAGATTGCGGTTCAACGCCACCAACTGCACAATAAGCAGCGACAGCACCGTCCAACACACGTAAAGAGCGTTCTACCTCAGCAGTAAAGTCCACGTGTCCCGGAGTATCAATCAAATTGATTTTATAAGTATTACCGGCATATTTCCAACGAGTGGTGGTAGCGGCAGAAGTGATAGTGATACCACGCTCCTGCTCTTGCTCCATCCAGTCCATTGTAGCGGCACCATCGTGTACCTCACCGATTTTATGGGTCAAACCCGTGTAAAACAAAATACGTTCAGAGGTCGTTGTCTTTCCGGCATCGATGTGGGCCATGATACCGATATTACGTGTCAAATGTAAATCATGCTTTGCCATTTTCTAATTCCCTTACTTTAAGTTTTTTAATCTTCTAATTGGTTAGTCTCTTATAGTATTAGAATCTGAAATGAGCAAACGCACGGTTAGCTTCTGCCATTCTGTGCATATCTTCTTTACGTTTGTAAGCGCCGCCCTGTTCATTGAAAGCATCCATGATTTCAGCAGCCAACTTATCAGCCATTGATTTACCGCCACGCTTACGTGCAAAGATAATCAAGTTCTTCATTGAAATTGACTCTTTACGGTCAGCACGGATTTCTGTAGGGACTTGGAAAGTAGCACCACCCACACGGCGAGATTTAACTTCCACCTGAGGAGTCACATTATCCAGAGCTTTTTTCCAAATTTCAAGAGCGGATTTCTCTTCGTTCTGCATTTTGTTCTTCACTGTTTCCAACGCAGCATAGAAGATTTCATAAGAAGTATTCTTCTTTCCATCGTACATCAAGTGATTCACGAACTTGGAAACTTTTACATCATTGAACACGGGATCCGGAAGGATAACGCGTTTTTTTGGTTTTGCTTTTCTCATTTGTCTGAAAGAATAATGTTTTTCGTTCTTGGTTGTTTACTTCTGTCTTCTTCAACTCTCCCTCCGGAGAATTTACTCAACCTTTAGCATTTCCAACAAACTAAAACGTAAGTTATTACTTTAAATTTTCCTATTTTGGGAATCAGGCCACCAGATTATTTCTTCTTAGCAGGAGCTGCTTGACCCGGTTTCGGACGTTTTGCGCCGTATTTGGAACGTCTTTGTGTACGACCTGCAACACCTGCAGTATCCAAAGTACCACGTACGATGTGATAACGCACACCCGGAAGGTCTTTTACACGACCACCACGTACCAACACGATAGAGTGTTCCTGCAAGTTGTGACCTTCTCCCGGAATATAAGAGTTCACCTCTTTACCATTGGTCAAACGTACACGAGCTACTTTACGCATAGCTGAATTCGGCTTCTTCGGAGTGGTTGTATACACTCTCACGCAAACGCCACGTCTTTGAGGACAAGAGTCCAAGGCTGGAGACTTTGATTTCTCCACCAGCACTTCGCGTCCTTTTCTTACTAATTGCTGAATTGTAGGCATTTTAATTGTTTTTAGTTATATATTATTGTTTATATTAATTCAAAACTATACACTTTTGGGCTGCAAAGATACTAATAAGTTTTGAATAATCAATGCACTACAAGTTTTTTTTTGATTTTACGCTTCACCCTTGATGTTGGGAAGAGGCGGAAATGTTTGTTCGTCCGGCATGCGAATCAGTCCGAAAGCGCGTTCATATTTCCCAATATTCTCTTCGAGTGCACGCAGCAAACGCTTGGCATGTTCGGGTGCCAAAACTATGCGCGATTGCACGCCAGCCTTTGGCATTCCAGGCATCACGCGGATAAAGTCGAGAATAAATTCCGAACTGGAATGAGTTATAATAGCCAAATTGGCATATGTACCTTGCGCCACTTCTTCCTTCAATTCTATCTGGAGTTGACCGTTGTTGTTTTCTTGATTTTCCATGTTGCACAATTGTTTTTAAAATGTTCTTAAAAGATAGACCAAAAGTACTCTTTTTTTTCGGATGATATACATTTAAGTTCAAAAAGACACATAATAATCCGTTCTGAAAAAGGAGCAAGCCACTGCAACCGTTTTGCAGTAGCACTGTAACAAACATACAGAAGCATTGCAGTACAGAAGGAAGAGGCAAAGACAAAACAGAGAGGGAATACTCCTTCTTATAGGATATTCCCTCTCTATTTAATAGAATTATATTGACGTTGTAAGGCTATCCCTCTACTTTCTCGTCTACAGCATAATCAAGTACCGTCTTCTTGTTGGCAAGCATACGGTCGTACTCTTCTTTGGAGCCAACGATAATCTTCTCGAACTCGCGTTGTCCGGTACCGGCAGGAATCAGGTGACCGCAAATTACGTTCTCCTTCATACCTTCCAGACGGTCCACCTTTCCGTTGATGGCAGCCTCGTTCAGTACCTTCGTCGTTTCCTGGAAGGAAGCAGCCGACATGAAGCTTGAAGTCTGCAATGCAGCACGGGTGATACCTTGAAGAATCTGAGTAGAAGTCGCAGGTACAGCGTCGCGCACTTCCACGGGTTTCAAGTCGCGGCGTTTCAACATGGAGTTCTCGTCACGCAGCTTGCGAGCCGTCACAATCTGGCCAGCCTGCAGACTCTGGGAATCTCCAGCATCCACTACCACCTTCTTTCCCCAGATACGGTCGTTCTCTTCCATGAATTCCATCTTGTCAACAACTTGCTGTTCCAGGAAGCGGGTATCACCTGGCTCGTCGATTTCCACCTTGCGCATCATCTGACGAACGATGATTTCAAAGTGCTTATCATTAATCTTCACACCCTGCAGACGGTAAACGTCCTGAACCTCGTTCACAATATATTCCTGCACGGCCGTAGGACCTTTGATAGCCAGGATGTCCGCAGGTGTGATAGCACCGTCAGACAACGGAGTACCGGCGCGTACATAGTCGTTCTCCTGAACCAGAATCTGCTTGGACAACGGTACGAGGTACTTCTTCACTTCACCGGTCTTGGAAGTAACGATGATTTCGCGATTACCGCGTTTCACCTTACCCATGGTAACCTCACCGTCGATTTCTGAAACCACAGCGGGATTAGACGGGTTACGTGCCTCGAACAACTCAGTGACACGGGGAAGACCACCCGTGATATCACCCGCTTTACCTACGGCACGCGGAATCTTCACGATAACTTCACCGGCCTTTACCTTCTGACCGTCTTCAACCACTACGTGGCCACCTACTGGCAAGTTGTATGTACGGATCAGTTCGCCGTCTTCTGTCATGATGTGTGCGGTAGGCACCTTCGTCTTATCCTTAGACTCAATGATGATGATTTCGCGCAAACCGGTAGATTCATCAGACTCTACCTTATAAGTCACGTTTTCAATAACGCCTTCAAATTCAATCTTACCGGTAGCTTCGGTAATGATAACCGCGTTGAACGGGTCCCAACGGGCAATCATCTTGCCTTTCTCTACCATTTCACCATCGGCTGCATAGAGCGTAGAACCGTAGGGTACATTATGAGTGGAAAGCACAATACCCGTGTTGACATCCACAAAACGCACTTCGGCCAAACGGCCTACCACTACCTTTGCCGGTTCGCCTGCTTCGTCGATAACGTCTACCGTACGGAGTTCTTCGAATTCCAGACGGGCAGGATTCTTGGCCACGATGCTTGCGTTGGCAGCAATATTGGCTGCCGTACCACCGGCATGGAATGTACGCAGTGTCAACTGTGTACCCGGCTCACCGATAGACTGTGCAGCGATTACGCCGACTGCCTCGCCCTTCTGAACCATACGGCTGGAAGCCAGGTTACGTCCGTAACACTTGGCACAAACACCTTTCTTGGATTCGCAGGTCAATACAGAACGGATTTCAACGCTCTCGATTGGAGAGTCTTCAATGCGTTGTGCAATGTCCTCGGTAATTTCCTCACCGCCGGCCACAATCAGTTCGCCAGTTGTAGGATGAACAATATCATGTACGGATACACGACCCAGGATACGTTCATACAGAGTGGCAATGGTTTCATCATTGTTCTTCAGTGCCGTACAAACCAATCCGCGGAGCGTGCCGCAGTCTTCTTCATTAATAATCACATCATGCGATACGTCAACCAGACGACGGGTCAGGTATCCGGCATCGGCCGTCTTCAAAGCGGTATCGGCAAGACCCTTACGGGCACCGTGGGTAGAGATAAAGTACTCCAACACGGACAGACCTTCCTTAAAGTTAGAAAGAATCGGGTTTTCGATAATCTGACCGCCTTCGGCACCTGCTTTCTGGGGCTTCGCCATCAAACCACGCATACCGGAGAGCTGACGAATCTGTTCCTTAGAACCACGGGCACCGGAATCCAGCATCATGTATACAGAGTTGAAACCCTGGTCGTCGCTTGAAATGGTTTTCATCAGGATGTTGGACAACTCAGAGTTCACGTGCGTCCAGATATCGATTACCTGGTTGTAACGCTCGTTGTTCGTGATGAAACCCATGTTATAGTTATTGATTACCTGCTCTACTTCATCATAACCTTTCTGTACTAATGCTTCCTTCTCTTCCGGGATAATGATATCGCCCAAGTTGAACGACAAACCACCCTTGAAGGCCATGTAATAACCGAGGTTCTTGATTCCGTCGAGGAAGTCGGCTGCCTTGGCAACACCACACACCTTGATTACGTGACTGATGATGTCTCGGAGTGACTTCTTGGAGATAATCGTATTGATATATCCTGCTTCTGCCGGAACAATTTCGTTGACAATGACACGGCCCACGGAGGTATCGTGCATCATCTTGTCCACAATGTTACCATTCTCGTCAACGTCTTTCACTATTACGCTTACCGGAGCATGGATGTCGCACTTACCTTCATTGTAGGCAATCAGCGCTTCCTCAGGACCGTAGAATGTCAGGCCTTCACCCTTGGCACCCTTGCGCAGCTTCGTAATATAGTACAGACCAAGTACCATATCCTGAGCAGGCACAGTGATAGGAGCACCGTTGGCAGGGTTCAATATATTGTGTGACTGGAGCATTAGCATCTGTGCTTCCAGAATCGCTTCGTTGCTCAACGGCAAGTGCACGGCCATCTGGTCACCGTCGAAGTCGGCATTGAACGCCGTACATGCCAACGGGTGCAGCTGGATTGCCTTACCTTCAATCATTTTAGGCTGGAATGCCTGGATACCCAGACGGTGAAGTGTCGGGGCACGGTTCAACAGCACCGGATGCCCCTTCATCACGTGTTCCAAAATGTCCCAGATAACGGGTTCCTTGCGGTCTACAATCTTCTTGGCGCTCTTTACCGTCTTCACGATACCACGCTCAATGAGCTTACGAATGATGAACGGCTTGTAAAGCTCGGCTGCCATCAGTTTAGGGATACCGCATTCGCCCATCTTCAGCTCCGGACCTACAACGATTACAGAACGTGCGGAATAGTCGACACGCTTACCCAACAAGTTCTGACGGAAACGTCCTTGCTTACCCTTCAAACTGTCGGAAAGTGACTTCAACGGACGGTTAGCGTCGGTCTTCACTGCACTCGATTTACGGGAGTTATCAAACAGAGAGTCGACAGCTTCCTGCAACATACGTTTTTCATTACGCAAAATCACTTCAGGAGCTTTGATTTCAATCAATCTCTTCAGACGGTTGTTACGGATGATGACACGACGGTAAAGGTCATTCAAGTCAGAAGTTGCGAAACGGCCGCCATCCAATGGGACCAACGGACGAAGTTCGGGTGGAATAACCGGTACAATGCGTACAATCATCCACTCGGGCTTGTTGCGTCCGCGTGATGCACGGAACGACTCAACTACCTGAAGACGTTTCAGAGCTTCGGTCTTGCGTTGCTGTGAAGCATCGCTTCCGGCACGGTTACGCAGTTCGTAAGACAAAGAGTCAAGGTCGAGGCGTGACAGCAAATCGTAGATAGCTTCCGCGCCCATCTTGGCAATGAACTTATTGGGATCTGAATCTTCGAGGAACTGGTTGTCTTTCGGCAACTTTTCCAGCAAGTCCAGGTATTCTCCTTCTTCAAGCAAGTCATACTGTGCCACTTCATCGGACAGTACACCCGGCTGAATGACAACATAACGCTCGTAATAGATAATGGCATCCAGCTTCTTGGTGGGCAAGCCCAACAAGTAACCGATTTTGTTGGGAAGTGAACGGAAGTACCAGATGTGAGCCACGGGCACAACGAGCTGGATGTGTCCCATACGCTCACGGCGCACTTTCTTTTCAGTCACTTCCACACCACAACGGTCGCAGACGATGCCTTTGTAACGGATACGCTTGTACTTACCGCAATGGCACTCGTAATCCTTGATAGGACCAAAGATGCGCTCGCAGAACAATCCGTCGCGTTCGGGCTTATACGTACGATAGTTGATGGTTTCAGGCTTTAAAACTTCACCACTCGAATTCTCAAGGATTTCCTCAGGAGAAGCCAAACCGATAGAGATTTTCGAGAAATTACTCTTTATCTTGTTATCTTTTCTAAAAGCCATAAATTTATTTAATTGATAATTGACAATGGAAAATTGAAATTGAAAAACTGAAAACCGATAATTGAGAATGGTAACTTGCATTATCCACTCTCAATTATCAATTATCCATTATTCTAAGTTGATGCTCAAGCCCAAACCTCTCAACTCGTGCAGCAATACGTTCAGTGACTCGGGGATACCCGGAGCAGGCATCGGTTCACCCTTCACGATTGCTTCATAAGCCTTGGAACGTCCTACAACGTCATCAGACTTGATAGTCAGGATTTCCTGCAGAATGTGTGCGGCACCGAACGCTTCGAGTGCCCAAACTTCCATTTCTCCAAAACGCTGACCACCGAACTGTGCCTTACCACCCAACGGCTGTTGCGTAATGAGTGAGTACGGACCGATGGAACGTGCGTGCATCTTGTCTTCAACCATGTGACCGAGCTTCAGCATGTAAGTCACACCTACCGTAGCCTGCTGCTCGAATGCTTCACCGGTACCACCATCATACAGCGTTGTCTTGCCGTAGCGAGGCAAGCCGGCCTTATCGGTCCATTCGTTCAAATCGTCCAAAGATGCACCGTCAAAGATAGGAGTGGCAAACTTCACGCCCAGGTTTTTTCCGGCACGCCCGAGAACGGCCTCGAATATCTGACCGATGTTCATACGTGAAGGCACACCCAACGGATTCAGCACGATGTCTACCGGAGTACCGTCAGCAAGGAACGGCATGTCTTCCTGGCGTACCACACGGGAAACAATACCCTTGTTACCGTGACGACCGGCCATCTTGTCACCGACACCAATCTTACGTTTCTTGGCAATGTATACCTTGGCCATCTGAATGATACCTGCGGGCAACTCGTCACCGATAGTGATGGCGAACTTCTTGCGTTTCAGCTCGGCATCGAGTTCCTTGTACTTCTTGATGAAGTTCATCACCAATGCACGAATCAGTCCGTTGGTATGTTCATCCTTCGTCCAGTTGCTCAACTGAACAGCGGTGAAGTCCAAATCGCTGAAGTCGGAAGCAGAGAATCTGGCGCCTTTGGAAATAATGTCGGCACCCATGTAATCCTTCACACCTTCCGATGTATAATTTTCTGTAAGCTTCAACAGTTTGTTTATCAACACTTTCTTGAGGTCACCAATCTTAGCGTCGAACTCATCGTCAATCTTCGGTAACAGAGCCTTGTCGGCCAGCTTGGAGCTGCGGGTCTTGACAACACGGGAGAACAGACGCTTACCGATAACAACACCCTTCAAAGAAGGAGAGGCTTTCAAAGAAGCATCCTTCACATCACCGGCCTTGTCACCGAAGATGGCACGGAGCAGTTTCTCTTCCGGAGAAGGATCCGATTCACCCTTCGGAGTAATCTTACCGATAAGGATATCACCCGGTTCGATGCGGGCACCCACACGAACAATACCGTTTTCGTCAAGGTCTTTAGTCGCTTCCTCACTTACGTTAGGAATGTCAGAGGTCAACTCTTCCATACCACGCTTCGTTTCGCGAACTTCCAAAGAATATTCTTCTACGTGTACAGAGGTCAAAAGGTCCTCACGAACCACACGTTCATTCAGTACGATAGCATCCTCATAGTTATAGCCCTTCCACGGCATGTAAGCAACCAGCAGGTTCTTACCCAGTGCAAGTTCTCCGTCTTCGGTTGAATAACCTTCCGTCAGGATTTGACCTGCAGTCACGCGCTGACCCTTCTCGCAAATCGGACGGAGGTCAATCGTCATATTCTGGTTGGTACGGCGCCACTTCGGGATATTATATTCTTTCAATGCAGGCTCGAAGCTTACGAACTCTTCCTCCTCCGTACGGTCGTACAGAATACGGATAGTCGTTGCATCCACGAATTCAACCACACCGTCACCCTCGGCAGTAATCTGCGTACGAGAATCGCGTGCCAGCTGGCGTTCGATACCGGTACCTACAATCGGAGCTTCGCTCTTCAATAAAGGAACAGCCTGGCGCATCATGTTTGATCCCATCAATGCACGGTTGGCGTCATCATGCTCCAAGAACGGAATCAAAGAAGCCGCAATAGAAGCAATCTGCTGGGGAGATACGTCCATCAATTCCACCTCGGAAGGAGGAACCACCGGATAGTCGGCATCCTGACGGGATTTTACTTTATCACGTACAAAAGTACCGTCATCGTTCAAAGGAGCATTACCCTGAGCAATAATCTTGGCTTCCTCTTCTTCTGCGGTGAGGTAAACCAAACCTTCGTCAGAAAGATCAACCTTACCCTCTGCCACCTTGCGGTACGGAGTTTCAATGAAGCCAAGCTCGTTGATTTTCGCGAACACACAGAGTGAAGAAATCAAACCGATGTTCGGACCTTCAGGAGTCTCGATAGGACAAAGACGTCCGTAGTGAGTATAGTGTACGTCACGAACCTCGAAGCCTGCACGCTCGCGTGACAGACCGCCGGGGCCCAGAGCAGACATACGACGCTTGTGAGTAATCTCGGCCAGTGGGTTGGTCTGGTCCATGAACTGTGACAAAGCATTCGTTCCAAAGAATGAATTGATAACGGAAGAGATTGTCTTGGCGTTAATCAGGTCAATCGGAGTAAAGACTTCATTGTCACGGACGTTCATACGCTCGCGGATAGTACGCGACATACGTGCCAGACCGATGGCAAACTGATTGGACAACTGTTCGCCCACTGTACGCACACGACGGTTGCTCAAGTGGTCGATATCGTCCACATCCGCTTTCGAGTTAATCAACTCGATGAGATATTTGATAATTTCGATAATATCTTCCTTGGTAAGGACACGCACGTCCATATCGGTCGTCAAGTTCAACTTTCTGTTGATACGATAACGGCCTACATCACCCAGGTCATATCTCTTCTCTGAGAAGAACAGGTTATTGATAACCTCGCGTGCACTGGCATCATCGGCAGGGTCTGCATTACGCAACTGGCGGTAGATGTAGAGTACAGCTTCTTTTTCCGAGTTACTCGGATCCTTCTGCAGAGTATTATATATGATAGAATAGTCAGACTGGTTCGGTTCTTCCTTGTGTACGAGGATATTCTGAACGCCCGACTCTAATATAATGTCAACATGTTCCGGCTCGATTACAGTTTCACGGTCAATAACGACTTCGTTACGCTCGATGGAAACAACTTCACCGGTATCTTCGTCTACAAAATCCTCAATCCATGTTTTCAACACACGTGCGGCCAACTTACGTCCCACCATCTTCTTGAGGTTCGTCTTGTTCACCTTCACGTCTTCCGCCAAATTAAAAATCTCGAGAATGTCCTTGTCATTCTCAAATCCGATGGCTCTCAGCAAAGTGGTAACCGGCAATTTCTTCTTACGGTCAATGTACGCATACATGACGTTGTTGATGTCGGTGGCAAACTCAATCCACGAACCCTTGAACGGGATGATACGGGCTGAGTACAACTTGGTACCGTTGGCATGTACGCTCTGTCCGAAGAATACGCCCGGTGAACGGTGAAGCTGGGATACAACCACACGTTCCGCACCGTTGATGACGAATGTTGCCTTATCCGTCATGTAAGGAATAGGACCGAGGAACACGTCCTGAATGACCGTGTCAAAATCTTCGTGGTCGGGGTCGGTACAATATAATTTCAATTTTGCCTTCAAAGGCACGCTATATGTAAGCCCTCGCTCTATACATTCATCAATGGTATAGCGCGGCGGATCAATATAGTAGTCCAAAAACTCAAGAACAAAATTATTTCTTGTATCGGCAATGGGGAAGTTTTCAGCAAATACTTTATACAGTCCCTCGTTCTTACGTTTCTCGGGTGGGGTGTCCAGTTGTAGAAAGTCTTTGAATGACTTCAATTGTACTTCCAGAAAATCCGGATATTCAAGCGGATTCTTAGTCGAAGCAAAATTAACTCTTTGATTTACAGTATTTGAAGACATCTGTTAATGGATTTGTAGAACTTAATTTTAAATATATACACAAAAAGGTTAAGAACCCTTTTCACGAAGGGTTCCTAACCGAATTACCTGATTTACAGGCTAATGTTATTTAAGTTCAACTTCAGCTCCAGCTTCTTCCAATGTTTTCTTCAATGATTCTGCTTCGTCCTTAGCCAAACCTTCTTTTACTACGCTAGGAGCACCGTCTACCATGTCCTTAGCTTCCTTCAAGCCAAGACCGCAAGCTTCCTTAACGGCTTTAACTACCTGAAGTTTAGCTGAGCCAGCGCTCTTCAATACTACGTCGAAAGAAGTCTTTTCTTCTGCGGCAGCAGCACCACCGGCTGCAGGACCAGCAGCAACAGCTACAGCTGCAGCAGCAGGTTCAATACCATATTCTTCTTTCAGGATTGTTGCAAGTTCATTAACTTCTTTTACTGTCAAGTTAACTAATTGTTCTGCAAAAGCTTTCAAATCTGCCATTTTTGTATGATTTTTAATTGTTTAAATACTAAATAAATTGATATAATTCTTTTTCCGAAATTTACGCTTCGGGACGTTCACCAAGAGTCTTGAGAACTCCGTGGAGGGTGTTACCACCTGATTGCAGAGCAGAAATAACATTCTTGGCCGGTGACTGCAGCAATGCAACGATATCGGCAATAACTTCATTCTTACTCTTGATACTTACGAGAGCATCCAACTGGTCAGCACCAACATAGAAGCTTTCTTCTGCATATGCAGCCTTCAGTCCGGGAATACCGTTCTTAGCCTTATCTTTAATCAACTTGGCCGGAGCGTTAGCAACGTTGCTGAACATTACGGCAGTTGTACCTTTCAGAGAACCATAAAGCGGAGAAAAGTCTTCTTCCAGGCTCTCCAATGCCTTGTGAAGCAATGTATTCTTAACTACCATCAATTTGATGTCAGCCTTGAAACATTCTCTTCTCAACATGCTGGTTGTAGCAGCATTCATGGCAGTGGTATCCACCAAATAGAAGTGACCGTATTCCTTCACTGTAGCAGCAATCTGCTCAATAATCGTACTTTTATCTTCCTTTCTCATTATTACTCCGTTTTATTAGATTTCTTCTACTGTTTTCGGGTCAATCTTAATGCCCGCACTCATCGTGCTAGAAAGATAAATACTCTTAATATATGTACCCTTGGCTGCAGTCGGTTTCAATTTATTCAAAGTAGAGATGAATTCTTTCGCATTGTCGCGAATTTGCTCAGCGCTAAATGAAACTTTACCGATAGAAGTATGAACAATACCGCTCTTGTCAACCTTAAAGTCGATTTTGCCTTGTTTTACTTCTCTTACAGCTTTAGCAACATCCATAGTTACAGTGCCACTCTTGGGGTTAGGCATCAATCCACGAGGACCGAGCACACGACCGAGTGCACCAATCTTACCCATGATGGACGGCATAGTGATAATCACATCAATATCAGTCCATCCACCTTTGATCTTTTCAATATATTCGTCAAGACCAACATAGTCAGCTCCGGCTTCTTTTGCAGCAGCTTCAGCATCTGGTGTACAAAGCACCAAAACGCGTACAACCTTACCAGTACCGTGAGGAAGTGATACAACACCTCTCACCATCTGGTTGGCCTTACGCGGGTCAACGCCCAAACGTACGTCGATATCCAGAGAAGCGTCAAACTTGGTATAAGTGATTTCCTTTACCAACTGAGCAGCTTCCTTGAGAGAGTATGCTTTCCCTGCTTCAATTTTTTCTGCAGCCAACTTTTGATTTTTTGTCAGTTTACCCATTCTAATTGAAGTTTATTAATTATTAACCGGGAACTCCCCTTTTACAGCGATACCCATACTTCTAGCTGTACCGGCAACCATTTTCATGGCAGCTTCTACAGTGAAACAGTTCAAGTCAACCATTTTGTCCTGAGCAATCGTACGAACCTGTTCCCAAGTGATCTCGGCAACTTTCTTACGGTTAGGCTCAGCAGAACCACTCTTTTGCGTCGTCACTTCCAACAACTGGATAGCCACGGGAGGAGTCTTGATTACAAAATCGAAAGACTTGTCTGCGTAGTAAGTGATAATCACAGGAAGAATCTTTCCTGCTTTGTCTTGGGTTCTGGCGTTGAATTGCTTGCAAAACTCCATGATATTGATACCCTTGGAACCCAATGCAGGTCCTACTGGGGGTGATGGATTTGCCGCGCCTCCTTTAATCTGTAATTTGATTAGTCCAGCAACTTCTTTAGCCATTTTCTAATTGATTTATATATATAAACATTAATGAAGAATACTACAGCGTAACACCTGCACTATTCTTTTTCAACTTGCATAAAGCCCAATTCGAGCGGAGTCTTCCGTCCGAATATCTTGACCATGACCTTCAGTTTCTTCTTCTCGGTGTTCACTTCTTCAATGATTCCACTGAATCCACTGAACGGACCGTAATTCACCTTTACAGTCTCGCCGACTACATACGGGATACTCAAGTCTTCACCTGATTCCTGCAATTCGTCGACCGTACCAAGTATACGATTCACTTCCGACTGTCTCAGAGGTACGGGTTTTTCCGAACCACCCAAGAACCCTATCACATTAGGAGTATTTCTCAGATGATGAGCAACCTCACCCACCAGAGCAGCCTCCACCAAAACGTAACCAGGGAGATAACTTCTCTCTTTCACAATTTTCTTACCATTGCGAACCTGATATACCTTTTCGGTAGGAATCAATACCTGAGATACGTAATCACCAAGGTCGCTGTTTTTAATATCAGCTTCAAGGTATTCCTTTACCTTAGCTTCTTTTCCGCTAATAGCACGCAAAACGTACCATTTCTTTTCAATCTCAGACATTTCTCCTTACTTTTAATGTGGATAAACAAATTCCATCAGATGCTGGAAACAGAAGTCCATCGCAAATACTACCACTGCAATTAGTAGGGAAGCATATAAAACAACTACTGCACTGTTAGTAAGTTCAGAATACGTAGGCCACGACACTTTATGAACAAGTTCGTCGTAAGTTTCTTTAAAATAAGCTACAATCTTCTTCATTTCAAAAATATTAGCACGGGAGGAGAGGCTCGAACTCCCGACACCCGGTTTTGGAGACCGGTGCTCTACCAACTGAGCTACTCCCGTTTGTACATAATCAGTTCCCGATGTATACCGGGAACTGATTAAGATTATATTGGTTATTAGTCAAGAATTTCAGTAATCTGACCAGAACCTACTGTACGACCACCTTCACGGATAGCGAAACGCAAACCTACGTTCAATGCTACCGGGTAGATCAGTTCTACAGTGATTTCTACGTTATCACCAGGCATTACCATTTCAGTTCCTTCCGGAAGAGTGATTTCACCTGTACAGTCCATAGTACGCAGATAGAACTGAGGACGGTATTTGTTGTGGAACGGAGTGTGACGACCACCTTCTTCTTTCTTCAAAACGTAGATAGAAGCTTTGAACTTAGAGTGAGGTTTAATCTGGCCGGGCTTACAAAGAACCATACCACGTTTGATTTCGTTCTTGTCGATACCACGGAGCAACAGACCTACGTTGTCACCAGCTTCACCTTGATCCAGCAACTTGCGGAACATTTCAACACCAGTTACAACAGACTTCTTGTCTTCACCCAAACCGAGGATTTCAACTTCGTCACCTACATGGATAACACCAGCTTCGATACGACCAGTAGCTACAGTACCACGACCAGTGATTGAGAATACGTCTTCAACCGGCATCAAGAACGGTTTGTCAATATCACGCGGAGGCAGAGGAATCCAAGTGTCGCAAGCATCCATCAGCTCCATAACCTTCTCTTCCCACTTTTCAACGCCATTCAACGCACCAAGAGCAGAACCCTGAATGAACGGAGTGTTGTCGCCGTCGAATTCGTAGGCTGAAAGCAGTTCACGCATTTCCATTTCAACGAGTTCCAACATTTCAGCGTCGTCTACCATGTCACACTTGTTCATGAATACAACCAGTCTCGGTACGTTTACCTGACGAGCCAGCAAGATATGCTCACGAGTCTGAGGCATCGGACCATCAGTAGCAGCAACTACGATGATAGCACCGTCCATCTGAGCAGCACCAGTTACCATGTTCTTTACGTAGTCGGCGTGACCCGGGCAGTCTACGTGAGCGTAGTGACGGTTAGCTGTTTCATACTCTACGTGAGAAGTGTTGATAGTGATACCTCTTTCCTTTTCTTCAGGAGCGTTATCGATAGAATCGAAAGAACGCAATTCAGAAAGACCTTTCTTTGCCAACACTGTAGTGATAGCAGCTGTCAACGTGGTTTTACCGTGGTCAACGTGACCAATTGTACCAATGTTTACGTGCGGTTTGGTACGTTCGAATTTCTCTTTAGCCATAGCTTTACTTGTTATTTATTTGATTAATAATCAGCTTTTACATCTTTGTGAGCTGTTACCGGGACTTGAACCCGGGACCTCTTCCTTACCAAGGAAGTGCTCTACCGCTGAGCTATAACAGCAAGGAGAATAAGAGTTGTGGGCAAAGATGGATTCGAACCACCGAAGGCGTAAGCCAGCAGATTTACAGTCTGCCCCATTTGGCCACTCTGGTATTTGCCCCTACATTACAAAAAGAACTCTTTTCCTTACTAAATCATCGCAGAGTGAACTTTACCCGGACGATTTCCGTTCTCATATCATCTCCACCTCGTGAAGAAAGACTCATTCCACTCATCCTTGAGCGAGCCTCTTGTCGGATTCGAACCAACGACCCCGAGATTACAAATCACGTGCTCTGGCCAACTGAGCTAAAGAGGCAAGCTAAAAAATGCAACCGTAACGTTCATAGTGTGAGCGAAACGGCTGCAAATTTAGGCATTTATTTTTTACCCGCAAAATTTTAGCGGAAAATTATTTGCTCCGTTGCTTTTCCTTGTACTTAACCAGCTGTTTTTCCAAAGCTTCCAGGCATAAATCCACTGCTTCTTCAAACGTATCACAAACCTTGTTTGCATAAAACTCGCCATTGGGAACCAATACTTTCACTCCGGCTTCTTTATTTTCGGCTGTTTCTGGTTTTACTACCTTTAATGACACCTCTACTTTCTTTATATCGTCGTAAAATTTCTCCAACTTAGCAACTTTCTTTTGAACGAAAGACTGCAATTGCTCTGACGCATCAAAGTGAATCGATTGAATTCTTACTTCCATACTTACCTCCTTTTTACTTTAGGCTCGGGGATGAGCCTGATTATACACTTTTTTAAGCTCTTCAAAAGTAGTATGCGTATAAACTTCCGTTGTCGCCAGACTCTCGTGTCCGAGGAGTTCTTTTATCGAGCCTAAATCAGCACCATTGTTCAGCATAGCCGTTGCAAAGGTGTGCCTCAGCACGTGGGGACTTCTTTTTTTTACAGTCACTACCTTCGAAAGGTTTCGTTTCACAAGGCATGCTACGATACTGCGGTAAAGCCTTTTTCCATTCTTCCGGACAAAAAAAGCATCCGAGCGAACCGGGACAGCTTCATTCCGCACATTGACATATTCTCGCATCGAGCGTCCCAGCTCCTCATCGAAAGGTATAAGACGTTGTTTATTCCGTTTTCCCGTCACTTTAACGAGAGAAGCCGAAAAATCGACATCCTTATCATCCAACCCTATCAATTCTGAAAGTCGCATGCCGGTAGCATAAAACATTTCAATAATCATATGGTCGCGACACCCTTCAAAACCTTCACCAAAGTCCATATCATCCAGCAACCTATTCATCTCACCCTCTCTCAGAAATACCGGAAGCGGCTTTTTCTTCTTGGGCCCCGTCACTTTCCGCAACGGATCTACCGCGACCTCGCCTCTCCTCAAAAGGAATTTATAGTATGTCCGGATAGAACTCAGCTTTCGGTTTATCGTATTAGAAGCAAGTCCTTTGTCCATCAAGGAAGCAATCCATTCACGAACAAGTTCCGCATCTACATCCGATGGAGTCAAGTCTCCCAACATTTCTTCTCCAAACCTCTGCAGTTCAAGAATATCTGCCCGATAGTACTCAACCGTACCTTTGGAATAGTTCCGCTCATGCAGAAGATAGTCAAGAAAAGAATCTGTCAACAACATATCGCTACATATCTAAAATCATGCAACGAATGTATGAAAAAGAATTCAATAATTCAAAGGAATTTACGAATTATTAATCTTCTACTTGCTGAAGTTGTTGAACGTAAACAGCACGTTCTTTCTTAAGTCTTTTAGTCACAGACGGTTTATCAAATTGTTGTCTGCGTCTCAATTCCTTAACTGTGCCAGTTTTTTCAAACTTTCTTTTGAATTTCTTCAGCGCTTTTTCAATGTTTTCGCCTTCTTTTACAGGTACTACAATCATTTTCTTTTAATTAAATGTTAATGGTTTAAAAATCTCACGATTAAATTGAGCGGCAAAATTACACATACTTTCTTTATTCACAAAACTTTCTGCAAAAAAATTACCCATGATTCCTAATTATCAAACGAATGAGCAAAGGGAAAGATGTTTTTATTGAGCCAATCCGCTAAAATCCGTGAAGCATAGCACATTTTTAAAAGAGAATGTGTAACTTTGAAAGCAGAGAATGGAGAGATTATAAACTCATTTACACGCCTACTTAATTACATTTATAAAAATATGGCTCAGACAATCAATCAACGTATAGATGCTCTACGGGCATTGTTAAAAAGAGAAGGCATAGACGCTTTCATTATCCCCAGTACCGACCCGCACCTAAGCGAGTACGTAGCACCGTACTGGAAATCAAGAGAATGGATATCAGGCTTCACCGGTTCGGCAGGCACGGCGGTGATCACCAGCGACAAGGCGGGACTGTGGACAGATTCCCGCTATTTTCTCCAAGCCGAGCAGCAGCTGGAAGGCAGCGGCATCGACTTATACAAGGAAATGCTGCCCGAAACGCCCAGCATCCTCGATTTCCTGCGGGAGAACCTTACAGCGAATTCAGTTGTAGGTATAGACGGGAAGGTATTTTCCACCACACAAGCCATAGCCCTGCAAGAGGATCTGGCAAAAAACGACATCACCGTAAAGAGCATTGCCGACCCGATGAATGAGATATGGACAGACCGCCCTCCCATGCCCGAAGCACCCGCCTTTATCCACGAGATGAAATACGCCGGGAAAAGCTGTCCGGACAAACTGGCTGCTATCCGCCGGGAGATGAAAAAGAGTGAAGCGGACGTATTATTGGTGTCGGCATTGGACGAGATAGCATGGACACTCAACATACGCGGCAACGATGTGCATTGCAACCCCGTAGTAGTAAGCTACCTGATAATCAACGAACAAGAAACACACTTTTTCATCCAGCCCGAGAAAGTAACGGAAGAGCTTTCAGCCTATCTGGAAGAAGCCGGCGTCACCATCCATGCTTATGGGGACACCGAATCCTTTGTGACAAGAATACCGGACGGCAGCATCATGCTCGACATGGGAAAGACGAATTATGCCGTTTATTCCGCCCTCCCCCCTTCCTGCCGGGTACTTGACGAGCGCTCACCGATAGCCTTGCTGAAAGCGGTCCGCAATGACCGGGAAATAGCCGGCATCCACGCAGCCATGCAACGCGACGGAGTGGCACTGGTGAAGTTCCTGAAATGGCTGGAGGAGGCCGTTCCCGCAGGCAACGAGACAGAAATCAGCGTAGACAAGAAACTGCACGAATTCCGTGCCGCACAGCCACTCTACATGGGAGAAAGCTTCGACACCATTGCCGGGTACAAGGAACATGGAGCCATCGTACACTACGAAGCCACTCCGGCAACGGACGTGCCACTGAAACCCGAGGGATTCCTGCTGCTGGACTCGGGTGCGCAATACCTGGACGGCACTACCGACATCACCCGCACCATCGCACTGGGGAAACTGACCGAAGAAGAGAAGACGGACTACACCCTGATACTGAAAGGACATATCGACCTCGCCATGGCTGTCTTCCCGGAAGGTACGCGAGGAGCGCAACTGGATGTACTGGCCCGCATGCCGATATGGCAATACCACATGAACTTCCTGCATGGTACCGGGCACGGCGTAGGCCATTTCCTCAATGTGCACGAAGGTCCGCAAAGCATCCGCATGAATGAGAATCCGGTAACCCTACGGCCGGGAATGGTCACTTCCAACGAACCGGGCGTTTATAAAGCCGGAAGCCATGGAATACGCACGGAAAACCTGGTGCTGACCGTGAAGGACGGTGAAGGCATGTTCGGAAATTACCTGAAGTTCGAAACCATTACCCTCTGCCCCATCTGCAAGAAAGGTATCATCAAAGAGATGCTGACGGCAGAGGAAACGGCATGGCTGGACAACTATCACCAGCATGTATACGAGGCACTTTCGCCAAGCCTGAACGAAGGAGAACGGGAATGGCTGAAGGAAGCATGCAGTAACCTAACCACTAATCACTAAAAAAATGGCATTAATAAAATCAGTAAGAGGATTCACTCCCGAAATCGGGGAGAATTGTTTTTTGGCGGACAATGCGGTTGTCATTGGCGACGTCAAGACGGGACGGGATTGCAGCATCTGGTTCAGCACCGTGCTGCGGGGTGACGTAAACTCAATCCGCATAGGGAACGGAGTAAACATCCAGGATGGAAGCGTGCTCCACACCTTGTACGAGAAATCGACCATAGAGATAGGAGACCACGTATCCGTGGGGCACAACGTGACCATCCACGGAGCCACTATCAAGAACTATGCTTTGGTAGGGATGGGTTCCACCATCCTTGACCACGCAGTAGTGGGCGAAGGGGCTATTGTCGCCGCTGGTTCCCTGGTATTGAGCAATACGGTCATCGAGCCGGGAAGCATCTGGGGAGGAGTCCCCGCCAAGTTCATCAAGAAAGTAGATCCGGAGCAGGCCAAGGAGCTGAACCAGAAGATTGCACACAACTATCTGATGTATTCCGACTGGTACAAATAAAGGGAGCAAGGCGCCCCAAAAAGGCAGGGCGATAAAGGGATGCCATTCCATCACCTTTACCGCCCTATCGCTTTTATCACTCTTTACTTTTCTAAAAGTTTATCATACTCATTATCTTATCCGTTGCACCGGCGTTGCCGGTCACATAATTGCTTGCATTCATGCCTGATTCGCGCAAAAAGACTTCATCTGTCAGCATACGGTCGAGCAAAGTTTTCAGTTCCTCATAATCCTTCACCGAGAAAGCGCCTTTTGCCTCCAGCAACTGGATGGCCTCCTGGAATTTCTGATACTTCGGTCCGAAAATCACCGGAATGCCATAAACTGCAGCCTCAAGAGTATTGTGGATTCCCACTCCGAAACCACCTCCGATATAGGCAATCTCGCCATAGCGGTAGATGGAAGAGAGCAACCCGAAGCAGTCGATAATCAGGCAGTCGGCCTTACGGACATTCTTCTCGTCGGCACGGGTATAGCGCACGTAGGGGCGTTTCAGTTTACGGATAATCTCTACCAGATGGTTTTCGTCGATAACGTGCGGAGCGATAACCAACTTCACCTCTGGATGCTGGTTAAAGTATTCAATAAACAAATCCTCGTCCGGCTGCCAGGAGCTTCCTGCCACGAAAGTCATCGTGTTGTTCTTGAAAAGCTCCACCAAAGGCAGATGTTTGGCCTCCTCACGAATCTGCAGCACACGGTCAAAACGGGTATCCCCCACCACCGTGACACGGCTGATACCTATCTTCGCCAGATAGCGTTTGGAGCGTTCATTCTGCACAAACAAATGGTCGAAGTCGCGCAGCACATGTCTGTACGTACCGCCATACCACTTGAAGAATACTTGTCCGCGGCGGAAAATGGAAGAAATGCTGTACACCGGAATACGGCGCTTGTGCAGTTCGTCCAGATAGTTCTTCCAGAACTCGTACTTGATGAAGAATGCCATGCAGGGATTCACGATATCCAGGAACTTCTTCACATTGCGGGACTTGTCGAAAGGCAAGTAACAGACAACGTCTGCCCCCCTATAATTCTTGCGGACCTCATAGCCCGACGGCGAGAAGAAAGTCAGCAGAATACCGTAATCCGGATATTTGGCACGAATTTTCTCAATCAACGGCCGTCCCTGCTCGAACTCCCCCAAAGAAGCGGCATGGAACCATATATAGCGCACGTCCTTCTCCAACTGCTGCCGGAGAAGTTCATAGACCACCCAGTGTCCCTTCATCATTTTTCGGGGCTTACGGCTAAATGGAGCAGCCAGATGCACCAGAATATCGTAGATGGCTATTGCCAAGTCATATAGCATACTATATGGATTAAGGATGAAGAAGATTTATTCACTTTAAAGCATCAACAGCACGCTGTATACGGGCCAACGTCTCTTCCTTGCCAATCAGCTCGGTAATGTCGAACATGTGCGGGCCTTTACACTCGCCCACCACTGACAAGCGGAAGGCATTCATCACATTTCCCATGTGATAGCCACGCTCAGTAATCCAACCAATCACAATATCTTCGGAAGGCTTGGAGGAGAAATCTCCGATGCCGCGCAACACATCCATCAATTCGGTCATGATGCGGGGAGTATCTTCCGACCAACGCTTCTTCACATCCTTTGCCGCATATTCCGTGGGGGCTACGAAGAAAAAACGGGTCTGGTCCCACAGTTCCTTTACGAAGTTGACGCGTCCCTTCACCAGTGAAACCACTTTCGTAAGGAACTCGTCGCTATAGTTGGAGGCGTCTATGCCGTTGGACTCCAGCACCGGTCTGAAAAGACAAGCTATCTCCGCATCCGGTTTCATCATGATGTACTCATGGTTGAACCAGATACCTTTCTTATAGTCGAATTTGGCACCCGACTTGCTGCAATGGCTCAAATCAAACAATTTCACCAATTCATCCATAGACATCAGTTCCTGGTCATTGCCCGGATTCCAGCCCAGCAGAGCCAGGAAATTAATGACCGCTTCGGGCAGATAGCCTGATTCGCGGTAGCCTGAAGAGACATCTCCCGACTTGGGGTCATGCCACTCCAACGGGAAAACCGGGAAGCCCAGACGGTCGCCGTCACGCTTACTCAATTTGCCGTTACCCTCGGGCTTCAGCAACAAGGGCAAATGCGCAAAGGCAGGCATGGTATCCTCCCACCCAAAGGCACGGTAGAGCAATACATGCAACGGTGCGGAAGGCAACCATTCCTCACCGCGTATCACATGGGACACTTCCATCAAATGGTCGTCCACAATATTGGCCAGATGGTAAGTAGGAAGTTCATCTGCCGATTTATAAAGAACCTTGTCATCAAGAATGGAAGAGTTTATCACTACTTCCCCACGAATCAGGTCGTTCACATGCACATCTTCGTTCGGCTCTATCTTGAAACGCACCACGTACTGCTTACCGGCAGCAATCAGCGCGTCTACCTCTTCTTTAGGAAGGGTCAGTGAATTGCGCATCTGCATGCGGGTAGAAGCATCGTACTGGAAATTCGCAATCTCCGCACGCTTTGCTTCCAGCTCCTCAGGAGTATCGAAAGCGATGTAGGCTTTTCCGGCCTCCAGCAGAATCTGAACATACTTCTTGTATATTTCCCGACGTTCCGACTGACGGTACGGGCCATGGTCTCCACCGAAACTCACGCCCTCGTCAAACGGGATGCCCAACCACTTGAAAGACTCCAGGATATATTCTTCCGCACCCGGTACAAACCGGTTGGAATCAGTATCTTCAATACGAAATATCAAATCTCCTCCATGCTGACGCGCAAAGAGATAATTGTATAAAGCTGTACGCACACCGCCGATGTGCAACGCCCCCGTAGGACTCGGGGCAAAACGGACTCTGACCTTTCTTTCTGTCATAATCTACCTTACTTATGAATATTTTAGACGGCAAAATTAAACCTTTTTTTCCACACTAATGTTTTTTTTTGTACTTTTCGCAAAAATTTCAGCCGATATGAGTTATTTCAATACAAAAAAAGAGTTCTCGCTCAGAGATTTGCTATACAGAGCACTGATATTCATCGGCACTGTGGGGATTATTGTCTATTTTCTGCCACGTGACGGTAAATTCAACTACCAGTTCGACATTGACAAGCCCTGGAAGTACGGACAGCTCATGGCCACCTTCGACTTCCCCATCTATAAGGCCGATGAAGTGGTGAAACGCGAGCAAGACAGTATCCTCGCCGCCTTCCAGCCGTATTTCCAGCTGGACAAAAGCATTGAGAAAAGTGTGCTCGCCAAGTTGAAGGCAGACTATCAGACCCACCTGCGCGGCCTGCTTCCCTCCACCGACTACGTCCGCTTTCTGGAAAGGAAACTCTCTGAAGTATATCGCGCCGGCATCGTTTCTACCGAAGAGCTGAACCAACTGCATAAGGACAGCACAACCGCCATCATGGTCATTAACGACAAACTGGCCAACCAGCAGGACATCAACAAGGTATATTCGGTGAAGGATGCCTATAACTATATACTCACGGCCGATACCGCCCACTACCGCCCGGACATTCTACGGCAATGCTCGCTGAACGAATATCTGTTCCCTAATCTGACCTATGACGAGCAGCGGACCGAAACCGCTAAGAAGGAGATGCTCGACAACTATTCATGGGCCAACGGCATCGTACTGAGCGGACAGAAAATCATCGACCGCGGCGAGATTGTCAGCCAGGAGACATACAACATCCTTGAGAGTCTACGGAAAGAATCCATCAAACGCAGTGAGTCCATCGGGCAAAAACGGTTGATGCTGGCGGGGCAGGTATTGTTTGTCAGTATCTTCATGCTGTGTTTCATGCTCTACCTCGACTTGTTCCGTAAAGATTACTACAAGCGCAAGGGCAGCCTCTCCCTGCTCTTCGCCCTCATCATGTTCTATTGCGTGGTGACGGCCATCATGGTTGCCAACAACATATTCAATGTCTATATCATCCCGTATGCCATGCTGCCGGTCATCATCCGGGTGTTCCTCGACTCACGCACGGCCTTCATCGCACAAGTCACCACCATACTGATATGCTCCATCTGCCTGCGCTATCCGCATGAATTCATTCTTCTGCAACTCTCGGCGGGACTGGTTGCCATCTTCAGTCTGAGGGAACTTTCACAACGGTCGCAACTGTTCCGGACAGCCTTCCTCGTCATATTGACCTACGCTGCCGTCTACTTTGCTTTCGAGCTGATTACAGAAAACGACTTGACAAAAATCAACGGAAGCATGTACACTTATTTCGTCATTAACGGAGTGTTGCTGCTGTTCACCTATCCCCTGCTCTTCCTGGTGGAAAAGACGTTTGGCTTTACCTCCAATGTCACCCTGGTCGAATTGTCCAACATCAACAACAGCCTGCTGCGCCGCATGTCCGAGACAGTTCCCGGCACCTTCCAGCATTCCATGCAGGTTGCCAACCTTGCGGCGGAAGCGGCCAACCGTATCGGAGCCAAAAGCCAGCTGGTACGTACCGGAGCGCTGTATCATGACATCGGCAAGATGGAGAATCCGGTGTTCTTCACCGAGAACCAGTCGGGTGGAGTCAATCCGCACAAGAATCTGGGCTATGAGCAAAGTGCCCAAGTCGTCATCAGCCATGTGACGGACGGGCTGAAGCTGGCCGAGAAGAACAATCTCCCCAAAGTAATCAAGGATTTCATCACCACTCACCATGGCCGTGGGAAAACGAAGTATTTCTATATCTCCTGGAAAAACGAGCACCCCGGTGAAGACCCTAACGAGGAGGCATTCACCTACCCCGGTCCCAACCCGTTCACCAAAGAGCAGGCTATCCTGATGATGGCCGATTCGGTGGAAGCCGCTTCACGCAGTCTGCCCGAATATACGGAAGAGAGCATCAGCAACCTGGTAGACAAGATTATCGATTCGCAAGTGGCAGAAGGCTATTTCAAGGAATGCCCCATCACCTTCAAGGATATTGCCACCGTGAAGAACGTATTCAAGGAGAAGCTGAAGACTATATACCATACCCGCATCAGTTATCCCGAACTTAAAAAATAAGAACTATGGAAGTGACCAGTAAAGAACAGAAAAGAGCCGAACAACTGCTGCAAAGCCAGCACATCGGACTGCACCAAATCAAGAGTTTCAGTTTCATGAAGCGTTACCACCAGGTTCCCCGCAAAAGCAACTTGGCTGCGAAAGACAAATATGGTCCGGGCATACTGACTTTACATCTAAAGGAAGGAAAAGAAAAAGTAATCTATCTGCCTCCTTTCCGTCACCCTTCCTCGGTCATCCGCTACCTGGTCTCCCAAGAAATCCCCTTCGACAACTACGCACCGAGGGAACGGACAGTCGCAGAGGTTCCCACAGAAACATACCAGCGTCCGTCACTCTATATGTTCTGGTTCTTTGTCTTATTCCTGATATTCCTTATATTGGGATATTATTCCATCAGTGGCAGGGGCTTCATCCCGGCTATCATTTCGTTTGCATTAAGTCTTTTTTTCATCAGCATGCTGATGACCCGCTTCTGCTACCTGACGTTGGACAATAACGGCCTCATCATACACAGCGTAGGCAGGACTATCCGCTATCCGTACCAGAACCTAAGAAAAGTAAACTTCGACTTTGCCCGCGAACAGAATTTCACGCACGTCATGGAATTGCTGGACAACGATTACCGCTACCGTCTGTTCTATATCGGAAGGGTTTCGAGGAAGAAACTGAATGAGATTGCCGAACGCCTGCAACAAGCCGGAGTGGATGCCACTTGCAGCCTGAATGATAACAAGCGGTTCTTCCAGGATACGTATATCAGCCACTAAACAGACGTTAGCCAACAAATAAGCTGTCGGATACGGCATCATTCCCGTTTCGCAGATTTCAGAATGATGCCTTTGCACTTGCTCTCAATTTATTTATAATTGCAGGATAAACCTTTTTATAAATAATTTGGAAATGAGCAGAAATGAAATTACCTTACAAGAGATGTTCTCCTCAGTCATCGGGGAACTCCGGGAAAGCGGCAGGTGGGGGACGGCACACATCTACCAGTCAGCGGTGAATGCATTCTCGGCATTCACCCAATGGCAACCGATGCCCATGCGCAAGCTGAGCCCGACCGTGCTGAAGAGATTCGAAAACTTCCTCAGGCAGAGGAATTGTAGTTGGAATACGGTATCCACCTATATCAAAGCGATACGTTCGGTTTACAACCGGGCGGTGGACAAAAAGCTGGTGCGATATGTACCCAGGCTGTTTGAGCATGTGTATACCGGCACACGGGCGGATAGGAAAAAGGCGCTCGAAGCTTCCGACATAGGCTGCTTGGTACGGGAGACAGAGATGAGCCTGCAGGCCGGTAATTCTCCCAACACCCGACAGAAAACAAAAATTTTCTTTGTATTGATGTTTATGCTAAGAGGGATTCCTTTTGTGGACCTGGCCTATTTGCACAAAAGGGATTTACAAGGAAATACCTTGTCCTATAGGCGCAGGAAGACGGGACGGGCACTGACCGTCTCACTGACGCCGGAGGCTATGCAAATGGTGAGAATGATAGCAAACAAGGACAAGGACTCTCCTTATTTATTCCCCATATTACAAAGTGAGGAAGGCACAGAAGCGGCATACCGGGAATACCAGTCGGCACTCAGGGCATTCAACCAACGTCTGGCAGTACTCAGACAATGCTTGGGAATGCAGTCGGCACTCAGTAGTTATGCGGCACGCCATACTTGGGCGACCATGGCTTACCACTGCGAGATACATCCTGGAATCATATCAGAAGCCATGGGGCACTCTTCCATCACAGTGACGGAAACTTATCTGAAGCCTTTCAGCAACAGAAAGATTGACGAAGCCAATCAAAGGGTAATTTCTTTTGTAAAAAACGAAGGATATCCAGTATAAAAGAGATTACTTCTTTTGAGGAAGTAGAGCAAACTTGTGGTTTCTTTTTTATAGTCTTCAAACAAAGTTTTGAGGAGCGGATTGATATTGGCTTTACAAAAAGTTTCCCAACGTAAGCAATAAACTGAAAGATAGAATCTTATATTGAAAATTAGAGACTTTTTCACTTCATAATTTCTATTGCAGCTCTTCTATGATGTTGGATATTAAGACTATATATTATCTTTCCAATATCCCAACGGGTTGATTTTTACTATTCTGAACAAACCCCACCTATTTTCTCCTTATTCCTTGGTTATTAACGAAATTAACAAGATTTCATTACCTGCGAAGTAACGGAA
>NZ_OBMS01000025.1:0-76380 GCF_900217715.1 Bacteroides sp. AR29
TTATCGGTATACCACACTCTTGAAACAGGCGCACATATCTGCGCACCGTGTTGCGGGAAAGCTCAAAGCTCCTGCTTATCTGCTTTATCCCCATCCCCAATGCGTAACATTGGAGGATGTTTGCTATCTTTGTTGTCATAGTAGAAATGATTTTATCCCACCGGTCAAGACGGGAATCAAATCTACGAAAAATCCCCTGCCGGGCATTGCCAAGCAGGGGTATTTTTATATTGGAATCAAGGGGGTAGGATTATTTTAGCACAAGGGGGCAGAATCGCTTGGTTTTAGGGGGCAGCTTACACTGGATTTTCCATCCTACAAACACGATATCAATTAAAAAAGAAATTACTATTCTCAGAAGTTAAAGATACCCAATTCCGGGAAAGTAGCCCCTTGCACTGCAAAACAGATTCCGAAGCAAGCCGCACTTACAATCCAAAGAATAACCAGCGTCCACTTCAAACCGGAATTCATCGGCTGCCATTTGAATATCTGACTGAAGATGGCCCATACAAGACTGACCAAAGGAATTCCTACCAGCAAGATTCCTGCAATGTACATCACAATGGCAGACAACGGAGAAGTAGGCAGTACCACATCAGCCATCGGGAAAAAGGAAATGAGAGCCGCACCGCCACCAACAGCCACCGCTATCGCAGCAAACAACAACGCCACAAATACCACTCCAAATACAAACAGTACCGGACTGCAGATAATGGCAAATATCACCAGACAGATTTTCAAGAACCAGCCGACAATCATCACCAATGCATCTCCCAACTTCTGCAAGAAAGTACGGGGTTTGTCCGACCTCATATAATCATTCACCCCATTGGCAACCTTCTCAAAACCGTCCGTCACCGTCTTTCCGATATTCTCTACCGTAACGGCCTCGCCACGCATACTCAACTTCTCGGCTGCTGTGCGGGCTTCCGGTATAACCAGCCAACACACGATATAGACCGGTATCAATGTCCCTACCCCACAAATCAAGATGACAAGCAGTAACAGTCGAAGTAAAGTTACATCCCATCCCAGGTAGGCAGCCATTCCACTGATGACACCACCCAGCATTTTGTCATCCGGATTGCGGTATAGACGACGGCGTGTAGTGCCATAAGCGGTATTGCTGTTCCAAGCACCGGCACCATAGCCGCCCCCGGCACTCGTGCTGCCGGAATCGGCACTAGCACTCTCTCCTTCTGCCTCCATATCTTCCGGCTTTCCCATGCGAGCAATCACCTCTTCCACGTCGGCTATCGTGATTACTTGTGAACCGGCCGACAATTTCTCGGCAAAGAGTTCGGAAATACGACGTTCAATATCATCTACAATCTCGTCGGCACCGGCCTCCTTGCGGAAGTGCATCTTGAGATTACTCAGATAATTATCCAAAAGACGGTATGCGTCATCATCAATATTGAAAACGGTTCCACCTAAATTTACAGTTAATGTCTTTTTCATAACACACTCTTTATTTACAATTTGACTATTTACGATTTACTATTTACCATTCGGCGAATGCGGCATATTCTCTGTGGTCATTTCAAGAATTGCTGATGTGATTCACCGTCTCGTTCAACTCTTTCCAGGATGTTTCCAGTTCACCGAGAAAGACTTCTCCTTTTTCCGTCAACCGGTAATATTTACGGGGAGGACCTTGCGTAGACTCAATCCATTCATACCCCAAAAGGTCGTCGTTCTTCAAGCGGGTGAGCAACGGATAAAGTGTACCTTCCACCACAATCAGTCTGGCTTCTTTCAACTTCTGAATGATATCCGAAGCATAAGCCGGCTCTTTGTGAAGCAGCAGCATGATGCAATATTCAAGCATGCCCTTGCGCATTTGCGACTTTACATTGTTTACATCCATAATGGTATTTACTATTTGACAATTTACGATTTACTATTTGGCTGCGCAATAGAGTAATGAGTGTCCTCATTCATTCTATTATTGTTCCTTGTATGGCACAAATATATGTATTATATTAGTACCTTGTATTACAAGGTACATTATATTAAGCATTGTTAACAAGAAAAGTAGTTCACACTACTCTATAACATCAGTAACGTGAACAGAGAGGGAAAGGGATATTTACCGATAGATAACAATTTTATCCAATATACCGGTCAGACTCGCAATTGCTACTCCGTAGTTGGTTATGGGGATGTGCTGTGCGCGGGCATGGGCTATACGATTGAGAACGTACTTCCGGTTGAACATGCAAGCGCCGCAATGGATAATTAAATCATATCGGGACAAGTCTTTGGGAAAGTCATTTCCAGAGACAAAGTCTATCTGCAATTCCTCGCCGATGCGCTTTCGTAACAGGCGGGGAATTTTGACGGTGCCGATGTCCTCGGTCAGCGGGGCGTGGGTGCAGGCTTCGGCTATCAGTACACGCGATTGGGGTGTCAGACTATGAATAGCGGCAGCTCCCTCTACAAAGGCATTGATGTCTCCTTTGTAACCGGCAAAAAGAACCGAGAAGGAAGTAAGACTACTTTCGGCAGGCTTTTGTTGATAGACGATGGGGAATACTTGTGAATCGGTGATTATCAGCTTAGGCGGACGGACAAGGGCTTGCAGGGAGGCTTGCAGCTTGTCGGTGGTGCAGCTCATCACTAAGCACTTTTTATCCAACAGTTCGCGGATGGTCTGCACTTGCGGAAGAATGAGACGACCTTTGGGGGCTTGTATATCCTGGGGCATCACCAGCAGGACGACATCTCCTTCACTTACCAAGTTTCCCGTGATGGTCTGCTCACCAAAATTCTCGGGAAGCTTTTCGAGAATAGCATCGAAAATGCCTTGAATGCCGGTACCCTCTTTGGCACTGACCACAACGGGAGCCTGCCCGCACTCCTTTTCAATCCGAAGAACCACGGAAGCGGTGTCTTGACGGGAATCGGCTTTATTCAGTATCAGTATCACGGGGATTTCGCGCGCAGCCAGCAGCTTTAGCCATTGCTGTTCCAGCGTTCCGTCAGCTTCATAAAGCAAGAGGGCGATGTCCGCTTTCTCCACCGTCTTTAAGGTACGCTCCACGCGCATACCGCCCAGTTCGCCTTCGTCATCATCAAAACCGGGGGTATCGATAAAGAGGCACGGGCCCAAAGGATATACTTCCATGGCTTTGGTCACGGGATCGGTAGTAGTGCCGGGCGTTGCGGATACCAATGCCGTGTCTTGCCCGGTCAAGGCATTGACAAGGCTGGACTTTCCGCTGTTCCGTCGTCCAAAGACGGCAATGTGCAGGCGGTTGGAACGAGGTGTATTATTCATAAATCCGAAATCTAAAATCTAAAGTCTCTTTTCCCCTCCCCTATCTCCTGAAGATTACGTTCGGCTATCGCCCGTATCTTGGGGTTCGGGATATGCTCCATCTCCTCACGAATCAGCCGCATGCCCTTCTCCTTGGTTTCGGAGGAGGCATAGTCCTCCAGATATTCTTTTAATGTCATCAGTGCATTGGGCTGGCAGCAGTTTGCTATCTGTCCGCGCTTGACGAGCGACATGAAGCGGTCTCCGGTACGTCCCTCGCGATAGCAGGCGGTGCAGAAGCTGGGGATATGCCCCAGATCGAGCAGCCAGCTCACCACTTCATCCAGCGTGCGCCGGTCGCTCACATCGAATTGGGAGGAATCTTCCTCTTTGGCTTCCGGCACGGCATAGCCTCCCACGCTGGTGCGTGAACCGCCGCTTATCTGCGAAACACCCAGTTCGAGCACCCGACGGCGTACGGCTTCCGACTCACGGGTGGAAATAATCATTCCCGTATAAGGCACCGCAATGCGGGTAACCGCCACAATACGGCAGAACATCTCATCCGAGATGGCATCAGGAAAATCCTCGGTCGAAATATCATCTGCCGGACAGATACGCGGCACGCTGATGGTATGCGGACCCACGCCAAAGGTAGCTTCCAGATGTTCGGCATGCATCAGCAATCCTACGAAGTCGTAGCGATAGGTATTCAGACCGAACAATACACCGATACCTACATCGTCGATGCCACCCTCCATAGCGCGGTCCATCGCTTCGGTGTGGTAGGCATAATTACTTTTCGGTCCCGTGGGATGCAAGGCTTCGTAATGCTCTTTGCTGTAAGTCTCCTGAAAAAGGATATAAGTGCCGATGCCTGCCTCTTTCAGCAACCGATAGTTTTCCACTGTAGTGGCGGCTATGTTGACATTCACCCGGCGGATGGCCCCGTTCTTGTGGTGGATGCTGTAGATGGTGCGGATAGACTCTAAGATATAGTCGATAGGGTTGTTTCGAGGGTCTTCTCCGGCTTCCAGCGCCAGGCGTTTATGTCCCATGTCCTGCAAGGCGATAACCTCGCGGCGTATCTCCTCTTGCGAGAGTTTCTTGCGGGGGATGGTACGGTTCTTGGCATGATACGGGCAATAGACGCAACCGTTCACGCAATAGTTGGAAAGGTAAAGCGGGGCAAACATCACAATGCGGTTGCCATAGAATTTCCGTTTGATTTCACGTGCCAGACGATAGATGCGCTGCACCAGTTCCGGCTCGTCACATTCCAGCAGCAGGGCCGCCTCCCGATGGGAAAGCCCCTGGCACAAAGCAGCCTTGTCAATCAAACTTTCAATGAGCGGACGGTTGTTGCGGTTTGCCTGCGCATACTCCAATGTATCCAATATCTCCTGGTGATTGATGAATTCTTCTGCTTGTCTTGACTTTATGTTATACACTTCGTAAATTGATAATTGGTAATTAAAATAAAGAATGAAGATTTGAAAATTATCAATTATCAACGGTCAATTCTCCATTCTCATAATCTCCTCTCTCTCTTGATACCTCGTAGCCTATCCCTTTCAGTTGTTCCTCCAATTTTAGCAAACCTTCTGCCGCTTCGGCACCCGCAGAAGCTTTGTTATCATAGAGGGAGTACTTCGCCCGCTGATGAGAAGGCGAAAGATTAGGCATCACGACATTGGCGCCAGCCAATATTCCCCGTTCCCGTCCGTCCGGAGCAAGTGTGGCCAGGGCAGTGGTAGCAGGTATCAGTGCCGCGGGATGCATCAACCGGAAGATAGAAAGCAACTTCAACGTCAACTCCATATCTCCCGGCGGAAAAGAGGAAAACGGAGTATCGTGATGCGGAAGAAAAGGTCCCATGCCTATCATCTCCGGCTGAAACCGTTCGATGAAGAGAATGTCTTCTACCAAATGGTCCACCGTCTGGTAAGGACTGCCCACCATGATTCCGGTTCCCACTTGATAGCCTATCTCTTTCAGCCAGTCCAAGCATTGCAACCGATGGGAAAGGGACATCTCCGCAGGATGAAGCCGGTGATAATGCCCTTCGTTGCAGGTTTCGTGCCGCAACAGATAGCGGTTGGCACCTGCCAGGAAGAAACGTTCGTAGGCTTCCCGCGATTTCTCGCCCAAGGATAAGGTAATGGCACAATCCGGGAAGGATTGCCGGATGGCGGCAACTGTCTCCACCATCCCCTCATCCTTCACCGCCGGCGCTTCGCCCCCTTGCAGCACAAAGGTACGGAAACCCAACCGATAGCCTTCATGGCAACACGAAAGAATCTCCTCCTGCGCCAGCTCATAACGGACTATGTTCCGGTTCTCCTTCCGTATGCCGCAATAGTAGCAGTTATTGCGGCAACGGTTGGTTATCTCAATCAGTCCGCGAATGAAGATTTTATTGCCAAAGCAGGCAAGCGCTTCTTCCCGGGCAAGCTCCTGCAGGTAGGCTGCAAGTTCTGTGTCCCGACAAAGAAGCAAGGCTTTATACTCTTCGGCATCCAGCCTGCGATTGCTCCGCAATTTGTCAATCAAATGCTTCATATAAACGGACAAAGGGCTAATACGTCTCTTTTCTCTTTGCCAACTCCTGCGTCAGCTGGCGCTTTCCGGCAGTTATTTCATTATGCGAACATGGCCCGGTAATACAACCACCCTCGCAAGCCATCACTTCAATAAATTGCCCCGGAGCCTTGCCCGACTTGGCGTAAGCACGCAACGCACCGATAGCCTTCTTATCCAGATTAGCCACTTGTACGGCATTGATTTTATCTGCCTCTTCCTTCAGATAGGCTTTCACGGCACCCATCACGCCTCCTGCCTGCGCAAAACCATGCGCCTCGCGCACGGAAGTGAAACTCATGGAATAGGGCTTTGCCTGCTCCATCTGAATATCCAGCCCGGCAAGCACGGAAGCCACCTCCTCGAAAGTCATGATAAAGTCCACCGCCTCGTCGCGCTGCGCCTCTTTGCGCTTGGCAACGCAAGGACCTATGAAGACCACCTTCGCATCCGGATACTTCTCTTTAGCAATGCGGGCAGCATAATACATCGGCGAACCGGTGCCCGACACGTAAGGCTTCATGGCAGGAATATGCTTGTTCACCAACTCTATATAAGACGGACAGCAGGAAGTCGTCATAAACTTCTGACCCTCCTCCAGCTTCTCAATCAGCTCGTGCGCCTCGTTGCTGACGGTATCCATCGCTCCCTGAGCCACCTCGATGACATCCGTAAAACCGACCTGTTTCAATGCGCTATATACTTGTTCAATAGTCGTCTTGAACTGCCCCAGGATGGACGGAGCCACGATAGCCACCACCTGCTCACCCTTGCGGATTCTGTGCAACACGTCGAACACCTGCGATATTTCGAAAATTGCTCCGAATGGACATGCATTGAGACACTTTCCGCAATAGATACATTTGCTTTCGTCAATATGCTCTATCCCCTTCTCATCCTTACTGATGGCTTTCACGGGACAAGCTTCCTCACAAGGTACGGGAATATAAACAATGGCATGGTAGGGACAACTCTTATGGCAGATGCCGCAACTGATACACGCATCATGGTCAATCCATGCCTGCCCGCTCTCCTTGACGTGCACTGCCTTCTTGGGACAATTTACCTGGCAACTGCGTGCCGTACATCCGCGGCAGAGGTTCGTAATCTCGTAGTTAATCTGCACACATGCCGAACAAGCTTCGTCAATCACACACATGATATTGTCTTTCGGCCTGCCATTTTCCGCTCTGTCCAGTGCACGGGCAGCGTACTCCGACAAGGGGGTCAGCTCATCCGTCTCGTCCTCCATATCGAGTCCCAGAAGCGGCAATGACTTGTACTTCCACACCGCGCGCTCTTTGTGCACACAGCAGCGTCCCGCGTGCTTGGACCTCTTCGGACTCAGCTCGATGGGCAGCCGGTCTATTTTATCCACAAGTTCGTTGTTATTCCACAGCTTTACCAGTTCCTTCAGTAATCTGTGGCGGACAATCATAATGTTGCTCGTAAATGCCATAATTTTTAAAATCAAAATTAGTTAGTTCGGTAACGGTCTGCAAAGATAACGATTGTTTCACAAAAAAGGCTTAACTTTACACCCCAAACAGTATAAATACAACCGATATGTTTACCATAAGAAAAGCAACGACAGCAGACTGCGCACTGATTCAGAAACTTGCGCAGCAGATATTCCCTGTCACGTATAAGGATATCCTTACTCCCGAACAGACCGACTACATGATGGAATGGATGTATTCATTGGACAATATCCGCAAGCAAATGGAAGAGGAAGGTCACGTCTACTTCCTGGCCTACGAAGAATGTGAAGCGGCGGGCTATGTGTCCGTACAGCAGCAAGGAGAAAATTTATTCCACCTGCAAAAGATTTATGTGCTCCCCTATTACCAGGGTGCACATTGCGGCAGTTTCCTCTTTCGCGAAGCCATCAAGTACATCAAGGAAGTGCATCCCGGCCCTTGTCTGATGGAATTGAATGTGAACCGTAACAACAAGGCACTGCAGTTTTACGAACATATGGGAATGCGGAAACTCCGTGAAGGGGATTTCCCGATAGGAAACGGATATTACATGAATGACTACATCATGGGACTGGAAATCTGAGCCCCGGCATTAAAAGCCCTCCAAAAACTAAAGGCTGCGCAGTTCATTACGAACATTGCGCAGCCTTTAGTTTTATCTTTCGTTTCCGATTACTTCGCCACCTTTTCAAGCCATTTCAGCATGAACAGCATGGTGAACATCGAAATGCAGCACGCTACTACAAATACCGTCCACGTCATCCAGATAGGAATACTTTCGTAAAGGATAGCACCGATAACGAGCAACTGATTACCAATGGCAGTAGCGCCGAGCCAACCGCCCTGCATGATACCCTGATATTTGGGAGGAGCCACCTTGGACACGAATGAAATGCCCAACGGAGAAATGTACAATTCGGCAACAGTCAATATCAGATAGGTAACCATCAGCAACAGCGGAGTCACCTTCACCGGAGAGGTACCCAAAGCGATTATATCCTTGTGCATCGGCAAGTTGCTTACATAAGAACCGATAGCCATTATAAGGAAGCCGGTGGCAGCAATACCCATACCGATGGCAATCTTCCGCGGAGTGGAAGGCTCTTTACCCTTGGCACGCTGTGCTGCAAAGACAGCCATGATGACCGGTGTCAGAGATACAACGAAAATCGGGTTCAAAGACTGGAACAGCTCAGCTGAAATAGCCATGCCGAATAAATTCAAATCTGTATATTCCTTGGCAAAATACGTCAGTGTCAACCCATTCTGATGGAACGAGAACCAGAAGAAAATTACCACACCGAATACGGCAAACAATGCATACATGCGCTGTCTTACCTCTTGTGCGCTCATCTCCACTGCAGTGGCATCGCCCGCTTTTGCAGCCACCTTCTTGCTGGGATCGGGGAATTTCTTTCTGTTAATGACGAAAATTACCAAAGAAAGAACCATAGCCAAGATAGCTACACCGAATGCATAATGGAAACCGGTGGTAAACACGTTCAGATATTCATTGGCAAATACCGTCATATCCGTTACGGGTGTTCCGGAAATAGTGGCTTTCGTTGCCAGTGCACTATAAGTGTCCACAGCTTCGGGAGTCAGCGTTCCTGCCAGATGTCCGTGGCAAAGGGCAGGCAGGTCGGCATCATAATTGTAGCCGAATGTGGACAGCCACCAGTTACGTACGCCTACTGCGGCAAACGGAGCAAAGATGGCACCTACATTGATGAACATATAGAATAAGGAGAAACCAGAATCACGCATGCTGGAATATTGGGGATTGTCGTACATCTGCCCTACCAGCGCTTGAAGATTTCCCTTGAAAAGACCATTTCCGAAAGCAATGACAAACAAGGCTGCACAAGTAATCACCAGAAACAAGGTCTTATTGGCAACCGGTGTAGGAGACGGGATGGCCAGCATCAAGTAACCTACCGCCATCAAAACAATACCGGCAAAGATGGTACCTTTGTAATTACGGGTTCTGTCGGCAATAATACCACCTATCAATGCTAGAATGTAAATAGAAAAATAAAATGTTGAGTAGATCAAACCTGCCTCTTTTCCATCCAGTCCGAACTTGGCTTGCAGAAAAAGTACAAGAATGGCCATCATGGTATAAAAGCCGAAACGCTCGCCCAAATTAGCAAAGGATGCGGCAATCAGACCTTTAGGGTGTTTGTTGAACATAAAAATTAGTTTTTAGAATTAGTAATTGGATTGATTTCTTGAATAATTCCTGCAAATATATAAATTCTATTGAAGATTTCCTTATAAAATTAAAATATCTCGGCAGAAATAGAAGATTTATTCATTAAAAAGAACACAAACCTCTGCATGCACTTCCCTTACCAAATCCTTCGGATCCAACTTAAGCTGCAAACCGCGTTGTCCGGCACTGATATAGATATACGGAAACCGCAGGCACGTTTCATGGATATAGGTAGGGAAAGGTTTCTTCATGCCGATGGGCGAACAGCCTCCGCGGATGTAGCCAGTCAGAGGTAAAAGTTCCTTAACCGGAATGAGGTCACACTTCTTGTTGCCCGATGCCTTTGCCGCCAGTTTCAAATCCACTTCGTGCTCACCCGGGATGACGCAGACAAAGTAGCCGGATTTATCGCCGTGAAGAATAAGTGTCTTGAACACGCAGTTGATGTCCTCGCCCAAACTGGCGGCTACATGTACGGCGCTCAAATCGTTCTCATCCACCTCGTAGGGAATGAGTTCATAGGCTATCTTGGCTTTGTCGAGCAACCGCGCTGCATTCGTCTTATTAATTTTCACCATAACAAGTTACAAAATTAGTAATTATCCCCCAGCTCTTCACGCAGGAATTTCGGAGTATAGCCTTTCTCGCTCTTCGCCACCTCTTCGGGTGTTCCGCAGGAGAGGAGTTCCCCTCCCCCCTTGCCACCTTCGGGACCCATATCAATGATGTAGTCCGCCATCTTGATGACATCGAGATTATGCTCTATGACGATGACGGTGTTTCCTTTGTCAACAAGTTTGTTCAGTACATTCATCAGTACACGGATATCTTCAAAATGAAGTCCGGTGGTAGGTTCGTCGAGGATATAGAGTGTCTTGCCCGTATCACGCTTGGAGAGTTCCGTAGCCAACTTTACGCGCTGGCTCTCACCTCCGGAGAGCGTGGTGGAGGACTGTCCCAGCTTGATATAGCCCAATCCCACTTCCTGGATAACCTTAATCTTATTCAATATCTGGGGCACATTCTCGAAGAACTCCACCGCACGGTTGATGGTCATATCCAGCACATCGGCAATGGACTTGCCTTTAAAGCGCACTTCCAGCGTCTCGCGGTTATAGCGTTTGCCGTGGCACACCTCGCAAGGCACATACACATCCGGCAGGAAATTCATCTCAATGCATTTGTAGCCGTTGCCCTGGCAAGCCTCGCAGCGTCCGCCACTGACGTTGAAGGAGAAGCGTCCCGCCTTATATCCACGTATCTTCGCTTCGGGCAAGCCGACAAACAGATTGCGGATATCGGAAAACACACCGGTATAAGTGGCAGGATTGGAACGCGGCGTTCGTCCCAAAGGAGACTGGTCCACATTCACCACCTTGTCTATATATTCCAGCCCTTCAATACTGTCATAGTCCAAAGGATCCTGCAGTGAACGATAGAACTTCTGCGAAAGAATAGGCTGCAACGTCTCGTTGATAAGCGTGGACTTGCCACTGCCGGAAACACCGGTAACGCAAATCAGCTTGCCCAGCGGGAACTCTACATCCACATTCTTCAGATTATTACCCTTGGCGCCACGCAGCCACAGACTGTGTCCATTGCCCTCGCGACGCTTGGCAGGCACCTCAATGGCACACTCACCATTCAAGTATTGGGAAGTCAGCGTATGCGTCCGTAGCATTTCACGGGGAGTACCGGCAAAGACAACATCCCCTCCCAGCCTACCGGCTTTCGGCCCCATATCAATGACATAATCGGCGGCGAGCATCATATCCTTGTCATGCTCCACCACAATGACGGAGTTGCCAATGTCACGCAGTTCCTTCAAAGAGTGTATCAAGCGCTGGTTGTCGCGTTGGTGCAGGCCGATACTCGGCTCATCCAATATATACAGCACATTCACCAGCTGTGAACCTATCTGCGTAGCCAGGCGGATACGCTGGCTTTCACCACCGGAAAGGCTGACGGAACTACGGTTCAGCGAAAGATAATCCAGACCGACATCGAGCAAAAACTTGAGCCGCGTACGGATTTCCTTCAGGATTTCACCGGCAATCTGCTGTTGCTTGCTACTGAGATACGGGTCTACGTTTACCAGCCAGTCATACAGCTCATTGATGTCCATCGTAGACAATTCGTAGATGTTCTTGTCGTGAATGCGGAATGAAAGCGCTTCCTTATTCAACTTGGCGCCATGACATTCCGGGCAAACGGCAGTCTTGGCAAACTGGTCCGCCCACTTCTGTGCCGTGGCAGAAGCATCCTTCTCCTGCAGCATCTGGATATACTTTACAACCCCCTCAAACGTCACAAAATAATCGGAAGAGGTGCCTATCAGTGAACTCTTTATCTTGATACGCTCGTCCGAGCCGTAGAGAATCTCGTCGATGGCATCCTCCGGCAAGTCTTTGACCGGTGTTTTCAGCGTCGCTTCATATTTCTCCAGCAAGGCGGTAATCTGCCAGAAAATCATGCTGTTCTTGGCTTTCCCCAACGGTGCGATGGCACCTCCGGCAATGGAGAGCTCACGGTCGGGAATCACCTTGTCAATATCAATCTGGCTGACCACCCCCAACCCTTTGCACTTAGGACATGCCCCTTGCGGCGAATTGAAGGAAAAGTTGTGCGGCGCCGGTTCCCGATAGGACAACCCCGTCACGGGACACATCAGCCGTTTGCTGTAATGGCGCACGCTATCCGTCTGCGCATCGAGTATCATCAGCAATCCGTCACCTTGACGCATGGCAGTGGCCACGCTGTTCTTCAGGCGTGTGTCATCCTTGTCCATCACCACCAGCTTGTCTATCACCACCTCCACATCGTGGTTCTTATAGCGGTCCAGCTTCATGCCGGGCAAGACTTCGCGTACCTCACCGTCCACACGTACGTAGAGATAGCCTTTCTTGCGCACCTGCTCGAAGAGCTCCTTGTAATGCCCCTTACGGCTGCGCACCAGCGGAGCAAGGATATAAATGCGTTTTCCTTTGTAATCCTTCAGGATAAGGTCGAGTATCTGTTCCTCGGTATACTTCACCATCTTCTCGCCGGAGAGATAAGAATAAGCTTCTCCTGCACGGGCATACAACAAACGAAGGTAATCATAAACCTCTGTCGTTGTACCCACCGTGGAACGTGGATTCTTATTCGTGGTTTTCTGCTCGATGGAGATAACCGGGCTCAGTCCCGTTATCTTATCCACGTCCGGACGTTCCAGATTTCCCAGGAAATTACGGGCATAGGCTGAAAAGGTCTCGATATAGCGGCGCTGCCCTTCGGCAAAAATAGTATCGAATGCCAAAGAGGACTTGCCGCTTCCGCTCAGGCCTGTAATCACAGTCAGGCTGTTACGGGGAATCTCGGCATCGATATTCTTGAGGTTGTGCACGCGCGCACCATATACATTGATATATTCTGTTTCTTCTTGCATGTTGATTTATCCTATCGTTTTAACTGCAAAAATAACTGTTTCCCCCCGAATATCAGCCGAAAAGCGCTATTTTTCAGTTTTGAAATGCACAATATTATTTCTTAACGCAATCCTTTGGTTTGAATGCCACAATATTCGTACCTTTGCAGCTACTTTGGGAAATTGTAAACATAAACCAACGATTACTGAATGAAAACGATTAACCGCATTATCTGTTCCCTGCTGCTTGCCGGCGCATGCACGCTGGGTGCAGTGGCACAAGAGAACCAATCTTATTTCCTGCATACCATCGAAAAAGGACAAAGTCTCTACTCCATCGCCAGCATGTACGGCGTCAGCCAGGCAGACATCATCAAACTGAATCCCGGCAGTGACGAGAGAATATTCATCGGACGCACGCTGCGTATCCCCCGCAGTGCCGCCAACGCACAAAAAGAAACATACCACACCATCGCATCCGGCGAGACCCTCTACCGGCTGACTGTGAAATACAACGTATCTGCCAAAGCCATCTGTGACGCCAACCCTGGACTGAGCGCCGAGAATTTCCGTATCGGACAAGTCATCCTCATTCCTTCCACAACCGAGGCCGAAACCATGGCCCCGACCGAGACACTGAGCAACAACACAGTGGTTGCCAACAACAATATTCCCGGTCCCATAGAGTCGCGCTGCCGCGACATGCACAAGGTGAAACGAAAAGAAACCGTATTCAGCATCAGCCGCGAATACGGCATCAGCGAAGCCGAGCTGATTGCCGCCAATCCGGAGCTGAAAGGCGAGAACAAAATAAAGAAGGGAACCTTCCTCTGCATCCCCTACCCCAAGGCACAGACGGAGCAGAGCGCGCAGTTGCAGGCCACGCCTACCAACAGCGAGCTGTTCCGCGAAAACAGAAAAGAGACAGAGCGTTTCAGCACCATCAAGGCTGCCGTCATCCTCCCCTTTTTGGACGGGGTATCGAAGAGTGAGTCCTCCCGTATGGTGGAATACTACGAAGGCCTGCTGATGGCCGTAGACAGCCTGAAACGTACCGGCACTTCCATTGACTTGTACACTTACAATTCGGGCCCCGAAAGTGCCTCGCTGAACTCCATTCTGGGCAAAAGCGAGATGAAGGACATGGACATCATATTCGGGCCTCTGTACCAACAGCACATCGAGCCGCTGGCCGAATTTGCCAAGAAACAAGACACACGTCTGGTGATACCATTCACATCGAAAGACAACACGGTATTCCAGAATCCGGCGGTCTATCAGATAAATACTCCCCAATCCTATCTGTACTCCGAGGTGTACGACCACTTTGTGCGCCAGTTCCCCAACGCCAACGTCATCTTCATTGAAGCCAGCCAGGGCGCCAAGGACAAGGCAGAATTCATCAAGGGACTGAAAGACGAACTGCGCAACCGTTCCATCCCGATGAAGAGCCTGAAAGAGGATGTCACTGTAGAATCCCTGAAAACAGTATTACGCACGGACCGTGAGAATATCTTCATCCCCACATCCGGCAGCAACCTGACATTGATTAAGATACTTCCCCAACTGACGCTGTTGGTACGCGAGCAACCTGAAAGCCGTGTCCATCTGTTCGGCTATCCGGAGTGGCAGACCTACACCAAAGACCACCTGGAAGCCTTCTTCGAACTGGACACCTATTTCTATTCCTCTTTCTATACCAACAACCTGCTTCCTGCCGCCATCAACTTCACCAAGAGCTACCGCAGATGGTATGGCAAGGAGATGGACGAACGCTATCCCAAATTCGGCATGTTGGGCTTCGATACCGGTTATTTCTTCCTGAAAGGACTTGCACGCTATGGCTCTTCCTTCGAGAAGAACATGCAGGGGCTGGACCTGGTGCCCATCCAGACCGGCTTCAAGTTCCAACGGGTAAACAACTGGGGGGGCTTCATCAACAAGAAAGTGTTTTTTGTGCACTTCACCAAGAATTTTGAGCTGGTGAAGCTGGACTTTGATTAATGATTAGGGATTAATGATTAATCATCTGATAATCCACTATATAACTATTAACTTGTAGCTTGTAGCTTGTAACTTATAACTTATAGCATGAACCTGAGAACAATCATCATATTCGCCCTGCTGATGTGTGCATGTATATTGCCCCTGCATGCGCAGGTGGGCGAGCAACGCCACAACTTCGCTGTGGGCGTCAATGGAGGCATCAATCTGAATAGCGTAAGCTTCTCTCCCTCTATCAAGCAGAAGAATCTGATGGGCATCAACGGTGGTGTGACAGCCCGATATATCTCCGAGAAATATTTCAGCATGATTTGCGGTGCACAAATCGAGCTGAACTTCTCGCAGCACGGTTGGGACGAGTACTATGAGGACTATCCCACACTGAGCTACACACGCACCATGAACTATGTGGAAATACCCTTCCTGGCACATCTGGCCTTCGGCAAGGACCGCGGTCTGCAATTCTTCATCCATGCCGGTCCGCAGATAGGCTTCCTGCTTGGCGACAGCGAAAAGATAGACGGCGACTGGGACGGCACTGTAGCAGACTCCTACACCAACATCACCGTGGAACAGCACGGCAAAGCCATAGACAACAAATTCGACTACGGCATTGCAGGTGGAGCAGGCATAGAACTACGCACCAAGGCAGGCAATTTCATTGTAGAAGGAAGATACTACTATGCTTTGTCCGATTTCTATGGCAGCACCAAGAAGGACTTTTTCTCGCGCTCCGCACACGGAGTCATTACGGCCAAGGTAACTTATCTCTTTGACTTGAAGAAGTAATGCTTGTAGGGAAACACCCGTTTCACTCGTAGGAACGACTATCTCCTCTAATGGGAACAGTATAATGGGAACGGCTGAACCCCAAGCAGAAACGATAAAAAAGGCAGACCACGTATCCCGAATGAAATACGTGGTCTGCCTTTTGTTATTATCAAGTAGATAAACCTTCTTATCTTCTTAAACGGTCTGCAGCCTTCACCATCACCTCATCTTTGTAGATGGCACGGAAGGCCAGATAGTTGAGGATGATGGCTACCACCGGAAGGCAAAGCGCCCATCCAAGCTGGAAAGCCGTGGCATCCAAATCGCCCTTCAAAATAAACATAAATACGCAGAAGGCTATGTAGTAACCTATCAGCAGGATGCTGCTGAAAATCGTCATGCGTATTTGTAACATACGGTTACGGAAAAGGAATATCGTACAGAAGGCAACCAGTGCACTGAGCAGCAATATTCCGAACAAGCCCCAAGTAGACTGAAATCCTCCGTCGGCCAAAGCCACTCCCAGAGGCTTGAAAACATGCGCCGTCACTCCGTCCGCTCCGATGAACTGTCCTACGGGCATGCAGATGGCCACAACCAGCAGGACGGTTACCAACAACAAATAAACAGATTGAATACGCTGTATCATTACTGCAATTTTTCTTTTTCCTTAGCCGGATTGCGATAATAAATCTTACCTTCCACATACTCTTGTGTTGCAATCAATGTCGGCTTCGGCAGTTTTTCGTAATAGCGGGAAATCTCAATCTGTTCCCGGTTTTCGAACACTTCTTCCAGATTGTCATTGTAAGAGGCAAACTCAGCAAGCTTTTTGGAAAGGTCGTTCTTGATTTCCACACTAATCTGGTTGGCACGTTTTCCGATAATCGCTACGCTTTCGTATACATTACCGGTATCCTCACACAACTCCATCATATCACGGGTCACCGTAGTAGTAGGAGCATTTGTCTTTCTGTAATCCATAAATTTATCTATAGTATTAATTACAAATTATTAATTATTAAGAAGCTGTTTTGAAATGATTAAATTATTTATATTTATCTGTTAATCAGTTGGTTAATTGAAATAATTTTCGTAACTTTATGGTTGCAAAACAAATAGTTATGAGCAATTATTCAACTAACCTAACTGAAAAACAGTGGCAAGTTATCAAAAATATTGTAGAACCACAAGAAAGAACTAGAAAAAAGTGTCTCAGAGAAATTCTGAACGCCATATTCTATATCAGCAAAAGTGGCTGTCAATGGCGAATGTTGCCTTCCGACTTCGCCCCTTGGCAAACTGTTTACTACTATTTCCGCAAGTGGAAACTCGAAGGGGTTTGGGAGGAACTTATGGACGTTCTTCACAGTATGGCTAGAAAATCCGTCGGTAAACAGGAGAGTCCCAGCCTCGGGATTATTGATTCCAGAAGTGTCAAGACTTCCCATCATGTTGATACGGACAGGGGGATAGATGGAAACAAAAAAATCAAAGGACGAAAGGAACATATTGTAGTTGACACCTTGGGACTTCCGATGGCAATCAATATACATGAAGCAAACATTCATGATAGTAAAGGGGCTGTGCCCACAATGGAAAAGCTTGCCTTCAAATTCCCAAGACTCTGCAAGATACTTGCTGACGGAGGTTATCAAGGGGATTTGGCTATGTGGACAAAACAAAAGTTCGGATGGGACTTGGAGGTTGTACTCAGACCCAAAGAAAACCCCAGAAAATTCAATGTAGTACCTAAACGATGGATTGTTGAAAGGACTTTCTCATGGTTGGAAAACTATAGAAGGCTCACTATTGATTACGAATTCCTGACGGAAACGGCAGAAGCAATGGTAACGGTGGCATTTATACAAATACTCCTTAAGAGATTTTTCTAAGCATTTCAAAACAAATTCTAATTACAAATTATTAATTACTAATTACTCTTGTTCTTCGCCTCCCTCGCCCAGCATTTTCTGTGACTCCTTGAAGATTCGGTCGGCTTCCTTCGTATACTTGCTTTCAGGGAATTCGTTTTTAAAGGCATAACATTCATCCACCGCTTCACGGTAACGTTCGGCTCTTCTATCTTCCACACTATACACAGCCAACTCATACTTGGCACGCAAGATAAGAATGGATAAATCTTCACGTAGGTTGGTATAGGGATAATCCTTCAAAGCATTCTGCGCAGTGATAACGCAAGCCTGATAGTTGTTGCCCAGATAATTACCCATATTATAATAAAGTTTTGCAGACAGATACTCCTTCATCACCAGCTTGTCCTGCAAGGCAAATATCATGTTCTGCGCTTCTTCTTTCTTGGAGCTTTGCGGGAAGTATTCCATAAACATCTGCAACTGCTGGATGGCGCTATACGTACCGGATTGGTCTAAACGCGGCTCCGGAGTATCCAAATATAGAGCTTTACCGGCATGGAAACGTGCCAATTCAGTGAATGTGCCGCGGGGATAAACGTTGTAGTATTGAATGAAAGTCTGCGCAGCAGTCTGATAATCCTTTTGGTTATAGTAACTCATGCCCAGCATATAGAGGGATTCCTCCGCCTTATCAGTACCTTTGAGAATGGCAATCAATTCATTGAGCAAAGTAGCAGCACGGTTGTACTGGCCTTTTGCGAAGTAATTTTTTGCCGCTTCGTACTTGTATTCGTAATCTGTGCTTTTCAGCAATTTGTTGTATTCTCCACACGAGGAGAGCAGCAATGCTGCAAGCAGAGTTATTAGGATGTTCTTCTTCATTACTTTTGTTCAAATAATGCGCAAAGATAGAGGTTCGCATCGAATAAAGCAACGATACGAGCCTTAATTTTTCAAAAACCAGACGAACGGGCAGGAATTAGGGATGAATGGTGAAGGATTAGGGATTAGTGACTGTGCTATCAACTGCATAGTCCTCATCCCTAATCCTTCCTCCCTAATCCTTCGTTTTCACAGTTTATAGAGTTCGCTTGCCGCCAGCAAATCGACCTTTTTTTCTGTCAATACACGGATACAGTTATCCATGTCGTTGGGACGGATGATGACATTGGCCGTTTCACCATTGGCAAAGGAATACATGTACTCGATGAACACGCCTTCATCGGAGAGGAAACGGAGCACTTTCGCCAATGAGCCGGGGATATTGGGACAACTGATGCCTACTACATCCGTTACGTTCACTGCGAAGTGATTATTTTTCAAAGCCTTATATGCTTTATCCGGTTCGGAAACAATGCCACGAAGGATACCGAAATCGGCATTCTCTGCAATACATAGAGCAGAAAGGTTGACACCTTCTTTTGCAAGAACTTCAGTCACCTCTGTGAGGCGACCGGACTTGTTCTCCAGAAAAATGGAAAGTTGTTTTGCTACCATAGGTTTATTTACTATTTGACGATTTACGATTTACCATGTACAATTTGGCGATTTACAATTTGCGGTTGTCGATGACGCGCTTGGCTTTGCCTACGCTGCGCTCAATACTGCGCGGTTCTACCAAACGGACATCTACGCCGAGACCGAGTACGCTCTGCAGGCGGGCCACAAGCTTCTTCTTCAGAGCCAGCATCTTGTTGATTTCATCGGAATAGTATTCGGGACGAACCTCAACCTGCAACTCCATGGTGTCGGTATTGTTCTTGCGGTCTACCAGCAAGAGGTAGTGAGGCTCGAACTCCGGCATTTCGAGGATAACGGACTCTATCTGCGTGGGGAACACGTTGACACCACGGATAATCAGCATGTCATCACTACGTCCCAAGATGCGGTCCATACGAACCAGTGTACGTCCGCAGGAGCACTTATCGTAGTGCAGGGCGGTGAGGTCCTTGGTACGGTAGCGCAACAGCGGCATCCCCTCTTTGGTAAGGTGAGTGAACACCAATTCGCCGGTTTCTCCAGGGGCAACCGGTTCGAGGGTCTTCGGGTCTACAATCTCGGGGAAGTAATGGTCTTCATTGAGGTGGGTACCGTGCTGGCACTCGCATTCGTAACCTACACCGGGACCGGCAATCTCACTAAGCCCATAAATATCAAATGCCTTGATACCCAGCTTGGTTTCAATATCCCGACGCATACTTTCGGTCCACGGCTCGGCGCCGAAGGCTCCCACTTTCAACTTAAACTCTTCACGGGGAAGACCGGAGTCTTTGATGGCATCTGCCAGATAGAGGGCGTATGAGGGCGTGCAGCAAAGTACGGTAGAACCGAAATCATGCATCAGTGTAATCTGCTTCTCCGTATTGCCGCTGGACATCGGGATGACGGAAGCGCCGATATTCTCGGCACCGGCATGCGCACCCAGTCCGCCGGTAAAAAGTCCGTAACCGTAGGACACCTGGAAAATATCCGAGCTACCGGCACCATAGGCGGTAAAGGCCCGTGAAAGGCATTCGGACCATGCTGAAAGGTCTTTTCGGGTATAGCCTACCACAGTGGGTTTTCCGGTTGTGCCGGAAGAGGCATGAATACGCACAATCTGGCTCATAGGTACGGCACAGAGGCCGAAGGGATAATTGTCCCGCAAGTCGTACTTGGTAGTAAAAGGCAGTTTTACAATATCATCTATACTGTTTATGTCATCGGGAGTAACTCCCAGTTCCTGCATTTTCTTACGATAAAAAGGAGTGTCATGATACACACGCTCCACAGTCTTTTTGAGACGAATGCTCTGGATTTTACGAAGGCTTTCGCGATCCATGCATTCGATGCTTTCATTCCAAATCATGTTCTTCGTTGTATTACAATTATTAATGGTTGTTATCAATATAGCTGCAAAGTAAACAAAAAAATTTTGTTTATCTCAAAGATTTTACCGAATATTGCCGCTTCTAAGAAGAGAAAATGAACAAATTCGAACTGACATCCGCCTACCAACCTACCGGTGACCAGCCGGAAGCCATCGCACAGCTGACCGAGGGCGTGCATGAGGGACTTCCTGCACAAACATTACTCGGTGTCACCGGGTCCGGAAAGACATTCACCATAGCCAACGTCATTGCCAACATCAACAAGCCAACGCTGATATTGAGCCACAACAAGACGCTGGCTGCCCAGTTGTACAGCGAGTTCAAGGGATTCTTCCCGAACAATGCCGTAGAATACTATGTGTCCTACTACGACTACTATCAGCCCGAAGCCTACCTGCCATCATCGGACACCTATATAGAAAAAGACCTCGCCATCAACGACGAGATAGACAAGTTGCGCCTTGCCGCCACCTCTGCCCTGCTTTCGGGCAGGAAAGATGTAGTGGTGGTATCCTCCGTTTCGTGCATATACGGCATGGGGAATCCGGCAGACTTCTACAACAACGTCATCGAAGTACAGCAAGGCAAGAATTTCAGTCGCAATGTCTTCCTGCGACGCTTGGTGGACAGTCTTTATGTACGCAACGACATTGACCTGAACCGCGGCAATTTCCGCGTGAAAGGCGATACGGTGGACATTTATCTGGCTTACGCCGACAACTTGCTGCGCGTCACCTTTTGGGGAGACGAGGTAGACAGTATTGAGGAAGTGGACCCTATGAGCGGCGTTACCGTCGCCAAGTTCGATGCCTACAAGATTTATCCCGCCAACCTCTTCATGACCACCAAGGAAGCCACGTTGCGTGCCATACACGAAATAGAGGATGACCTTCACAAGCAGGTGCAATGGTTTGAAAACGAAGGCCGCCCATTCGAGGCCAAACGCTTGCAGGAACGGGTGACCTATGATATGGAAATGATACGCGAATTGGGACATTGCTCCGGCATTGAGAATTATTCTCGCTACTTTGACGGGCGTGCTGCCGGTACCCGCCCCTACTGCCTGCTGGACTTCTTCCCCGAAGATTTCCTGATAGTCATTGACGAAAGCCACGTCAGCGTCCCGCAGATACGTGCCATGTACGGAGGTGACCGCGCCCGCAAGATAAACCTGGTGGAGTACGGATTCCGCCTACCGGCTGCCATGGACAACCGCCCGCTGAAATTCGATGAATTCGAAGAGATGGCCAAACAAGTGATTTACGTCAGCGCCACACCGGCAGACTATGAGCTGATGAAATCCGAAGGCATCGTAGTAGAACAAGTCATCCGCCCGACGGGACTGTTAGACCCCATTATTGAGGTGCGTCCCAGCCACAACCAAATAGACGACCTGATGGAAGAAATCCAAGTACGCATCGAGAAGAACGAGCGTACCCTCGTCACCACCCTCACCAAACGAATGGCTGAAGAACTGACGGAATATCTGCTGAACAACAACGTGAAGTGTAATTATATCCACAGCGACGTAGACACTTTGGAACGTGTGAAGATTATGGGTGACTTGCGCGAGGGCGTTTACGATGTACTTGTTGGTGTCAACCTGCTGCGTGAAGGACTCGACCTGCCTGAAGTCTCTCTCGTTGCCATTCTCGATGCAGACAAGGAAGGTTTCCTTCGTTCCCACCGCTCACTGACACAGACTGCCGGACGTGCCGCTCGTAACGTGAACGGTATGGTCATCATGTATGCCGACAAAATAACGGACAGCATGCAACTGACCATCGACGAGACCAACCGCCGTCGCGAGAAGCAGTTGAAGTACAACGAAGAGCACGGCATCACACCACAGCAAATCAAGAAAGCCAAGAACCTCAATGTGTTTGCCACCAACGAGGCTTCCGGCGAAGCCGTCCTCAGCAGCGAGAAGTTCACTTCCAGCACTCCCCGCCCCTATGTGGAACAAGAAAGTACATCTACGATGGCTGCCGACCCTATAGTACAGTACATGAGCCGCAAGCAACTGGAAAAGAGTATCGAACGTACCAAGAAGCTTATGCAGGAGGCTGCCAAGAAACTCGATTTTATCGAAGCCGCACAGTATCGGGACGAGGTGCTGAAGATGGAGGAATTGCTGAAAGAAAAAGACGAGTAAGGGATTTCACCTCTTTTTCTCAAACTATACTCCCCTCCTTTTGTTATTCTATGAAACAGAGTATTAATTCATAAAGACAAAAGCGAGATGAATAAACCAATAAAGACAATAGCTGTTGCACTGGCTGCCATAGCCTCCATGAGTGTGCAACAAACAGAAGCGTGTACCCGAGCCACCTACATCGGTCCTGACAATACAGTCATTACAGGACGTACGATGGACTGGAAAGAAGACCTTATGAGTAACATCTATGTATTCCCACGAGGCATGCAAAGGGCAGGCTACAACAAAGGGAATACAGTGAACTGGACTTCCAAGTACGGTAGCGTCATTGCCGCCGGTTATGACATAGGTACCTGCGACGGTATGAACGAGAAAGGTCTGGTTGCCAGCCTGCTCTTCCTTCCGGAGTCCGTTTACCACCGCCCGGGAGACAACCGCCCGATTATGGGCATCAGTATCTGGACGCAATACGTACTCGACAATTTTGCAACCGTACGCGAAGCTGTGGATGAACTGAAAAAAGAATCCTTCCGCATTGATGCACCAGACCTGCCCAACGGAGCCGCTTCCACCCTGCATCTGGCCATCACAGATGAAACCGGAAACACGGCTATCCTGGAATACATAGACGGAAACCTTGAGATACATGAAGGCAAGCAGTATCAAGTAATGACCAACTCTCCCAAATATGAACTCCAGCTGGCTATCAACGACTATTGGAAAGAGGTAGGCGGACTGAATATGTTGCCGGGAACCAACCGCTCCAGTGACCGCTTTGTACGCGCATCGTTCTACATCAATGCCATTCCGCAAACAGCGGATGCAAAGATTGCTGTACCCAGTGTATTGAGCGTAATGCGCAATGTTTCTGTACCGTTCGGTATCACCACACCGGACAAGCCCCATATCTCCTCCACCCGTTGGCGTTCTGTATCCGACCAGAAGAACAAAGTATATTATTTTGAGTCCACACTGACCCCTAACTTGTTCTGGCTCGACCTGAAGAAAATCGATTTTAGCCCGAATGCAGGAATCAAGAAACTCTCACTGACAAACGGAGAAATCTATGCCGGAGATGCCATAAAGGATTTGAAAGACAGCAAAGGATTTGTATTTCTTTTCCAGACGCCGGTAATGTAGCACAGCCCCTACACATAGCCCCTCAATAATGGATGCTTCCCACTTCTTTCTATAAGAGAAAGCAGGGAAGCATTTATTTTTCTCATTATTTTTGTGTACGTTTGCAGATACATACTCAATGCAGCAATTTACATGGAATTATTAGTATACAAAGCCTCTGCCGGCTCAGGCAAGACCTTTACGCTGGCTGTGGAATACATCAAGCATTTGATAATCAATCCACGCGCCTACCGGCAGATACTTGCCGTAACCTTCACCAACAAGGCTACGGCAGAGATGAAGGAGCGCATACTGACACAGCTTTACGGTATCTGGAAGGGAGCACCTTCTTCCGAAGCATACTTGGAGAGAATTAAAAATTATAAATTAAAAATTAAAGAAGAAGGCGGGGACGGATTGACGGACGGGGAGATTCGTCAACGGGCCGGCATGGCACTGCAATACATGCTGCATGACTACAGCCGTTTCCGCGTGGAAACCATCGACTCCTTTTTTCAATCTGTGATGCGCAACCTTGCCCGCGAACTGGAACTGAGTCCTAACCTGAACATAGAGCTGAACAACAGTGAAGTGCTGAGTGATGCCGTAGACAGCCTCATCGAGAAGCTTACCCCCACTTCTCCCGTGCTGGCATGGCTGCTGGACTACATCGACGAGCGCATCCGCGACGACAAACGCTGGAACGTATCGAATGAGGTGAAAAGTTTCGGACGAAACATCTTCGATGAAAGCTACATAGAACGCGGCGAAAAACTACGGCAATGCCTTCGTACTCCGAACACGTTGAAACTCTACCGGGATGTGCTGCGCGATATGGAAACCGAGGCTCTGGAACAGATGAAAAGTTTCTACGACCAGTTTGAAGGCGAACTGGAAGGGCATGCCCTCACTCCCGAAGACTTGAAAGGAGGTGCCCGAGGCATCGGCAGTTACTTCCGCAAACTGCGCGACGGCAGACTGTCTGACAAAGATGTGCTGAACGCCACCCTGCAAAACAGCCTGGCAGATGCAAAAAACTGGGCAACGAAAACATCCTCACGAAAGGACGACATCATCTGTCTGGCAAAAACCAGCCTGATACCTCTACTGCAGGAAGCCGAAAGAATGCGTCCGCAACGCAACCGCACCCTGAACAGTTGCCGTCTCTCGCTCCAGCATCTCAACAAACTACAACTCCTCAACCATATTGACGAAGAGGTACGTACACTGAACCGAGAACATAACCGCTTTCTACTTTCGGACACCAACGCCCTGCTGCACAAATTGGTGCGCGAGGGTGACTCTTCGTTCGTCTTCGAGAAAATCGGCGCCAACATACGCAACGTCATGATTGACGAATTCCAGGACACCAGCCGCATGCAATGGGACAACTTCCGTCTGCTGTTGCTCGAAGGACTTTCGCAAGGAGCCGACAGTCTGATTGTGGGAGATGTGAAGCAGTCCATCTACCGCTGGCGGAACGGGGACTGGGGAATACTGAACAGCTTGGGAAATAAAGAATTAAACTTAAACTCCTTCCCCGTCCGTGTGGAAACCCTAAAAACAAACCGGCGTAGCGAAACCAACATTATCCGTTTCAACAACCAGGTATTTACCGCTGCCATAGACTACCTCAATGCATTACACCTAAACGAACTGAAAGAGGATTGCCTACCCCTGAAACGCGCTTATGCCGACGTAGTGCAGGAATCGCCCAAGAGCACGGAGTACGGCTACGTAAAAGCCACCTTCCTGGAACCGGACGATGAACACAACTATACAGAGCAGACCCTTCTCGCTTTAGGAGAAGAGGTGCAACGGCTGCTGGAAGAGGGCGTAACACTGAATGATATCACCATCCTTGTCCGCAAGAACAAGAATATCCCGCCGATAGCCGACTATTTTGACAAAGAACTGCATCTTTCTGTCGTGTCCGACGAAGCTTTCCGTCTGGATGCCTCCCTTGCCATCTGCATGCTGATGGATGCCCTGCGCTGCCTATCGAATCCGGAGAACAAGATTGCGGAGGCTGCGCTGATGGAGAATTACAAATTACAAATGACAAATGACGAGCAGTCGGGATTCATCATAGCCACTCCCCTGCCCGAAACCTTTACCTCCCGACGGGAAACGCTGCGCTTGATGCCTTTGTATGAGTTACTGGAAGAACTGTTCAGCATCTTCGGCATGAGCCGCATTGAAAAGCAGGATGCCTACCTCTTCTCCTTCTTCGATGCTGTGACGGAGTATCTGCAAAGCAATTCTTCCGAACTGGCCAGCTTCATCCGCTACTGGGACGAAACCCTTTGCAGCAAAACCATCCCCAGCGGTGAGATGGACGGCATACGCATCCTCTCCATCCACAAGTCCAAAGGACTGGAATTCCATACCGTACTGATTCCCTTCTGCGACTGGAAGCTGGAGAACGAAACCAACAACCAGCTGGTGTGGTGCGCCCCACCGGAAGAGCCTTATAATGCCATCAGCTTAGTACCGGTGAACTATTCCACCACCATGGCGGAATCCATATACCGGCAGGACTATCTGCACGAACGTCTTCAGCTGTGGGTAGACAATTTGAATCTGCTGTACGTGGCCTTTACCCGTGCCGGCAAGAACCTCATCCTCTGGAGCCGGAAGGAACAGAAAGGAACCATATCCGAACTCCTTGCCAACACCCTGCCCCACATAGCCAAAGACGGAGCAGGCAGTTGGGACGAAGAGGCTTCCATATATGAGAACGGCAAGATTTGCCCTTCCCCCGTCCCCGTCTCACAGCATGACGCAGACAACCCTGCTAACGACGAAGCTAAACCTCTATACTACGAACAGAAACCTCTATACTGCGAACGTAAACCTGAGGTTTACGAACAGCAACCAGTCAACAGACTTTCGCAAAAGCCGGTCAAACTGCCCGTCCACATGGAGAGCATGCTCCACGACATCGAGTTCCGGCAATCCAACCGTTCGGCAGACTTCATAGCAGGAGTGGACGAAGCAGAGTCCAGCCAGCGCTTCATCAACCGGGGACGTTTGCTGCATACCCTATTCTCTGCCATCGAAACGGAAAAAGACATTGACAATGCCATCAGCCAGCTCGTCTTTGAAGGTGTGATTGGACGGAGTGAGACGGAAGAAGAAATACGCAATCTCACCCAACGCGCTTTCTCCCTGCCTCAAGTCAAGGACTGGTATTCAGGAACGTGGCAGCTATTCAATGAATGCGACATCATCTGGCAGGAAAACGGTGAACTGCGGACACGCCGCCCGGACCGCGTGATGATGCGTGGCGAAGAAATCGTAGTGGTGGACTTCAAGTTCGGAAAGCCAAACAAGAAGTACAACAAGCAGGTGCAGGGATACATGCAACTGCTGGTCCGCATGGGGTATGTCGCAGAAAATATACGGGGTTACTTGTGGTATGTAGAGGAGAACAACATAGAACCGGTATAACTCACTCCCCATCCACTATTAATTATCAATTATCAACTAAATCATGGAAACATTCCTCCAACTGGTCGCCCGCGACCTTTACGCCAAAATAGGAAACGACCTCTCGCGCACCGCCATCGTTTTCCCCAACAAACGTGCCAGTCTGTTCTTCAACGAATATCTGGCAACTGAAACGGACCGCCCTTTGTGGTCGCCTGCCTACGTCAGCATCAGCGAACTGTTCCGGCAACTCTCTCCATTGAAGTCCGGCGACCCTATCCGCCTGGTATGCGAACTGTATAAGGTGTTCTGCGAAGAGACCCGCAGCGAAGAAACTCTGGATGACTTCTACTTCTGGGGAGAACTGCTCATCAGCGATTTCGATGACGTAGACAAAAACCTTGTAGATGCCGACAAACTCTTCAGCAACCTGCAAGAACTGAAGAACATTATGGACGATTACGACTTCCTCGACCAAGAACAAGAAGAAGCCATCCGCCAGTTCTTCCAGAACTTTTCCATAGAAAAGCGCACGGAGCTGAAAGCCAAATTCATCTCCCTCTGGGATAAACTGGGCGACATCTACCGCCACTACCGCCGCAATCTTACAGAACTGGGCATCGCCTACGAAGGCATGATGTACCGCAATGTCATGGAGCAACTCGACACCGACCGACTGCGCTACGACCGCTATGTATTTGTCGGCTTCAACGTGCTGAATAGAGTAGAAACCCGTTTCTTCCAGCTCTTGCAGGATGCCGGGAAAGCAATGTTCTATTGGGATTACGACGTGTTCTACACCCGTCTTCCCCTTGAGCAAAAGCCGCCCTATACCCACGAAGCAGGCGAATTCATCCTCCGCAACCTAAAGCTGTTTCCCAACCAACTGCCCGAAACTTCTTTTGATGTACTGCGGAAACCCAAGAACGTACGCTTTATCTCCGCTTCTACCGAAAATGCACAAGCCCGCTACTTGCCGCAATGGATTAGGGGGAATGAAGAATTAAGAACCCCTTCTTCATTCAAAGACACTGCCGTTGTCCTTTGCAACGAATCCCTACTGCTTCCCGTCCTCCACTCCATTCCGGCAGAGGTAAAGAACGTCAACATCACAATGGGATTTCCCCTTGCCCAAACTCCGGTGTACAGTTTTATCAACGCCCTTGTAGAGCTACAGACTACCGGCTACCATGCAGGTACCGGACGATACATCTACGAAACCGTAATCACGCTGCTGAAACACCCTTACACCCGGCAACTTTCCCCCAATGCCGAAACACTGGAAAAACAGCTTACCCGGGACAACCGCTTCTATCCCCTTCCCTCGGAGCTGAAGCAGGACGCATTCCTTGAACAAGTCTTTACACCACAGAACGGCATCGCCGCCCTATGCAGCTACCTCACCGAACTGCTTCGCGAAGTGGCCGTCCTCTACCGCCAGGAAAAAGACGTGGAAGACATCTTCAACCAGCTGTACCGCGAGTCTCTGTTCAAAAGCTACACCCTCGTCAACCGCCTGCTCAGCCTGATAGAGACCGGCGAATTGAGTAGTGTGCGCACAGACACGCTGAAGCGACTGCTGAACCGCTTGCTTACCTCTGCCAACATTCCCTTCCACGGAGAACCCGCCATCGGCATGCAAGTAATGGGGGTGCTGGAAACGCGTAACCTCGATTTCCGCAACCTCATCATGCTCTCCCTCAACGAAGGGCAATTGCCCAAAGCCGGAGGCGACTCCTCCTTCATTCCCTACAACCTGAGGAAGGCCTTCGGCATGACCACCATAGAACACAAGAATGCCGTCTATGCCTACTACTTCTACCGCCTCATCCAACGGGCAGAAAACGTCACCTTATTATATAACATCTCTTCGGACGGACTGAACCGCGGGGAGATGTCCCGCTTCATGCTGCAATTCCTGGTAGAGTCGCCGCACAACATCTCCCTTGAGTACCTTGAAGCCGGACAATCTCCACAACAAGCCCTGGAAATTGAGATTCACAAGACACCGGAGATGTTGCAACAGATGTTCGACGCCTACAACATCCACCGACGTCCCAAAGCGTTCTTCTCCCCCTCCGCCCTCAATGCCTATCTGGACTGCCGGCTGAAATTCTACTACCGATACGTAGCCGGCCTGAAGGCTCTCGATGAAGTAAGCGCCGAAATAGACTCCGCCCTCTTCGGCACCATCTTCCACCGTTCTGCCGAACTGGTGTACAACGAACTGACAACCAACGGACGGGAAATACGTAAAGAAGACCTGGAACAGTTACTGAAAGACGATGTCCGCCTGCAAGCCTATGTGGACAATGCTTTTAAAGAAAAGTTCTTCCATGTGCCCCTTACGGAGCAACCGGAATATAACGGTACGCAGCTTATCCATTCCAAAGTCATTGCCTCTTACCTGCGCCAGCTTCTGCGCAATGACCTGCAATATGCCCCGTTCCGTATGGAGGGTATGGAACAGGACGTCAGAGAAATGATGGAAATAGATACTCCGCAAGGAAAGCTTGCCTTACAGATAGGCGGTACCATCGACCGCCTGGACAGCAAAGGAGACACGCTACGTATCGTGGACTACAAGACAGGCGGTACTCCCAAGACTCCTGAAAATATAGAACAACTGTTTACTCCCGCCGACAACCGTCCCAACTATATTTTCCAGACGTTTCTGTACGCCGCCATCCTCTGCCGCAAGCAATCGCTGAAGGTAGCCCCTTCCCTGCTCTACATCCACCGGGCAGCTTCCGAAAGCTACTCCCCGGTCATCGAAATGGGAGCGCCGCGACAACCCAAGGTACCGGTCAACAACTTCGCTTTCTTCGAAGACGAGTTTCGCGAACGGCTGCACGGACTCCTGCAGGAGATATTCAGCCAAGAAGAAACATTCAGCCAAACAGAGGATACCCGGAAATGTGAATATTGCGATTTCCGCAGTCTGTGTAAGAGATAAAAAAACAGACCATCCGTTCATAAGAAACAGATGGTCTGCACGACCGTAACAGACGGTCTATTTGAGTCTGACGGATGGTCTGTTTTACTTCAACGGACCATCCGTTCTATTTTCTTCGTTATCACTTCTTCACCGGAATAGAGAAGCTGAATATGGAGCCTTCGCCTTCCTTGGAAGTAAACCACAGTTTACCGCCATTCTTCACGACAAAATCCTTGCATAGCAACAAGCCCAGTCCCGAGCCTTCTTCGTTGTTCGTGCCGAACGTGCTGAAATGCGTATCAGTATGCAACAACTTCTTCTGCCCCTCCTCGCTGATGCCACAGCCATAATCCTGGACGCTGACAACTGCCATACCATCTACTTCCTCCATCTTCACCAGTACCTCTGAGTTCTCCTTACTGAACTTAATGGCATTACTCAACAAGTTACGGACCACTGTCTTCAGCATGTCAATATCAGCGTTGACCATCATTTTTTCCGGTTTCATCTCGCGGATTCTTATCTTCTTCAGGCTTGCCACCATACTGAAAATCTCAATGACACCGTCTGTCACTTCGACGAGGTCCACATCCTGATAAACCACGTTCAACTTACCGATTTGACTCTTTGTCCATTTCAGCAGGTTATCCAGCAATGAAAACACATCCTCCGTAGTCTGATTAGCCATCGTCAGAAGCTCGTACATTTCGGCGCCAATTTTCTCAGATGGCAAGTTCAATATCAGCATATTCAGCACCATTTTGATGGATCCCATCGGAGAACGTAAGTCATGGGCAATCACCGAATAAAGCTTGTCACGCCCGGCAATAGTACGTTGCAGTTCTTCCGTCTTACTCAAAATCAACCGTTTGGCAGCTACCAAAGATATTTGGTGGGTAACACGGATAATCAATTCCTCCTTATTGAAAGGCTTAGAGATGAAGTCATTCGCGCCAACCTGAAACCCCTTCACAATATCTGCCGTACTATTCAGTGCGGTCAGAAAGATGATTGGAATATCAGCTGTATTCGGATTTGACTTTAAATGTTGAGCTACTTCAAAACCACTCATGTCCGGCATCATTACGTCAAGCAAAACCAAATCAGGATTTTCCTTTTCCACCTGTTCCAACGCTTGCCGCCCGTTACTTGCAGTAGCAATCGCGAATTTCTCATTTGTCAAAAGCACTTTCAACAATAAAACGTTTGACATCACATCGTCAACGATGAGAATCTTGTATTCGGAAGGATTTATTTCCATGTTCATCTTTCTATATTGTTTTTCCCGTTATCAAAATTACTATTTAGTTAGGAACGATATTCCTTAAAATACTCTATTATATACTGTAAACCCTCTTCCAGCTCTATAGTCGGTTCCCAGCCCAACTTTTCCTTTGCCAGAGTGATGTCCGGCTGACGCTGTTTGGGATCATCATGAGGCAGTGGCTTGAAAATCAGTTTCGACTTGGAATTCGTCAGCCTAATGACCTTTTCCGCCAGTTCCAATATGGAGAATTCATTCGGATTTCCCAAGTTTACCGGACCGATAAAATCGTCCTCCGTGTTCATCATCCGCACCATACCTTCTATACAGTCATCTACATATTGGAAACTTCGCGTCTGATTACCCGAACCGTATATTGTAATATCCTGGTTCTGCAATGCTTGAACCACGAAATTGGAAACCACCCGTCCGTCATTCGGCAACATCCGAGGACCGTACGTATTGAATATACGGATAATCTTGATCCGCACTCCATTCTGGCGGTGATAGTCCATAAACAATGTCTCGGCACAACGCTTCCCTTCATCATAACAAGAACGGAGGCCAATTGGATTTACATTTCCCCAATAACTTTCCACTTGGGGATGAATAACGGGGTCACCGTACACTTCGCTGGTAGAAGCCTGCAATATCTTGGCATTCGTCTTTTTGGCCAGTCCCAGCATATTGATGGCGCCCAATACAGAAGTCTTGATGGTTTTAATGGCATCATATTGGTAGTGGATGGGAGAAGCAGGACAAGCCAGATTATAGATTTCGTCCACATCTGCCTCATAAGGGGTTTCCACATCATGCAGTACAAATTCAAAGCGGGGATTGCTCTTCAGATGAGTGATATTTCCTTCCGAACCGGTGAAAAGATTATCCAGACAAATCACCTGATGCCCGTCGTTTATCAATCGGGTACAAAGATGAGAACCTATAAAACCAGCACCGCCACTAACCAAAATTTTCTTCATGTAATGTTTTTTATAGTGCCTTAAAGCACATAGGACCTATTCTGTTTGTTTTGATGCTGACAAATGTAGGCGATTTGACTAAATTATGCAAGTTTGCAACGAAATATTTCACTTGTTAATGAATATAAAGAGGCAGATTAAAAAATCCACCCCTGAAATATTCATTTATTTATCCGCCACATACTCTTCTTTCTTATCCGGAATGCTGAAGTTCTTGTTCGCAAACAAGTCTGCCAGACCCGAAATTTGCTTTAAACGCAACACTTCGTCGCGATCCATTCCGATATTCTTCATTATCCATTCATCAGACATACCGGCTCTGTCCAATTCCGCAACAATATGGCACATCAACTCGATATTATGCGTACCACGGGCACGATTATGACGGATAGTGGACGCCATACGGTTGGAAAGTTCCTTGTCAATCACGACCACGGGAAGCAACCCGTTTTCGCGCTGATAAATTCTTTTGGATGTCTTCAACACCTGATAACGGTGGTAACCGTCCACCAGGATGTAGTTATCCTCTTCCTCATCATAGTAACAGACACAAGGCATGGTGAAACCATCTTCCCAGATGGAAAGCTCCAGAAGCTTCATTTCGGGCGGTGCCACTACATTCGGATTGTAATCGTTTGCTTGTATTTTCTCTATTGGAATTGCCCTTACGTTATATACCGGACTTTTATCTACGCTCATAACATCATATTTTTGAATTGTTCCATTATCTTGTCTCTTTTGTATGCCTCTTCCTTGTTCAAGGCAAAACCCATGTACTTGCAGGCATGGTCATTCTTCAGGATGCATATGCACATCCGCTTATAAGTGGGAATTTCCCGGAATTCCGCGATGTCAATATCATCCAGATAATCCATGCGCACCGGCTTCTTGTTTGTCTTGTAATTCGTGATATTTATCACTTCAATGGACACTCCTGCATCCCTCAGCTTCTGGATGGTCTCGTCAGCCAGACACCCCCCTTTTGTACGCCAGAATTCAATGCTGACGGTAAGCTTTTTCAAGTAGTTCCTCCGGGTCTCTTCCGGCAAGGTGGAAAGCAGGAACTGCATAAAGCCTTTCCACGTATACCCTTCGGGCAGTCGGACCGTCTGCCACCCCATAGCACGCGTCCCTCCGTAAATACCGGTAAAGTTCACCCCGTTGACCCGCCCTATCATTCTTCCCCAAGTATTCGGGTCGATGACACGATACAGCTTCAGGCTCTCTTGTGCCTCACAAAGAAAAGGGCTTGCCACACGCTGGCGTTCGATATTGACTCCGGCTTTATAATATAGGTCATACAAATGGTTATAGTCAAAGCCGAATTTGCCATTGGCTGTCCAGATATCCGTCGTCTTCCAATCATAAATGGGATAAGCATTGAAAATGTCATTGCCTATCTTCGAGGTCCAGCGGTAATTGTGGTACATCTGATACTTCCGGTTCAGATGGATGCTGCGCCAGCGGTTAAAACTCTCTTGCGTACGGATGCCTATGAGAAAGCAGGCACGCACTCCATCCTTCTTCTCATGCAGCCATTTGGCAAAGTGCATCTGGAACTCATAATCCCACATTTCGGGAGTGTAGAAAGGAAACGTCTCTTTAGTGAGGCAGCCTTTCGGCATCTTCCTTACCCAAATGTCCTCCAAATCCTCCTGCCACGGACGCCAGTAACTCTGGTACATCGACGTACAAGTCGTTACACGGAAAGGCACACAAACACGATACACCTCCAATATATCCTTATTCGCCTCCAATACCCGGTCCACATAATCAATGGTCATGCTGTACTGTATCTCATAGTCCATATGGAATACACACAGTTTACGGTTCAGCCGGTTCCGGCGGATATAGTCTATGCACAAATTCAGCAACACTCCACTATCTTTTCCTCCCGAAAAAGAGACGCATATCGTGTCAAATTCCCTAAAAATCACATCAAGACGTTCTTGCGCCAGTTCATACACATTTTTGGGTGTAGCCATAATTATCTGTTTTTCTTCATTTTCACATAACGGGTCCATACCTTGTCTTCCAAAAAGCCCAGCTCGCTGAAGACATCCCTATCTTCAACAAAGCTAACAGCCGTCAGACTACTCTCCTCGCCCTGCTTCTCAAGTACCTTTTCCAGAAGCAATTTTAGCGTGTCAACATTCCTTTCCTTAATATAATAGTTGTTGATGACACATTCATACTTCTTGTGCTCCACCGGCACAAAACCTACAACATGTTTATTATCCAGAGCAACAAACCACTCGTACTCTTCCGATGTCCGGAAAGGGTAATTGTAGTTCTGTTTCAGCACTTCCGGGCTCATAACCAAAGGGGCTACAAGCTCGTACAGCTTTTTATCCGTACCATGTAATTGCACTATCTGTATCATATCTACATTTATATTATTTGTAATTACGTGTTAAAGATAAAGCTTATTTACGACGGAATATTCTCCTTTTAAATAGATTTAAGAATATAGCCCTGTAATATAAAATATTAATAAATAAATATTATCCCCCTAATTTGTATATGTTGATTAATTTGGGTTTCTTTGCAAAAGAAAGTCACCCGAAGAGAAATAATGAAATATTTACTGCTTTTTATGACCTTTGCCAAGATAGGAATGTTCACTATCGGTGGCGGATACGCTATGATACCTCTCATTGAACGGGAAATCGTAAAAAAGAGATGGATGAGTAAAGAAGATTTCATGGAAATGTTTGCGTTGACCCAGTCACTTCCCGGTGTTTTTGCTGTCAATATATCCATATTCGTCGGCTACAAGCTGCATAAAGTAAAAGGTAGCCTGGTGTGTGCACTTGCCACAATCCTCCCCTCTTTTGTCATCATGATGCTGATAGCCATGTTCTTCGCTCATTTTCAGGACAACCAGGTGATGATACGCATCTTTAACGGTATCCGTCCGGCAGTAGTCGCACTGATTGTGATACCCTGCATTTCGGCTGCACGGGCACTGAAGCTGAAGTATTGGCAACTGGTGCTTCCAGCCATCGCCACCATACTCATCTGGCAATTCGGGCTATCCCCCGTATACATTGTCCTTGCAGGAATTGCAGGAGGAATGCTCTATACATTATGGTTAAAAGATAAACTGAGAAAATTACAGATATGATTTATTGGCAGCTGATATTGGTATATCTAAAAATCGGAATGTTCGGTTTCGGAGGCGGTTACGCCATGTTGTCCCTCATCCAATATGAGGTGGTGGACCACCATCACTGGCTCACCCTGCAACAATTCACGGACGTAGTGGCCATCTCGCAGATGACGCCTGGTCCGATAGGCATCAACAGTGCCACCTATGTGGGCTATGCAGTTACTCAAAGCGTGTGGGGAGCTGTCGTGACCACCATTGCAGTATGTCTTCCCTCGTTCATCCTGGTATTGCTCATCTCTTACTTCTTCGTGAAATGCAAGGACAACAAATACATCAAGGCGGCAATGTCGGGACTGCTGCCCATGTCCGTATCATTGATAGCTGCTGCTGCCCTATTGCTGATGAACAAGGAAAATTTCATAGATTACAAAAGCATACTTATCTTTGCAGCCGCTTTCGGCGTGACGTGGAAGTGGAACCTCCACCCTATCTTACTGATAATCCTTGCCGGAGTCGCAGGCTTCCTTCTATATTGAAGAAGCGGTAGAGACGGACACCATCTTGCGGGCATATGCCCACACCACGCAATAGGCAACCAGCGGTACGATGAACGCCCACACCATCGTCGTATGGTCTGCCACCAGTCCCATCAACAGCGGACCTACCACGCCTCCCACGGGAGACATCATCAGGAAAGAGGAAGCCCTCTTGGTATGGTTGCCCAGCCCGCGCAAGGAAAGTGCAAAAATCGTGGGAAACATAATAGCCTCAAATGCATATCCGCACAACAGAGCTGCAAGCGACACCATTCCTACATCCAGCAACACCAACAAGGTAGTCATCACAGTGCCCGTAGCACAAACCAGCAACATCTTCTCGGCACGCACACGTCCCATAATCCAGCTACCGGCAAAACGTCCTAACATAAATAATCCCAGTCCACCGAAAGAAAGCACTACGGAAGCTTCGCGGGCATTCATCCAATTCTGCTCCACCACGTAGTTGATGAAGAAGCTGTTGATGGAAATCTCGCCGACCTCATAGGCAAACAAGGCTATCAGCCCGAAAATGAAAAGCCGGTGTGACCACAATCCGACCTTATTACCAGCTTCGTCCACCTCCACACTATGTTCAATCTCGGGCAACTTGATTCTTGAAAAGACCAACGCTACCAGCAACACAATTACCCCCATGCAGATATAGGGCAATGCGACATTACCCGAGCCCGTCTGCCCATCCTTCGAGAAGAGCAGCAGTCCAGCCAGTACCGGTGCACAGATACATCCCAGACCGTTGAAGGATTGCGCGAAATTCAGCCGGCTGGCAGCAGTTTCCTTTGCGCCCAATTCTGTGGCATAAGGATTGGCGGCAGTTTCAAGAAACGTCAGTCCACAGCCTATCACGAACAATGCAAACAAGAAAAGATTAAAAGACAGATAATGCTGCCCGGGGATAAAGAGCAGCGAACCGACGCCGTAAAGCAACAGACCGAATACCACACCCCGGCGGTATCCGAAGCGACTGATGAAAAATCCTGCAGGAATGGCCATAATGAAGTATCCCATATACATCGTCATCTGTATAAAGGCCGAATGTGTCTTCGTGATATCCAGTATCTCTTGAAAGTGCTTGTTCAGTACATTCAGAATGGCATGGGCAAATCCCCACAAAAAGAAAAGAGAGGTAATCAAAATGAAGGGCACAAGGTATTGTCTGCCCACCAATGGTATTCGTTTCTGTTTCATAATATGATAATTCCAGACAATCGTTGCAAGGCGATTGATAATTGCGGGTGCAAAGATAAACAAAACTCCCGGTCTTTACCCAACATTTTCCTATTCGCTATTGTACGGAGCAGCTTTTTCTCTAACTTTACTGCCATCATACAATGTTAAGCCATGAAAAATGCCATCCCACGATACAATTTCTACAAAACTAAGTACGGAAGCGAACTTCTGATAGATGTCGTTGATTTGCAGTATACCCGGAAATTCTTGACCCAGGGAAAAGTACATATTCTGACCTACTATGACATCACCTTCATCACAGAAGGAGAAGGAGAATTCACTATCGGTAACCGGACACACTTGGCAGCTCCCGGTGATGTATTCTTCTCCAAACCAGGTGAGGTGCGCAGTTGGGACACAGACCGTATCGGCAACGGTCATGCTCTAATTTTTGAGGATACCTTTTTGACCTCTTTCTTCAAAGACCCACTATTCGTGCAGCACCTCCCGTTCTTCCGAATGGGAAAAATGGTAGACAAACTCCAACTGCCGAACGGGCTCTATGCACGAATACTCCAACTTCTGCACGACATAAAGGTCGAAATCGACTCTTTCCACCCACACGATACGGGCATATTACGCGCCTTACTTTACGAAGTCCTCATGCTACTCAACCGTGCCTACCGCACCTCTATCCCTCCGGAGACGGGTAAGGAGCCACATAAAGATATCAGCAGCTTCCACCTCAGCCGATTCTTCGAATTGGTTGGGGAGCACTTCCGGGAGCAGCATTCTGTACAATTCTATGCCGATAAACTATGCATCACTCCCAACTATCTGAACGAAATCCTCTCTTCGGCCATAAACATCAACGCCAAGCAGTACATACTCAACAAGGTTACAGACGAAGCCCAGCGTCTGCTCACCTACACCGACCTCCCCATTTCAGAAATAGCCTCCGAACTCCATTTCTCAACCGTCTCCTACTTTGTACGTAGTTTCCGACAATGTATAGGGTATACTCCCCTCGCCTACCGGAAAATGGAGAAACCGTGAAAAGTGACATATCCTCCTTCTTTTTTATTGTACAAAAGTTCCACTTACCGGCTATCTTTGCCCTTGAAACAATAACCCATAAAAAAAACAAACAATGAGAGATGCAGAAAAAACAGTAGGAAACATGATTGACAAGGAAAAAACCATCTTTGTCGGTTCGGTGGATGCCGAAGGCTTTCCCAACATCAAGGCCATGTTGCAAACCCGCAAAAGGGAAGGGCTCAAACACATTTACCTATCAACGAACACCTCGTCGATGCGCGTTTCGCAATTTCTCAAAAATAACCGGGCATGCCTTTACGTCTGCAACACACGCTTCTTCAAGGGCGTAATGCTGCGCGGCACGATGGAGATACTGACGGACAGCACCAGTAAGGAAATGATATGGCAGGAAGGCGACACTATGTACTATCCCGAAGGAGTGACTGATCCCGATTATTGTGTCCTGAAGTTCACCGCCTTCTCCGGTAGGTATTACAGCGGATTTAAATCAGAAGACTTCACGATAGAATAAACGGGCCATCCGTTCCAGTCCATCAGCAAGCAGAGCCCGGGGACAAGCGATATTCAGCCGGATAAAGCCCTCTCCACCGGGACCGTACATCGTACCGGAATTGACCATCAGATGCTGTTGTTCTTGCAAACGCAAGGCGACAACATCTGAGCTGATACCGGAAGCACGGCAGTCTATCCAAACCAAATAAGTTCCTTCGAGTGGCAGCACGGGATATTGTGGTAACCGTTCCTTGAAAAAGCAGCAGAGGTATTCGTAATTCCCCCGCAGATATTTCCGCAAGGCATCGAGCCATTCCCCACCTTCGTTGTAAGCTGCCATTGTGGCGATTACGCCGAACGGATTGACGTCGCATACCTCGTTGATGTTAATGGTTCTGTCAATACGGCGGCGCACCTCTTCATCGGCTGCGATGATATTGGCGATTTGCAACCCGGCAAGGTTGAACGCCTTACTCGGCGAAACGCAAGTGACGGAATTTTGCAAAAAGCGTTCGGACAAGGAGGCAAAGGGTGTGTAGTCATATCCTTCGTAAGTCAGTTCACAATGAATCTCATCCGCCACGACAAACACCTCATTCCGTAAACAAATATCACCTATATGCTGCAGTTCTTCCGGAGTCCAGACCCGTCCGACCGGATTGTGAGGATTGCACAGCAGCAGGATTTTTGCTTTCGGATCGGAAGCTTTCCTTTCAAGATCGGCAAAGTCGATTACGTAGCGGCCATCCTGATAAACGAGATTATTGGCAAACAACTCGCATCCGTCATTACGGATAGATGAGTAGAAACAATTATAGGCAGGAGTCTGAACGATGACTTTATCACCCGGCATGGCCAAGGCTTTGATAATGGCTGACAGAGCCGGCACGACACCACTCGTATAGATAATCCACCGGGAATCAACCTGCCAGCGATGCCGGTCATCGAACCACCGGACGACCGCATCATAATAGGCTTCGGGTACTTTTGTATAACCGAAAATACCGTGCGCCACCCGCTTTTGTAAGGCATCGATAATAGCGGGTGCTGTACGGAAATCCATATCTGCCACCCACATGGGCAGTACATTCTCCTCTTCGGGAGTATCCCATTTATAAGAATTCGTCCCGCGACGCGGGATGATTGTATCGAAATCGTATTTCATAATTTATCTTTTTATTCGCAACTTATAAATCCAGTTACCACTCCAAAGCCTGACAAGAAAAATCGCTCCCCGGAAACAAAGCTCAATACACATGGCAAGCCATACGCCCCGTAGCCCCATCGTAGGGGCAAGCCATGCTGCCAGTGTCAGCCGGACACCCCAGATACTGCCAAAATTCATCAGACTGGGAACAAATGTATTGCCCGCACCCACAAATACACCGTAGGCGACGATAGATGCCGCAAACATCGGCTCCGCAAAAGCTTCTATCCGCAGAATCCCGATTCCCAACATGCGGATTTCCTCCACAGGCGTCATCACTCCGATGATCTGAGGGGCCGCCACATACATCAGCACTCCCATGACTCCCATAATCAGCATCCCTGACCAAACGGTAATGTTGGCAAAACGCTTGAGTAACCGGATACGGTTTGCTCCAAGACTCTGGCCTACCAACGTCGTGGCAGCCTCCGATATACCGTAGCCGGGCATATAACAAAGGCTTTCAGCGATGATGGCAAATGAGTTGGCGGCAATGGCGACGATGCCGAGCGGTGCGACGATAACCGTCGTCATAATCTGCGCTCCGCAAATGGCAATATGCTCGAATCCCATTGGCAGGGAGATGCGGACAGCCTGGCGCAGCGTCTCTTTCCGGGGAAGAAAACTGCCCTGCCCCCCGGATAGTCTCAACATGGACGAGCGACGGCAAAGATACCACATCATCCCACCGGCAGTGATAAGTTCGGCCAACACGGTTCCCAATACCGCACCTTCCACACCTAAACCTACGCCGGGAACGATGAACTCCCATCCCCACCAGTCTACCTGCCGTGTCGGGAAAATAAGGAAGAAGTTGAACACGACATCCCAAAAACACATCAGTACATTTAGCATACTGGGTACACGCATATTCCCACTACACCGCAACATGCCGCCCGCAAGGAAATTCAACTGCAAGGCGGGTAAGAAAAGTGAAAATATCCGGAAATAGAAGGATGAATCGCTCCGTATCATTTCATCACCACCCAGCCAGCCGGGAAGCACACCACTGATAGAAATGCCGACAACCGCCAACAAAGAACTGAAAACAAGTGTAGCCGTAACCGATTGGCGGAGTATTTTTTTCGCTCCTGCAAAATCTCCGGCCCCAATCCGGTGTGCCACTTGGACAGAAAATCCCGTTGCAGCGGCGGCACACAATCCCCAGAACAGCCATGTCGTGGTTGAAACCAATCCGATGGAAGCCGCTGCATTCGCACCCAGGCTACCAACCATCGAAGCATCGATATACTGCATGGCGATGGAGGACACCTGCGCCATAATAGCAGGGACACTGAGGTATGCAGTCAGGCGTAACTGCTGCCCCAGCGTCATACTCTTCCCTTCGCGGATAAGCGACAACAAGTAATCGGTCTTTCCCTTTTTTATTCCCATCAGGCTATTTGCAAAGGCATCAGTCGGTGAAACAAGTTTTCTCGTCCCAAAGCTTCAACTCACAGTCGGCAGGTGCCTTTATATTTTCATCGAGAATGATTTCCCCATAGCTTTCGGCAGTGATACTGCCTGTCCGTGGATTCTTCACCCCACCTATCGCCCCCTTGATGGTTGCCTGCACCGAACTGTATTCGAAAGCCCGGTCGCAGTCGGGACCAAAGGTACAATTCTCCAATACGAGGTCGTGGGCATAGCAGAGCGGTTGCTCACCGGTTATATGGCAGTTCACCAACCGGAGATTGTGCGAATGCCAGCCGAGATATTCGCCATTGAGTTCGGAATCGTAGATTGTCACATTCTCCACCTCCCAGAAAGCATCCTTTGTAGTGACTTTGGCATTGCGCAACTCTACATTCTTCACATACTGGAAAACGTATTTGCTGTCGCTCTCCAATCCGTCTATGCGGATGTCGCTACTGAACATGAACGGATAAGTTCCTCCATGCAACTTCAGATTTCTGATGTTCAGATTCTGGCAACGCCAGAATACTTCATCGGCATCGTTCATCTCTACATTCTCAATTTCGATGTCGTGCATCTCGCGGAACATTTTGGGTGCGTCGATACGCGTATCGGTCATTTTCAGATGGTCGGAATACCACAGTGCCGAACGCCCGCCGACATCGAAAAAACAACGGTCGATTACAAACCCGTGAACATGCCAGAAGGGGTAATTCCCTTCGAATCGACAATTGACAGCTTCGATGTTGCTGCATTCCTTGATGGCTGATTCTCCGGCATGGATAATTACATTCTCCAAACGTAAGTCATGTGATTCAAACAAAGGTCTTTCTCCACCGAATGCTGTATTTGATATTATTCTCATCTTGTTTTCAATGTTATAATTATTACTCTATTCTCTTTATCAATTTCGCGGGGACACCGCCTACTATTGTATTCGCTTCCACATCTTTCGTCACAACCGCTCCAGCTCCCACCACAGCATTGTCACCGATTGTCATTCCTGGAAGAATCGTCGCATTAGAACCTACCCAGACATTCCTACCCAATACAATCGGTGCCGGATAGGTAGTTTGGCGTTCTTCCGGAGGCAAACCATGATTGAGCGTTGCAAAGACTACATTATGCCCGATTTGGCATCCGTCACCGATTATCACACCACCATGGTCCTGAAAATGACAGCAGGCATTAATAAATACGCCTTCGCCCACTGTAATATTCTTCCCGAAATCGGTATAGAACGGTGGGAATACCCGGAACGATGACGGGACTTGATAACCGAACAATTCGGAGAGTAACCCACGTACCTCGTCCGGTGTATGATATGCCGTGTTCAGCCGGAAAGTGATGCGTCTGGCTTCATTGCTCATTTTGTCCATAAAGCGATGTATCTCCTCCGTATCAAGCGCTTGACGCGTCTTTACATATTCCTTGAATTCGTTCGTAGTCATAGTGCCCTTATTAATCCATTCTTATCTTCTTTCAAATCTCACAAGTATATCTCCGGGCACACTCAACATTTCAATGCCATTGCCATCAACACGACCGATTTTAATCAAAGTATCACTATAAGACCCATTCTTACAAAAAATTGCCACATTTCCCCATGGGGCATAGATGGTTATATCACCGGCAATAGGAGCACAGCCACGCGTAACACCTTCAATTGCCAGAGCCGGAGAGGGATAGAAGATTTTTTCTGTAGTATTATTGTAATCATTCAACGTAACCTCCAATGGCAGACGAGCAAGAAAATCCTGTGTGGCGGCATTGTCCTCCATAGTGGCAGTAATGGTACGATTGCTAACCATGATATTTACCTGCAATGAAGATACATCCGGAACTTCGGATTCATTCTCATCTTCCCCACCCGATGGTCCGGAAAGTTCAGGATGTTCGGGTGTAAACGGTTCATCACCTGAATCTTCGCAGGCTGCCATTGCCAGAACGGTCATCAGCATCATAGAAATTAATAGTAATTTTTTCATATTCATCTTTCTGTTGATTTTATAATTATCTTTAGGATTATTAATGATGATGCAAAAATAGGCAGTATCCGTCATATGCCGTGTAGACAAATCCCCGGTATCTATACCCAAATTACGGATTATGCTTTTCCTCCGGCTACTAAATCATGGTCCTATAAAGCAAAAACTCCCGCAATCGTTTAAATTACAGGAGTTTGGATGGTATTACTTAAGTTTATCGTATTCTTCATCCGTCACCGGTTCCAGCCACTCATTAGAAGTATCCTCACCGGGAACTTCGAAAGCAAGATGGGCAAACCAACCATCAGAAGCGGCACCGTGCCAATGCTTCACATTTGCAGGGATATGGATAACCGTACCGGGTAGAATCTCTACTGCCTGCTTGCCTTCTTCTTGATACCATCCACGACCGGCAACACCGATAAGCATCTGCCCACCGCCTTTAGTAGCGCGGTGTATGTGCCAGTTATTGCGACAACGAGGCTCGAAAGTGACGTTAGAGATGGAAACCTGCTCGCGTGAAACGGGAGCAAGATAACTGTTGCCTATGAAGTACTGTGCATATGCAGTGTTCGGTTCCCCAATGGGGAAAATCATTTCACGCTGGAATGCGGCTTTGGCATCTTCACCGGCAGTGTCCTCTGCCCATACACCTTTGGCCAGATTAAACGCTGCCCACGCTTTGGGCCAACCGGCATAAAAACCGATATGGGTGATGATTTCGGCAATCTCCGTACGGGTAATACCGTTCTTCTTTGCCGACTGAAGGTGGAACACGAGCGAATTATCCGTGATACCCTGACTGATAAGAGAGGTAATGGTTACTAAACTACGGTCACGCAGACCGAGTTTGTCGGTGCGGCTCCAGACCTCGCCAAAGAGGACATCGTCGTTTAGTTCCGCAAATTTAGGAGCAAACTCACCCAACTGGGTGCGTCCTGCTGTCTGTACTATCTTTTCTTGTGCCATAACATTGAGTGTTAAAATGCTGAATACTGAAATTAAAAAAATCTTGTTCATAGTCGTTCTATTTATTGCATGAAGTTATTGAGCTTGTTAGCCGGATTAAGTGGCGTCTGGTCAGACAAGACCAATGATTTGACCATGCGCAACGTTCCTTGCTTGTATTTCTGAAAGTGTTCTGATGCAATATGTTTTACATAAGCCGCATGGCTCGCATAGGTTTCGAGAATAGTCACCTTGCAGGGATTCTCCTTCTCGCCGACCGCATACATAGTCAGCACGCCCGATTCGGTACGCAGAGAGATTTCGCCTACTTCGGTTGCGTATTTCATATACTCGTCGAGATACTGCGGATAAACCTCGATTTTCGACAACCGCACGATACCGTCAGCACTCATCGGCTCTTTGGCGCACATACCCGGCCGCTTATCCAGATTCAGGCATTTGCCGATAATCTCTCCCGTGGCAAGGTAGGAATAGGTCGGAAATTCAAACAATACGGGTTTCAGCTTCGTATAGTCAAGTTTCCCGTTATTATCAAGCACTTCAGGAGCAGCGTATGTATTGACTATCGCACAAATGAAATTGTCGAAACCTTCAGTTTCATAGATGTCTACCACCTCACACTCCATGGTGAGGGGTGATGCGTCTATAACGGGGGTACCGTTTTCGCCAATATGGTAGGCAAACACCTCCGACTTATCGACCGTCGCACCGCTTACACTTCCCACATAGTCAGCTTTCGGCAATATTTCACGACTCACTAGATTGACGGAAAGTCGTTTTGAGTCCTTTATCCCTTGATTAGTGTAATGGCTTTTACTCATGCTGATGAGTATCCGGTCATGTCCAATAACACCCGTATGCCCTACCACTAGCCAGTTTACTTTCCCTTCAACCTCTGCCCCGACAACCGTCATCGGCTTGGGATAGAGCGCCAACAGATTTCCGAGATTTTTCTTGTTCGTTTCCATTATATTGGGTTGAACGGTGTTCTCCTTTACGGGAATACTGCACGACATTATGACAAGCAGTGACAGAACTCCTAAAATTGTTTTTGTCATACGTTATATTACTCTATTTTTCTTGCTAAACTTCTGATGACAAAGGTACCGCGATAGCACAAGCGAAGGTGTATATGATTTACGGATATTTGTACCCGAATTCCCGATTATACCGCAAGAAAGTTCAAGTTCATCAGATGAGTATAGTAAGACTGGCAGAAATCCCACGAATAATCCCACGCATGATTTGTTTTTAATCGTTATTCTTGCCGATACAGAAAACAAAAAAAGCTCTGAAATCCTTGAATTTCAGAGCTTTGCTTTAATTTTCTATTTGCTTTCGCGGTGCGTACGGGACTCGAACCCGTGACCCCATGCGTGACAGGCATGTATTCTAACCAACTGAACTAACGCACCATTATTTCATTCTTTCGTTGCTATCTCTCTCGATTGCGGTTGCAAAGGTAGACAAAATTCTTATATCTGCAATAGCTTGAAAGAAAAAAAATCATCTTTTTTTTAACATAGCTTGATTATAAGAGATTTATGTTACCTTTGCAAAACTAAATTAATATTGAAATCATGAGAAATACTCCTATTGAACGTAAGTTGATAGATGAAACTATCGCAGATTTTCATATCACAGACTTTGCCAAAGCAACCATCCGTGAAGTAAAAGCCATTGCAGCCAATGCCGAAGCGGCATCGGGTGTGGAATTCATAAAAATGGAAATGGGTGTACCCGGACTCCCCCCCTCAGCCGTCGGCGTAAAGGCCGAGGTGGAGGCATTGCAGAATGGTATTGCCAGCCTCTACCCGGACATTAACGGACTTCCCGCCTTGAAAGAGGAAGCATCACGTTTTATCAAAGCCTTTATCAATGTAGATGTAGCCCCCGAAGGTTGTGTACCAGTTACCGGCTCCATGCAAGGAACTTTCGCTTCATTCCTCACATGTAGCCAGTGCGATGAGAAAAAGGATACCATTCTCTTCATCGATCCCGGTTTCCCGGTACAGAAGCAGCAGTTGGTCGTGATGGGACAGAAATATGAAACCTTTGACGTATATGACTACCGTGGCGACAAGTTGAAAGCGAAGCTGGAAAGTTACCTCAGCAAAGGCAATATCTCTGCCATCGTCTATTCCAATCCCAACAACCCCAGCTGGATTTGCCTGAAAGAAGAAGAGTTGCGCATCATCGGCGAACTGGCAACCCAATATGACGTCATTGTGCTGGAAGACCTCGCCTACTTTGCCATGGACTTCCGCCAAGACTTGAGCAAACCGTTCCAAGCGCCTTACCAACCTTCTGTGGCACACTATACGGACTATTACGTGCTGCTCATTTCCGGTTCCAAAGCTTTCAGCTATGCCGGTCAACGTATCGGTGTCAGCTGCATTTCGGACAAACTGTATCACCGGGCCTATCCCGGGTTGACACAACGCTACGGCGGCGGCACCTTCGGCACAGTATTCATCCACCGCGTACTCTATGCGCTCTCCTCCGGCACCAGCCACTCTGCGCAGTATGCTCTTGCCGCCATGCTTAAAGCAGCCAATGAAAGTCAATACAACTTCCTTGATGAAGTGAAAGTATACGGTGAGCGTGCCCGCCGCCTGAAAGAAATCTTCTTGCGCCACGGTTTCCACTTGGTATACGACAATGATTTGGGTGATCCCGTTGCCGACGGTTTCTATTTCACCATCGGTTATCCGGGCATGAGTAGCGGAGAACTTGCGCGGGAACTAATGTACTACGGTGTAAGCGCCATTTCGCTGGTGACCACCGGAAGCCATCAAGAAGGATTGCGTGCCTGCACTTCCTTTATCCAAGACCATCAGTACGACCAGTTGGACGAACGTATGGCGATTTTTGCCGAGAATCACCCCATCCAATAAAAAATATCCCTATATAAATAAGGTATCTCTACCAGTTGATGCCGGTATCCCACCACAATCGGGAACCGGCATTGTCATCCCCACCCAGTGCCTCTACCAAAGCGGCATACTGCTCGGCATTCTCCGTCTTCAGTCCGCCGGGAAAGTTCAGACGGCGAATCATTGTCTCAGTATCTATGCACCCGTCTTTACTGTGATTAAAGCGTACGGGGAATAGCCGGGGATACCCCGTCCGGCGCTGTTCAGCCCAAGCCTCACACCCTTCGGGAAACATGGCAATCCATTTTTGGGTAATAATCTTCTCCAGTTTCGTATCCCTATCCGCTGACTCCAGCCAGCGTGGCGAAACTTGGCAACGGGCGGTAATATCATTCTCCATATCGTAGGTATCCACAAAATCGGCAGGCAACAAGTCGCTCTCCAGATAAGCGTCAGACTGCAAGATGCCATACTGACGGAAAGAAGCCATTACCCCTTCTTCATAGCAGGTTTTCGCCGACTCATCGGTCCATCCCCGTAGGGCAGCCTCGGCACGCAGGAACCAGACTTCTGCTGCCGGCATCAACACTGCATCAGTCTGCTGGGTGACTTTCAATTTTGAGAGTGTATTATAATAGTTATGTGCAAAGCATGTACCCTGACGAATGCCGCGATACTCGCCTGCAAACTGTTCATTCTGGCAAGTGGCAAAATAGATTTCACGACGGGGATCTTCATATCCGTTCAGTATGGACTCCATCGGCGCTCCCATATAAGCTTCATTCCAAACAAGGTTTATCTCGCCCAACGGATTGGTATATCCACTCGCCGTGGAAACCGCCACCGACTCGTCCGCCTCCCGAATGACTCCGTATTCATTATCCATCGCTTTACGGAATTCCGTTTTTGCCTTCTCCGGACTGGCTACCGCAATGCGCATGGCAAGCCGCATCCGCAACGAATTGGCAAACTTTATCCAAGAGTCATAATCACCGTCCAACAACATATCGAAACGCGCAAACTCCGAAGCTCCCGGATGCTCGACAATATAATCGGAAAGTACAGCAACAGCCGTATCGAGTTCACAGAAAAAGGCACTATAGACCTCTTTCTGCGTGTCAGGCATATAACGGGCTTCGGGATCGGCAAAATGACTATACACAATAGGGCCGTAATAGTCCGTGACACGGTGCATCACTTCCACCTTCAGTATCTTGGTAATGCCGAAAAAGGCAGGCATACGGTCACGTGTGGCATTCTCCGACTGATATATCTGCGGGAAAACATACTCATAGGTATGTCCCCACATGGCGCTGTTCCATCCATCCTGCAAGTTGTAGTCCGAATTGTGCGAACCTCCATTCAGAGGCTTGGCATCGTGCATGTAACCGCTGAACATGTCGGCATTCAAATTCTGGGTCAATTGAAAAGGCCAGTTCTTCCCTTTTCCGTAGTCGTAATTGAAATAGATGCCTTGCTGGATGATTCCAAGACGGATGCCATGTTCGTTATAGTCGGCCTGCAAGTCCTCGTCCGTCACGCCGGACTTGTCCGTATTGATTTCCTTAAAGTCTCCCGTACAAGCCAGAAACACGAAAACCATGCCAATCAGTACTATAATCCTCTTCATATCAAGTCTCCCTCCCCCTCTTAAAATTCACACTTCAAAGAAAATCCCCAACTACGCGTGGTAGGCATACCGTAGACTTCAATTCCCTGGTTATCATTGCCCGTAGAGAGTACCAGGTCAGGGTCGAAAGGCGCCTTTTTGTAGAAGAAGAACAAGTTGCGTCCCGAAAAGGACAGTTGTGCCCGCTTGAGGACTTTGGTCTTTTCCATCCAGGCTGCAGGCAGTTGGTAGCCCACGGACAGCTCACGCAGCCTGATGTTCGTGGCATCATACATATAATATTCCGTCACCCCGGCCCGTCCGCCTACAACATTCTTATAAAATCCTTTCACATTATCTATCCGGTTACCTTCAAGCATTACATAACCTTTGTCTCTGGCCCGGGCCGTGACTTCAGAAACGCCATACATATCCATATCCGCCTGCGTCTGGGACAAAATATCGCCTCCAAAGCGACAATCCACCAGAAAATAGAAAGAAAAATTCTTGTAAGACAGCATATGATTCCAGCCCAGCATCAGTTTTGGATTGGCATTGCCCACTTTCACCGTATTGCCATCACCTTCCACCAAAGGCATGCCGGTATTGTCTCCTTCCGTGCCGTAAACGATATTGCCCGCATCGTCACGTACAAAAGCTTTTCCGTAGATGTCACCGATAGAGCCCCCTTTCACCAATTTCATGGCATAACTGGACGAGAAGCTGGTAGGACCGTAAAGAAACTCCTTCAGCGCTTCGTGCAGTGAAATTATCTTGTTGCGGTTGGTAGAGAAGTTTACCTCTGTTTTCCACTTGAAATGGTTTGTCAGCAAAGGAACGGCATCCAATGAAACCTCCCACCCCACATTCTGTATATTACCCGCATTGACATAACGGTAGGCATATTTATCGCCCGACAGAGTGGGAAGCTTGAAGAACTGGTTCCGGGTATTCGTCTTATAGAAAGTGGCATTCAAACCAATGCGGTTCTTTAAAAAACGCGCTTCTATACCCGCCTCAAAGGAATGCGTCATCTCCGGTTCCATATCCTTGAACGGCGCGGCATCACTTGCCAGGAACTCTCCACCCGCCGTGATATGCGAGGAAGGATTTGTGATGAACATGGGAATATCATTGCCCACCATGCTGTATGCCCCCCTTATCTTTGCCAGTGACACCCATCGGGGTAAAGTCATCAGCTTATTGAATATCAGCGAAAATCCCACGGAGGGATAGAAGAACCCGCTTTTCTCATGAGATGTATAAGCCAGCGTGGAGGACCAGTCATTACGGGCCGACAAATCAAGATAGACAAACTCGTTGTAGCCCAGTTGTGCCGTCGCAAACAAGGACTGCAATTGGCGCCGCGCATCAATCTTCTGGTCCAGCCCAGCGGAACCATTCATGATGATATTGGCCAGATTGAACACATTGGCATATTTCAGCGAAGCTGTTTTAGAGTCATAGCGGGTGGAGTTCACTGTCTTGTCATTGATACTGGCACCGAGCGCCGCGTTGAGAGAGAATGCATCCCACTGCTTTTTCATCATCAGTATGGCGTCTCCGTAATATTGGGTTTCCTGATAGTCCATCTCGATATAACGCCCATTGGCTCCCGCTAACGCCGGAGCGGTAGAGGCATAGAACTGCTGGCGCACCTTGTCGTTAATATAGTCTACATTGCCACGGGTCTGCAGGCTTAACCAATCGTTTATCTTCAGATTGGCAGATAAGGAGACTATGACATGCATACGGTTCTCCTTGCTCAATATGCGATTGGTAATCCAGTAGGGATTCTGCTCAAAATCCTCGTAGGAGGTATGCCAATTCTGTATGTTCAGGTTTCTACCCTCATCATAAACCTCGAAGTTCTCCTTATAATAAGAAATATCCTCACCCCGTGGAAAACGGTAGAGCCCCACCAAAGGATTCATGTAGAAACCACCCACGGTAGGCTTGTTCTTCACCACCTGGCGCATCAAGTTCATACTGCCATCTAACTTCAGACGGGAATTCAACAGAACGGAAGTCTCTCTGAAAGTGAGGTTGTGCTTCGAAAGGTTATGTTTCCCAATGATGCCATGCCCCGTAGTATTGGCATAGGAGAAATAGTTCTGCAACTTCTCATTGCCGTGACTCAAGGAGATGGAAGTTATGGAGGTGACACCAGTAGAGAAGAAGTCTCTCAGATTATCATATTCGGGAAGGTTTGCCCGTTCTCCCCAACTGTCCACACCGTCACTTACTCCATAGCGGTTCTGCATCTTGGGTAGTGCAAAAGCATTGTCGAACATCAGGCTCGTCGAGAAAGAAACACTGCGCTGCCCGTGCGACTGCCCCTTCTTTGTAGTAATCAGTATCACCCCATTGGCGGCCTGACTACCATACAAAGCTGCCGCTGGAGCTCCTTTCAGGATACTGATACTCTCTATATCCTCAGGATTCAGATTGGAAATGCCATCTCCTCCGTCACGGTTGCCGGCATTGGCCGTTCCACCTATGGCAGAGTATGCTTGCTCGGAAGTGGAGTTCAGAATGGGAACACCGTCTATCACATACAGCGGTTGGTTGTCACTCGCCACCGAGCGGATTCCACGGATACTGACTTTGGCTGAGGCTCCCAGACCGGAAGAAACCTGATTAACACGCACACCTGCCGACTTGCCGGTCAACGAAGTAATTAAGTTGGGCATTTTTACTCGCGTCAACTCCTCGTTTTTTATTAAATCTGTGGCGTAAGAAAGAGAATTTTCTTTCTTTTCGATACCCAAAGCGGTAACAATAACGTTATCCAGCTCTATCATATCTTCTCTTAGCGTGATATGAAAGGTCGAACGTCCTTCCACCTCAATATCCTGGGAAATGTAGCCGATAAACGAAACACGAAGCACTGCATTATCGGCAACCACCAGAGTGAATTTTCCTTCCGAATCCGCTATCGCACCATTGGCAGTTTCTTTCTCTTGAATAGTGGCACCGGCCAACGGAAACCCGCTTTCATCCAGCACACGGCCACTTATCATCACTTTAGAAAGCTGTATTTCAGAATGTCCCGGACGCTGCATACGCTCCATAAAATCCTCCGGGCAATCCGTCCATCCTATAGAAAACAGCCCTAAAATTAACGTATATAATGTAGTATATTTCATTGCATTAAATTGCCAATTACTTGCAAACTTAAGTATTTTCTCCGAATAAAAAAAGCCATAAAATCTGAGAAAAGAAACTTTTAAAATGAAAAACAGCGAAGAACTTTGGTTTATTGTGGAATATTATGTATATTAGGGGCATGTATAGCAATATAAATCTATTCAAGATAGAAACAAACCATGTGGTTCCTGCCCGGGGAAAGGTCTTGATTTCCGAACCCTTTTTGTGTGACCATATGTTTGGACGATCCGTCATTCTACTGGTGGACCATACACATGACGGCACAATGGGACTGGTTCTGAACAAACCGCTCCCCCTATTCTTGAATGATGTGCTGAAAGACTTCGACTGCCCGGAAAACATACCTATCTATAAAGGAGGACCGCTCAGCACAGATACGTTGTTCTATCTACACACGCTCGAGGGTATTACCGGAGCGCTGTCCATCGGCAAAGGCTTCTACCTGAACGGTGACTTTGAAGCCATTAAAAACTACATCATGCAGGGAAATCCCGTTCAAGGCAGAATCAGATTCTTCTTGGGATACTCCGGCTGGGAGTACGAACAACTGGGCCGGGAAATTGAAGAAAACACCTGGCTGGTAGGCAAAGAAAACATCAGTTCGCTAATGAACGAGGCGGCCAGCGGCACACTCTGGAAGAAGGCATTGTGCAAGCTGGGAGCAAAATATGAAATATGGTCGCGTTTCCCTCAGATTCCAACGCTCAATTAGCGCTTCGGAGAAGTTGCAACAGCACGACATCCTTATAGCATCCTCCTACGCGCCACCACTCCTTCAAAAGCCCGCAACGCACAAAACCGCAGGATTCAAAAAGGCGGATACTTGCCTCATTATCCACCGAGATATGGACTATCAACTGTTTCAGATACAAGAAACTGAAAACATAGTCGCACAGCAAACGCAGCGCTTCCTTGGCATAACCATTGCCCTGATACTCCTTCCGTATGGCAATGCCCACCTCTCCCCGGGCATGCATGGGAGAAAACTCTGTAATATCGATGGTACCTATCAGCGCATCATCCTCTGCACGTACAATCATCATACGCAGCTGGCGGTCGGCAAACATATCGCATTCGGAATTCTCAATATATTGTTTCAAGACAAATCTGGAATAGGGTACGGTGAAGTTCGTCACATCCCAAGTCTGGGAATCATTCTCCATAGCATACATCACTTCCAGGTCTTCCGGCTCCATAGCACGGAGACGCACCCTTTCACTGCAGAAATAAGATTTATTCATATCTTCCAGTCGGTTACATTTCTTCTTCTTTATTGATATGCAGTTCTTTACGCAGGCGTCCCTCACCCGGTAGGCAGAACAGAGAAGCCGTCAGTCCTATCAGTGCACACAGTGCACCCGTACTGCTCAACATGATATAATAGGTGAAAAAGCCTGCAAGCACCGGTATGGCAAGCAATGCCAGCCGCACGCCACTCCACAGCGCATAGAGGCGGAGGGCTTCGGGAAGCGTCACTACATCTATTTTCCGGATTAATACCCATGAAAAGAGTTTCAAGGCTATGGGTACGCAAGAGGCAGCCAGCAGAATGGTTACCGTCTCGGCCATATAGGTGGCACGTACATCTCCGGCATACATACCTACCCATTCGCCTCCGGTTTCTCCAAGCAGGACGAGCAGGATGGGAAGCATCCAGAAATAGGCAAAAGTTGTTCGGACACGCGCTGCGGTCTTCTTTATTTGTTCTTCCATTTAGTAAATTGATAGTGGATAATGAATAATTGATAATGGCCCCAAACAATCAGGCAGTTCCGGAAAATGGAGTGCGGTTCACAATACTGCGTCCCAGAGTCACTTCATCCGTATACTCCAATTCGTCACCGATGGAAATGCCACGGGCTATGACGGAGAGCTTCACGCCCAGTTTTTCCAGCTTGCGGTAGATATAAAAGTTGGTGGTATCTCCCTCCATCGTCGTGCTCAGCGCAAGAATCACTTCATTGATGCCGCCGGCGGCTACCCGCCGCACAAGACTTTCTATCTGCAAGTCTCCGGGGCCAATGCCATCCATCGGCGAGATGACGCCTCCCAGCACGTGATACAAACCACGGAACTGTTGTGTGGCTTCCACAGCCATCACATCGCGGATGTTCTCTACCACACAAACCACAGAGGCGTCCCGTTGCGGACTGGAACAGATACGGCACGTCTCCGTATCTGATATATTATGGCATACCTTGCAATATTTCACTTCATGCTTCAGCGTCACGATGGCATTGCCGAACGCTTCCACCACTGCCGTATCCTGGCGGAGCAGGTGAAGAACCAGCCTCATAGCCGTCTTGCGTCCCACTCCGGGCAACTTGGCAAACTCATTTACCGCCTTCTCCAATAATGTAGAGGGAAACTGTCCATTCATACTTAAAATTCTCCTATTGGCCACAAAGATAGTGCAAACCGAATGCAGAATAAAATGAACTCGTTCATTTTTTATGCTGAGGTGCAGCCTATCTTCGCTTTCTGGGCAAAGATAGTGCAAACTTATGAAATTAGTGCTACCTTTGCCACACGTAAAACCCCAAAAAGGCAATAAAATGGATATTACAAACGCTGAATTCGTCATCAGTAACACAGACGTGCGGAAATGCCCCACCGGTACATTTCCCGAATATGCTTTCATCGGACGCTCCAACGTAGGAAAATCCAGTCTCATCAATATGCTGACCGGGAGAAAAGGGCTCGCCATGACCTCTGCCACACCGGGAAAGACCATGCTCATCAACCATTTCCTCATCAACAAGAGCTGGTACATTGTAGACCTTCCGGGATACGGCTACGCCAAACGGGGACAGAAAGGGCAGGAACAAATCAAACGTATTATAGAAAGTTATATACTGCAACGCGAACAGATGACTTGTCTGTTTGTTCTTATAGATAGCCGGCTGGCTCCCCAAGCCATCGACCTCGAGTTTACGGAATGGCTGGGCGAGAACGGTGTACCCTTTGCCATCGTCTTCACAAAGGCCGACAAACTGAAAGGCGGCAGACTGAACACCCACATCAACGAATACCTGGAACAGTTGAAGGAACAATGGGAAGAGCTGCCCCCCTACTTCATCACCTCTTCTGAAAACCGCATGGGACGGAAAGAACTGCTGGACTATATCGAAAGTATCAACAAAAGCCTGAATAGCAAACAATAGAAATAAGTAAAATGAAAAGATTAGTTTTTTGGCAACTGTTTGTTGCCGCACTACTGCTGACCAGCAATAGTCATGCACAATCCATCAAGGATTTGTTCAACAAAGAAAATATAGAGAAGGCGGTAAATGCCGTGACCGGCAAGTCAACAGCGGATATGACCGGCACTTGGTCGTATACCGGCTCCGCCATTGAATTCGAATCGGACAACCTGCTGCAGAAAGCCGGCGGTGCCGTTGCCGCCACAGCCGCAGAAAAGAAACTGGACGAACAGCTTGCCAAAGTAGGCATCAAAGCCGGGCAAATGTCATTCACATTCAACGCCGACAGCACATTCAGCGCCAAAGTAGGGCAAAAGAGCATGAAGGGAAGCTACTCCTACAATGCATCCACCCAAAAGGTCAACTTGAAATTCGCCAAGCTGATAGGTATGAATGCCAAGGTCAACGCTACCTCCACAACTATGGACCTGCTGTTCGAATCGGACAAGCTACTGAAACTGATAACCTTCCTCTCCAGCAAAAGCAGCAACTCCACTCTGAAGAGTATCGGCTCGCTGGCCAACAGCTACGACGGAATGATGCTCGGATTCTCATTACAGAAACTGTAACAACAACTTCCATACAACAAAAAAATCCCGCAAGCACCGAACAATGCTTGCGGGATTTTTTTATCTGAAAAGAGCGGAAAACGAGACTCGAACTCGCGACCCTAACCTTGGCAAGGTTATGCTCTACCAACTGAGCTATTTCCGCATTGGATGACTCTCCTTTTTTGAGGAGTAAAGTGCCCAGAACAGGACTCGAACCTGCATGCCTCTCGACACACGCACCTGAAACGTGCGCGTCTACCAATTCCGCCACCTGGGCATAAGTCATCTTCAATACATCTGAAAGAGCGGAAAACGAGACTCGAACTCGCGACCCTAACCTTGGCAAGGTTATGCTCTACCAACTGAGCTATTTCCGCAATGTATAAAAGCGTGAAGAGAAGGAGACTCGAACTCCCACGACATAATTGTCACTACCCCCTCAAAGTAGCGCGTCTACCAATTCCGCCACCTCTCCAACTTACTTTCAACAATTCAAAGAACCGACTGCTTTACCTTGGTGCCCAGAACAGGACTCGAACCTGCATGCCTCTCGACACACGCACCTGAAACGTGCGCGTCTACCAATTCCGCCACCTGGGCATAGGTAATTGCAATCTAAACTGCGTTGAGCGGAAAACGAGACTCGAACTCGCGACCCTAACCTTGGCAAGGTTATGCTCTACCAACTGAGCTATTTCCGCGATTGCGGATGCAAAGGTAGATATTTTCCTTAAACCTGCAAACATTCCGCAGACTTTTTTCACACAGAAAAGTGTACATTTTCGCCAGGCATACAAGCAGACTTTTGATTATCAACTCATTCGCCCACGATAATCTTCATAAGAAAATTGCTTGAAAACTTCAGCTTTTCCTTCTTTTGTCCACATTGCAATGGCCGGATGGTGAATTCCATTGAACATATTCGTCTTTACAGTGGTGTAATGTATCATGTCCTCAAAGACGATTCTCTCCCCTATCTGCAGCTCATGGTCGAAACTCCACAGTCCCATATAGTCGCCGCTCAAGCAGGAGTTTCCTCCAAGGCGATAGACGTAAGGGCCCGCATCGCCCATCTCCGCTCCACGCACTGCAGGCTGATAGGGCATCTCCAGACAATCCGGCATGTGGCACGTAAAGCTAACGTTGAGAATGGCGGTACGAATGCCGCGGTTTTCCACGATGTCCACTATCTCCGAGCTCAGCACACCGGTCTGCCAAGTAAAAGCGGAACCGGGCTCAAGAATGATTTGAAGATGTGGATAGCGCCCCTTCAAGCCCTGCAACAGACGGACAAGATGCTCTACATCATAATCCTTACGCGTCATCAGATGCCCGCCTCCTAAATTCAACCACTTAATCTGTGAGAACCAGCGGGAGAATTTTCCTTCCAAGTGCTCCAATGTGTGTTCCAGCTCGTAGGAAGAAGACTCGCAGTGACAATGACAGTGAAAACCTTCAATACCCGCCGGAAGTTCTTCGGGAAGCTGGTCGGCCATTACACCGAAGCGAGTACCGGGTGCGCAGGGATTATAAAGCTCCGTTTCCACCTCAGAGTATTCAGGATTGATACGGATACCGCAGGAAATGCCGCTTCCCTCCGCCACCACTACCGGATAAAAGCGGTGGAACTGCGAAAGCGAATTGAAAGTAATATGGCTGCTGCACCGCATTATCTCCGGAAAATCGACCTCGGTATAGGCAGGCGAGTACGTATGTGCCTTACTTCCGAACTCCTCCAATGCCAGACGGGCTTCGTAGACGGAACTTGCCGTAGAGTGGTCTATATACTCCCTGAAAATGGGAAAGGAACGCCACATGGCAAATGATTTGAAAGCGAGGATTATCTCCACACCTGCGCGGTCGGCCACACTTTTTATCAGTGCGAGGTTCTTTCTCAGCAATCCTTCTTCCATAATATAGCAGGGAGAAGGGAAAAGGGAAAAGTCTTTATTTGTCATTTTATATATATTTTTTTTACCATTTATGATTCCATCCTAATAAACACGCCGCAAGGGGTTGACAAGCCCTCTCCAACGATTTAGTAAAACTTCGGAGAAGATTTACTAAATCGTCCTCCTCATTTTAGTAATTCTCCGGGGAATATTTAGTAAAACAGATGCCGCCCTTCTGCAAAGTCATTCTTTTGTAAACAATATTCATCACCCTATAACTTTGAAACGCGCGAAGCGCAGCAAAAGTTGTTTGTCTCCCGCATTCTTGAAGCGGATGGTGGCTTTCGCATTGTCTCCTTCGCCCTCCACTTTCAAAACTTCACCCAGGCCGAAACGTTCGTGCTCTATCAGTTGTCCCTGCTGTACACGGTTGGCAGACGCGCCGGCAGAAGGCGATGTACTTGCCGTATTTGCAGAAGGCGCCACCCGTTTCAGGTTACGTGGAACGGTCGGCGCAATAATCTGCTGCTTCGGCCGTACAGACACACGCTCTTTTCCTCCATACGGAGCATCTTCCTTATCAGGCGCAAAGCCTCTGGCGTTCTCCCTGCGGAAAACGGCAGCTTCCTCCTCTACCCTGCGGAACATTCCCGCATCCTGAGGCAGGCGCAGGAACCGTACGTCTATATCCTTCAGAAAACGGCTGGGACTGCCAAACTCCATCTTACCGTACCGGAAACGCGTCTTTGCATACGATAGGAAACAGTGTTCTTCGGCACGTGTGATGGCTACATAGAACAGCCGCCGTTCTTCCTCCAATGCCCGGGGAGAGTCACCCACCATGCTGCTGGGAAAAAGATTCTCCTCCATCCCCACTACAAACACATTCTTGAACTCCAATCCCTTGGCCGAATGTACAGTCATCAGGGTTATCTTCTCATCGTCCCCATCCTTATCCGAATCCTGGTCGGTAAGAAGGGAAACTTCCGAAAGGAAGTCACCCAACAACACGTTCGGGTTTCCTTCCTCCTGCCGTTGGGCACAAAAATCACTCATACCGTTCACCAGCTCCTCTATATTCTCCTTACGGCTCAGATTCTCGGGAGAGTTGTCCTGACACACATCATTGATGATGCCCGATTGGCGAATAATGTCGGCACCGATCTCGTAGGCATTCTTCTCCGCAGCATCTGTGATAAAGGCGGATATAAGTTCGCGGAATGCCTGCAACTTTCCCACCGTACCTTTATTGAAGTTCAAGCCATACGCCAACGGCTCACAAAGCACGGTCCACAAACTTACATTGTGCCCGGTGGCGGCAGCAATGATTTTTCCCACTGTCGTATCTCCGATACCACGCGCAGGATAATTGATAATACGCTTGAAAGCCTCTTCATCATTGGGATTCACTATCAGACGGAAGTAAGCGATTACATCTTTGATTTCCTTGCGTTGATAGAACGACAAGCCTCCGTAAATACGGTAAGGCATACTGCGTTTGCGCATGGCTTCCTCAAAGATACGGCTCTGCGCATTGGTACGGTAGAGTATCGCAAAATCAGAGTAGGCATAGCGCTTTTCACGCCGCAGTTCAGCTATCTTATTCACCACAATATCCCCTTCTTCCACATCACTGTATGCCTGGTACACACCAATGGCCTCTCCCTTCTCCTTTTCCGAGAACACTTCCTTGCGTATCTGCCACTGGTTCTTTTCTATCAGGCTGTTGGCCGCGCGGACAATGGTCTGGGTGGAACGGTAATTCTGCTCCAGCTTGAAGACCTTCGTATCGGGATATACTTTCGTAAAGTAGAGAATATTGTCAATATCGGCACCACGGAAGGAGTAGATACTCTGTGCATCATCCCCCACCACACAGACATGCTGATGGTTCTTGGCAAGTTGCAGCACGATGCTGTGCTGTGCAAAATTGGTATCCTGATACTCATCTACCAGAATGTAACGGAACTGGTCCTGATAACGCGCCAACACCTCGGGGTGGTCCCGGAACAGCAGGAATGTGTAGAACAGCAAATCGTCGAAGTCCATCGCATCTGCCTGCCGGCAACGCTCCCAATATCTCTGGTAGATGTCGCGAAGCGCCGGAACCTTGGCTGCACGGTCTCCTTCGTAAGCCTCCTTGTTGTTGGCATAGCCTGCCGGAGAAACCAGATGATTCTTGGCATTCGAGATACGCGCCTGCACCATCCCCGGCTTGTACACTTTCTCATCCAGCCCCATTTCCTTGATAATGGAACGTATCAAGCTTTTACTGTCTGCCGTATCGTAAATGGTAAACTGCGAAGTGAAGCCGATATACCCGGCCTCGACATGCAGAATGCGCAGGAACATGGAGTGAAAGGTTCCCATCCACAGATGGCGCGCCCTCTCCGGCCCCACCTGACGGGCTATACGCTCCTTCATTTCGCGCGCCGCCTTGTTGGTAAAGGTCAATGCCAGAATGTTCCAAGGCTGGTAGCCATTCTCCAGCAGATAAGCAATCTTGTAGGTCAGCACGCGCGTCTTTCCCGAACCGGCACCGGCTATCACCAGTGACGGACCGTCATTGTATAACACCGCGTTCCGTTGTCCTTCGTTCAGTTCCTCTATATAATCGGGCATATCCGTATAATCTTAAAATGATGATATTTTTTCTTCCTTTGTTTTTACGGAGGCAAAGATAAAAAAAGCTTCGGAGACGTACGAACATTTCTATAGGTTATAGTGTTTATATAGTAAAGTTCCAAAATTAAATAATTGAAACTTATGAATACAATATTAACGATTTTAATGATAACAGTTATGACTTACGAAATGCCAAAACTTCCCTACACCAACAATGCACTGGAACCTGTAATCAGTCAGCAAACCATAGATTACCACTACGGTAAACATCTGCAAACCTATGTGAACAACCTCAACAACCTCGTTCCGGGAACGGAATTTGAAGGCAAAGACCTGGTAACCATTGTTGCCACAGCACCGGACGGTGCCATCTTCAACAATGCAGGACAAGTGTTGAACCACACATTATACTTCTTACAGTTTGCTCCGAAGCCTGCCCACAGCGAGCCTACCGGCAAGCTGGCAGAAGCCATCAAACGCGACTTCGGCAGCTTTGAGAATTTCAAGAAGGAATTCAACGCGGCAGCTGTCGGCTTGTTCGGCTCCGGATGGGCTTGGTTGTCTGCCGACAAGAACGGCAAACTCCACATCACCAAAGAAGCCAACGGTAGCAATCCGGTACGCGCCGGTCTTGTTCCGCTACTCGGATTCGACGTGTGGGAACATGCCTACTATCTTGATTACCAGAACCGCCGTGCCGACCATGTGAACGAACTGTGGAGCATCATCGACTGGGATGTAGTAGGTAAAAGACTGAAATAAGTAACAAGGTCCCACTAAACATGTTAATGACGCATTCTTGAGCAACTAAGGTTCAAGAATGCGTTTTCTTGTTTAAAATAGCCATCTAACATATTTTAAAGAAATTCTTTGGCTTCTACCATAAGTATTCATTAACTTTGCTAAACTTAAAAGTTAAACAAAAGAAATGAAACTCATCGTAGTAACAGCACCCACATTTTTTGTGGAAGAAGACAAGATTATCACGGCACTATTCGAAGAGGGGCTGGATATTCTACATCTGAGGAAGCCGGAAACTCCCGCCATGTATTCAGAACGGCTTTTAACGCTGATACCCGAAAAATACCATAAGCGCATCATTACCCATGAGCACTTCTACCTGCAGGAAGAGTTCAGCCTGATGGGGATTCATCTAAACACCCGCAATCCCAAAGAGCCCCACGACTATTCGGGCCACATCAGTTGCACCTGCCATTCACTGGACGAAGTGCAGAACAAGAAGCATTTCTATGACTATCTGTTCCTAAGCCCGATATATAATTGCATCACAAAGTCCGGAGTCACGTCCGGCTTCACAGCCGAAGAGTTGCGGCAAGCAGGAAAAAGTAAGGTCATAGACAGTAGAGTCATGGCTTTGGGAGGCATTACTCCCGACAACATACTGGAGATTAAGGATTACGGATTCGGTGGTGCCGTTGTAATGGGTGACTTATGGAATAAATTCAATGCCTGCACCGACCGCGATTATCTGGAAGTAATCCGCCACTTCAAGAAGTTGAAGAAAATGGCTGATTGAGCCTTCTTGGACTGGCAAATCAAAATTTACCGTACTCTTTGTATTCAATACCGGCAGGCAACGTGAAATAGAAGGTGGAGCCTTCCCCTTTCTTAGACTCCACACCGATACCTCCCCCATAGTGCTCCACAATAGATTTGGTGATGGAAAGCCCCAACCCCGTACCTTTGATATTGTAGTTCATCTTCACAAACCGTTCAAAGATGGCATGTCTTCCCACTTCATCGATACCACAGCCTGTATCTGCCACATAAAAATAGAAGTTATGGTTGCTCAATCTCCTGCAACCGATTTTCACACTGCCCATCTCCGTAAACTTCAAGGCGTTCCTCACCAAGTTACCTATGACTTGGGCAAAACGCACGCGGTCCACCACCAAACGGCATTGAGGCAACCGTTCTACAAACTCCACCTGAATGCCCGTGGGATGCGAGCGCATATTCTCCGTCGTACAGACTTCATCAATCAGCGCGTTTACATCCACTTCTCCATCGTTATATTCCAGAGTATTTGCCTCAATCTTCGAGTAGTCCAGCAAGTCATTGACCAGTTGCAGCAGCGAGTCCTTGTTATCATTAATCTCCTTCAGAAAAGCCATACGGGTTTCTCTGTCCAGATCATCCATTTCGGCAAGCATAGTTGTAAAGCCTACAATGGCATTCAAAGGAGTACGAATTTCGTGAGTCATATTAGCGATGAAAGCATTCTTCAGCTGGTTGGATTCTTCGGCAACCTCATTGATGCGCTGCAACGTCTTCAACCTTTTGCTCTTGCTGATGGAAATGATTATCATGATGACCAAAAGCAGAATGACAATTATCCCAAAACTATATACCAATGCTTCATTATTCTGATAGAAGTCATTCGTCCAAACATCGTATGCTGCCGTAATTGTCAATATCATCGTTTTTTGCTTGCTTATTGGAAACTATAAAATTATGGGAAGCAAATATACTAAAGAAAATACAAATAAATTAATAGAAACTACAGTTTTTTCCAACAAAATAGGCCGCATGCCATTACCAAGTAAAGCATGCAGCCCATAAATGTCATTATTCAGTATTATTGAAATCAGCCTTCAATGGCAGCCTGCGCCCCTCTTTCGATAAGTTGATTATCAGAAGTTTCCAACACATTTGTATGTGTTTGGTATGTGTTTTGAGGGCTCAGACTGAATTTTGTTTGAAATATGGCGATTACTCTTCAATAGCAGCTTGGACCGCTTTAGTTTAGTTTTGAATATCAAAGAATTACATACTATTTGTATGTGTTTGGTATGTTCTCTGATATATAAAAACATTTTTTGAAGACTAACCATTGTACGTCCTGCAATGCGAACATCGCACGTACATATTATATAATATTGAGTATTACCTCCTTTCTTCTAAAAGTTTTATAATTCTGTCCTTGTCATTCAAATGGGATTCAAGGCGTGTTATTTGCGTATTCAGATTTGCTATCTGTTCCTTCAAAAGCTTGATGGCTTCCTTTTGGGATTCTACTTCCGCACGCTCCTTAGATAGCTGCAATGCCAGTTCCGCTTCACCTATTATATTATGGGCACTTCCATGTAAGGAGACCGCCGCCAAATAAGCGGAAATCTGCTGCGGAATGGAGCAGAAGAAAGAGAAGAAATTGCAATCCAAGGCCTCGCTCACCTTGACAAGTCGGCTCGTTTCCATGGTTTCCCTCTCCAAGATACGGTTTACGTGCTGCTGCGGTACGCCAATCCTACGTCCCAACTCCGATTTGGAGAGTCCGAGTTCGACACGCCGTTTCTCAATTTCGGCACCCACATGCACGTGTCTGATGTTTATTTCCATAGGTTTCAATCATTAAATAGAGATTAAACTAAAAAATATCAAATATTTATTTGGCTACATAAACATTATTGTGTTACTTTGCAAGCGTTGCACACTTGATTAGTGTATGCAAAGTTAAATATTAAACATTAAACAAGCAAGTATTATGGCAGAAAATGTGGTAAAAATCCGTCCCGCTCTTACCGCCCTCAAAATCGGCGAGTCAATCACCTTCCCCATTTCCAAGTTGAAAAGCGTTCGTACCCAAGCCTCCGAGTTGGGAGCCATTTACAACCGGCAGTACAAGACCCAAACCAACAGGGAGAACATGAGTATCACCGTAAAACGTATTGATTGACGGTCTAATAGCATGGATATGAAAATACTCCAAGTTTTAGACCGGCTGATTCCATACGATGCCTTTCTAAACGACCTTGCGGCCAGGATTGTCAGGATGATTAAGGCAGACAGCAATGACCCCGAATTTGTTAGCCAAAGAAAGGCATACGAATTGTTCGGGCGACGCAATGTCGAACGATGGAAACGGCAAGGGAAAGTGGAATCTTACAAAAGGCCGGGAAAGGTGGAATACAGGACTTCAGATCTTCGCCTTTTGCAGCGAACCGTACAGGATTACATAGAACCTCCATCACAAGAAGAGAGTGGAAACAACCGGGAAAAACAGAAAATGTAAACAATAATATGGCTACTTTTAATCTGAAATTGGAATAATAACGTAACGACAAATGAAGGAATTAAAGCCGACATGCGACCCCGATGGTGTCTATTCTGTCAAACGCACATGTGCGGAACTGGGCGTAAGCCACAAGACACTCCGAAAATACAGGGATAGCGGCTACATCAGGCCGCTCAATCCCCAGAACCTTAGTCGCCCCAAATACTCGGGGCAATCAATCATAGAATGTTGGAACCTTCTCAAAACGGTATGATAAGCGAATCCACCATCAACAAGGTCAGGAACCTCGCCATAGAGGACGTCCTCAAACCATACGTCAGGCTTTCCCGAAAAGGTCTAACGCTGATGGGGCTTTGCCCTTTCCATCCGGAACGGACGGGCTCGTTCGCGGTCACTCCCGGCAAGAACCTGTTCCACTGTTTCAGTTGTAACCGTGGAGGGGACGGCATCGCTTTCATTATGGAGAAGGAGAACCTGACCTTCATGGAAACTGTGGCATTTATTGCCAAGAACAACAACATACCAGTAGAATATTCAGACGAAGAACGTAGCGAGGAAGAATTCTTGGAAGCTAGGCACAAAGAATCCCTTCTTGTCGTTCTCGATTATCTTCAACGCTTCTTTGTGGAAAACCTGAGGGTGGCAATGACAGACGAGAGCCGGGCTGCCCGCGAATACGCCTACGGCAGATGGCAGGAAGAGTTCTGTTCCATTACGGGAATCGGTTATGCTCCCAAGGATGGCAACACATTCATGGAGTATTGCCGGACAAAGGGGGTCAACGAGGAATCCCTTTTCGAGCTTGGAATGTTCAAGCGCAACGAGGATGGAAGCGTATATGCCATGTTCCGGCAACGCATCATGATTCCTATTCGCAACAGATTGGGACGTATTATCGCCTATACCGCCCGATATATAGGGAACAATGAGAAAGCCCCGAAATACATCAACTCTTCCACAAGCATCGTTTACTCCAAAGGTGAAACCCTGTTCGGTGTCGACCGGGCAAGCCGACAACGGGATGCCGATTATTTCATTGTAGTGGAAGGTGCACCGGATGTGTTAAGGATGCAGTCCATCGGTTATGACAATACTGTGGCGGCTTTGGGCACGTCATGGACGGACAGCCAGTTTGAGCAACTGAAAAAGTTCACTGCCTCGCTTTGCTTCATACCGGACTCGGACACTGCCGAAGGCAAACCTTATGGGGCTGGATTTGAAGCGGTCATGAAAAACGGAACTTCTGCAATTAAGAAAGGATTCCATGTAACAGTAAGAGAATTACCCTTTGCAAAACAAAACGGAAAGAACGATGCTGATAGTTACATCCATTGCAAGGAGGATTATTCTTCCCTGAAGGAAAAGCATTTTATCGTATGGCTGGCACAGAAACGCTTCTGCATAGCCGGCTCTTTGATGGAAGAACGGAAATATGTGGCTGAAATCGCAGACCTCCTACGCTATGTAAAGGACCAGTTGGTGTTTGACCAGTGCATCGAGCAACTGGCCAAGCTGCACGGCAAGGTCAAGTTGTGGCGTGATGCCGTCACCCAGGCACGTGGCGAGGCGCGGAAGAAACAGGAACATGGCTCATCCATGAATGAGATGCAGCGTGAAGCGGAACTGCTTCGCCAATTCGGTCTGTTCATCCGTGAGAACTGCTATTATGCCATCGATGAAGAGGACGAGGAATCGACAAGAATCTCCAACTTCATTATGGAACCACTGTTCCATATCGAGGACGAAAATAATGCCACCCGAATTTTCCGAATGCGGAACATGTATGACGTGTGCAGGGTCGTCGAATTGAAAGAATCTGAACTATGCTCTTTGAGCAACTTCCAGCAGAAAGTCGGTTCATTGGGCAACTATGTATGGCTGGCGAAGATTGACAAGCTCAACCGGGTCAAGGAATACCTGTATTCTAAAACCGATACAGCGGAGCGAATCCGCAAGCTGGGTTGGAACGCATCCGAAGAGTTCTTTGCTTTCGGTAACGGCATTTTATACGGCGGAACTTTCAAGAATGTCGATGATTTGGGAATTGTCCGTGGTGTCAACGGCAAGGCATTTTATATTCCGGCAACTTCCAAGATTTATCTCCACAACCAGGAAATCTTTCAGTTTGAGCGGTTGATGGTCCATGAGAACCGCAACGGCGTAAAACTGTATGATTTCGCATCAAGGCTGATTGGGGTGTTTGGTGAGAACGCCTCTATTGCCTTGTGTTATCTTCTTGCCACCCTGTTCCGTGACATCATATTCAGACGTACCCGGCATTTCCCTATCTTGAATCTTTTTGGAGAGAAAGGTACCGGTAAGACTACGCTTGCTACTTCGCTGCAATCTTTCTTCCTGCACGGGATTGACCCGCCCAACCTTGGTGTTACCTCTGTCCCTGCTATGAACGACCGAGTATCACAGGCGGTCAATACCTTGGTGGTACTGGATGAATACAAGAACGACCTCGACATCCGCAAAATCGCCTATCTTAAAGGCCTTTGGGGCGGTGGTGGTCAGACAAAGAAGAACACCAATACGGACGGAATGGCAGCACAGACCATCGTCAGCACCGGAGTCGCCCTTTGCGGGCAGGATAAACCCACACAGGATATGGCACTCTATACCCGTGTCATATTCTTAGCATTCTCCAAGACATCGTTCAATCAAGTGGAAAAAAGAAACTATGAAGACTTGGTTGCGCTGTGCAATATGGGACTGACCCACTTGACCATCGAGATATTGAGTCATCGGGAACTGTTTGAAAAGAACTTCCCGGAAACCTACTCCATCACCAAGAGGGAACTGGCGGCAAAGTTTGAGAACGAGAGCATCCATGACCGTATTTTCGGGAACTGGATCATCCCGTTGGCGGCTTACCGGACTTTAGAGACGGTGTTGGATGTGCCGTTCAGTTATGCCGAACTCTTTGAGACGGCTGTCAATGGCATCCGCAGCCAGAACGAACTGGCACAGGAAAGTTCCGAAGTCGCCGACTTCTGGAGTATGCTGCAAGGATTCCAGACCTCAGGGAAATGTGTGGATAAGGCACATTACCGCATCCGCTATATGAAATCGTTCCGCCCTATATCCGTCAAGGAAGATATGGAGTTTAAAGAGGCACGCCCCATTCTCTATTTGAATATGGCAGCCGTGGCTTCCTTATTCAACAGTCGGAATATGAATGCTACCGCCAATCGTTCCAACTGGTCCACTATCATGTCGTACCTGAAATCTCATTCGTCATACCTCGGTTTGAAACAAGATAGGTTTACAATTCTGTTGCCCAGCGGTCTGCCTGACTACTCGATTGAGATAGTCAATAATGAACAGGTCAGGAAAGTCAAAGTCAACCGTCCGAAGGCGTTGTGCTTTGATTATCTGCAATTGAAGGAAGCGTTTGGATTGGAACTGGAAACGGAAGTAATAACCGATGTACAGGATTCCGAAGATTAGGCATTTTTTGAAATGGAAATTATTATGAATGATTTTGTCCACATAATTATCCATGTTTACAAATTCATGAACATTGCAAAATAATGAACACAAAATTTGTTCAAGTGAGGAATGTTCACTAATTTTGTATTGTTCATTAATTCATGAACAGTATATAAAGACTGAACAACAAAGCATATATATGGGAACTGAATATTTGGAATTACTTAATGAAGCCATTTTCAATTTGAAGGAAACGACAGGGAATGATAGTATTGCCATTTGTGATGAATTGAATAAAACAATTTGCATCAATGGCATAAGATTTTATTGTAGTATAAAAAAGACAATAAGTAACGCCAATGTATTTTCTGCCATAGAAGAAATTAAAAGCAAAAGTAAAAGTATGCCCATGATTTTAATTACCAATAAAATCTATCCTAAGTTAGCAAATACGTTTGCAGACAATCAAATCAATTGGATAGACAAAGCAGGTAACTGCGACATCAGACATGAGAACCTGACCATTAAGATTGTCGGACAAAAGAATAACACGGCCACCAAGGCAAGTACGGTTTCAAAAATAAGCGAGGCTAACATCAAACTTATCTTATTTTTCTTGCAAAATCCAGAAAGTGTAAATTGGCCCTATCGTGAGATTCAAGAAAAAGTAGGACTATCTCTGGGCACTATCACAAAAGTATTCGACCTATTGAAGGCTAAACGTTACTTAGTACAAACCGACAAAGGAAGACGACTTGCCATGCGCGAAGAGATTATTGAATGGTGGCAACAACAATACAATGAGTTTTTGAAGCCTAAATTACTTGTAAATCGGATGGCTTTTCGTACTCCCGAAGCGAGAAAAAAATGGAAAGAAATAACACTTCCCAAAGGTATGTATTGGGGAGGTGATTGCGGTGCCAACTTGATTGACGGCTATCTAATCCCTGGCGAATTTGAAATTTACACAGATGTGGTAAGTTCGTCACTTCTTCGGACTGGTATGGTAATGCCCGCCTCGGACGGAGAAATACACATTTACAAGAGATTCTGGATTGGGGATGAATCCGAAAGCATTGCCCCTATCTTAGTCATTTATGCAGATTTGATGGGCACCGGAGATAGCCGATGCCATGAAGCTGCTTTCAGAATAAAAGAAAATGGAATATAATATCACACGAGACACATTACAAAACAATCTGCTTTATGATACCCTTAAAGCATTGAGTAAAGTGATGTATGACCTACAACTGGATGTGTATGTTGTAGGTGCATTGGCAAGAGACATTGCCATGGAAATACTTAAGATGCCGCCTTCGCCAAGAAGAACGGCCGATCTTGATGTTGCTATAGCATTGAAAGATTGGAGTCAGTTTGAGTTGTTAAAGGAACAGCTTCTGAAAAATAATTTCGTTAAAGGAAAGCCTAAACAACGATTTTATTACAAAGGTGAAGATGGTAACAACGATTATGAAATTGACATCGTTCCTTTCGGCGAATTAGAGACCGATGAGAAAGTTGCATGGCCACCTGAAGGCAATCCTGAAATGTCTGTCAAATGTTTTAAAGACGTAATGAATATCGCTGACACAGTAGTAATTGATGATACTATTATTGTAAAAATGGCTCCTTTGTCCGGCCAATTCTTGATTAAGTTTGATACATGGATAGACCGACACTTGCTTACCGACAAAGATGCAGCCGATATGCTTTACATAATGGATAACTTCTATTTGGCATACGTTTCATTCAAACAACCTGTACCTGACGAAGTCCAGGAAACAAGTGAACGTTTTGACCTTTTGAATGGTGGTGCCCGATGGATTGCTTGTGAAATGAGGGAATTTCTTACCAATGAACACCTTCAATTCTACACTAATCAACTACAAGAACAGATTGAACTGGATGAAAACAGTCCACTGATAAGAACTATGAGCAACAAATATTCTGCAAGTGACTCACATATGATTGTAAGAAATGCGCTTATCGGGATGGTTGAAGTATTAAAGAAAGGAGGACACAATGAAGATTGATGGTTTTTCTATAAAAGGCATACACTATTCCAATGAAGATAGTTTATCAGTCCTTCAAATTGCAGACAATAAGGCTATTGCAGTTTTGGCAGATGGTATGGGCGGTTTAACATTTGGCAAGGTAGCTGCCGATTTGATTGTGAATTCAATTACAGACTTTGTCTGTGAACACGAAGGCGAATTAGCTGTTCAAGATTTATTAAATCAAGCGTTGGAATATGCTGATGAAATGGTTTCCCAAAAAAGTTTGGTGACTCATAGCAAAATGGGAGCAGCTGTTGCTATCGCATTTATAGATGGCAGCAACATTCACTATACTTGGCAAGGAAATGTTAGAATCTATCTTTTTGGCCATGGTAAAGTTGCACAATTAACCTTAGACCATACGTTAGATGTCGGCTATGGCAAGCAGCTACTAACAAGATGTATCAAAGGTGCAGGTATAAGACCTGACGTACCATATCAATGTGAGAAGGCCAATACAGGAAGTGTCCTTCTCCTTTGCACCGATGGCCTTTATAAGCAAATAGAAGTTTGTCAAGTATTTGACAAGGCACTACCCATAGATGGAAAATATGAAGATGATGCTTCTTTAATAAAAATAGAATTATAGAAGAATGATTGAAAATAGGAACTCATCATCTTATATACAAAAGGGGCTAATCGCCCCTTTTGCCGTAAATATTGACCACATCCATTTTCATCCTCCCGGCTTTTCTGACCGTATAAAACGTACCGCCTTGGAGCTTGCCGTCATAATATGCAATCACACCGCAAGAATGCGAAAGCATATAATCGTTACGTCTGAGCAAACATCCACGGAAATAGTTTCCGCTCAATACAACAACCTTGTCTGTTTTGGCAAGTATTCGGTGATACCGCTCCTGTTCAGAGAAAGCCCATCGGTCGCTCTGTCCCGAAAACGGGACAACGGCAATCAACCGTATATTGGGGAACTTGTCTTTGAGCGACAACACGACCTCTGCCGCCATCATGTCAAGTCCCAATGCCATACCACAATAGAAACGGGTTATCCCCATTTCGCAAGCAAAAGCCACGGCTGCAGTCAACCGCGCCTTTACTTCCTCTTGCCGGACTAATGGAATAATCCGATGCCCCGTAAAGGCTATGGATTTTCCTCTCTCTGAATACAATGACTTTTCCATCAGTTTCTTACTCTATAATGGGTTCTTGCCAAGAAAATACCACCAAGTACATTCGCTCCGAAACTTTCAAGCTGGTTGGCATAAAGGGCGTAACTCATTCCACGGGTGATTACATCATCATATACCAAGACGGCCTTTCCGTCAAACCACTTCTCGTCAAACTCCAAGATACTGACCTTTCGGATTTCCTTTTCAGCCTTTCGGTGTTCGTGAATGGATAGCCGTTCACCGCATACCTTCACATGGTCATAGCCGTTTATCGCTCCGGTCAGTTCACATACTCTTTCGCAAAAAGCCTTGTATCGAATTTCATTCTTCTTGCCCGTAGATGCCGGAACCGGGGAGAATACGATGCCTGTACACGTCTCGCCATATCGCTCTTTCATGCTCGATGCGGTTATCCGGGCAACTTCCTCGTAAGCTTTTCCATCCTTGAAGGCATAAACAAGCTCTCTGTCGGCGATTTCCTTTTCGACCACATTCCGAATACGTTTAGGGAAATACTTGCAGAACCAAATCTGAGGCTTGTCCAACTGTTTTTTGATGTTCTCGTCAATCTGTGCCATACACTCTGAATCTTTTTCCCTTTTGTTTCAAGCTTTCCGGCTTGCCCAAGGGATATTTTTTGCTTTTCCAGCGTGTTGGCAGGCAATAAGGCAAATGAGGGAACAGCAAATACGCTCAACCCCGTTTGAGGAAGATTTGCCGTTTCCGGTTTGACGTTTGGTAATGCCGACAGAACCTTTGCAAAAGAATATCCGCAAAGGCAGGCCGGACTGAATCGCATGAAGCAGTGGAAAACACGTCATCGTGCGATAGTTGTAAAAAGATTTGATCGAACTTTCAATGGCATGGCCGTAAGCGGAGATATGCAAGTGCCGTAGCGAAGTCTCGATTAACCTGCATATCTCAGCAGGCGGTCTTGCCATGTTCAGGTCAGGGCAGACTGTCGTTCTTGGCAAATAGCAACCCGTTGCCATGCGGCAAGAATGTCTGTATGCCAGTGTTTACCAAACATACTCTTATAGACACTCCTCCCATTGTATTATTTCAACGAATGAATCCCCATACTACAGACTCGTTCTTTGTGCATTTTCAAAAAATAACATGCACACATTTCACGGTTGACAGCGTTGACAAAGCCTAAGAGACATCCTATCAATGACTTCATATAAAATGGATGCGTTGACAAACGTTGACAAACGTAGCCACTTTTTCCATTCCCCCTAAAATCCGGTGCCAAGCGTTGACAAAACCATGTATCTATACTTTTTATACTTCTATTGAAGAAAAAAGATAATAGATTGTATTACAAGGGCTTTCAAATAGTATTTTTACGACAATCAAGCGTTGGCTCCTTTGTCAACGCTGTCAACCCTCAAACATATACCCTTCTCATTTTCACGAAAAGCTTCACCCGTTTTTCCATCATCTTCCATGCCGATTAATACCACGTAGCCATCATTCCCGCATACTTCCACCAAATCCTTTCAATTCCATAATATTCCAGTATTCAACGTATTGCCCAATCATTTGCATAGCCGTACCTTTCGAGCAAAATTATCTCAGGAATGGATTTACATGCGATTTTTACAGGAATTATCCCGGAAAGGCTATACTCGGTAAATGAAGCCGCCCGTTATCTCGGTGTCCACCGCTGCACCATCTATGCCTACATCAAGCATTCGGAGAGGCCGCTTCCGTTTGTCAGGCAACCGGGCAATATGAGGATTGTATTTCAAGGCAGCGACTTGGCAATGTACAAGGCGGCCGGTCTCCCAAAGAAAGGGCGTAAGCGGAAAGATGGCATACGGTAGTACCTTACATTATTATATATTGTTACCTGCCATGTGGCAGGTAACTCGTTACTTGGATGAACGGAAATGTCAAAAAGATTGTTCCAACTTCAGGATTGCATCAAGAAGCCTATCAATCATCTTTTCTGCCTCCTCCATATCTTTCACCACGTCTTTCATCCGGTAAGGCGCACCGTTTTTGCCATGCCCGGTTTCATCAAGCCACAGGTAGGCTTCCTCGTCCACATCAAAATTATCATAATACTCCTTTATGCTCCCAATCAGGCTATTAAGGTCATCGTCTTGCATCGTTACCGGGAAAGAAAAATCCTGTCCGGCAGGGGTATATTTGGAAAAGGTAAATTCCGTTTCTTGTCGCTCATGATTTATTTCCGTATCTACACTCCAGCCATCGGCTTCGGCACATCGAATTATCAAATCCATTACATTATTCATCGCACACATAATTACATTGTTTTTATGTCAGCCGTGGGTATGATGCCACGACTGACCGATTACTACTCACTACTCGAATCTCGCTAAGAACCGCTGAAGGCGTTTGTCATTCAACAGCCTTAACTCGGTCGGTTGGAAGTTTGGCTGTTGCCTTATTTGGAGTTTTCCTAAACCTTGCGCTGTCAAGTCCAGTTCTATTTCTGAAAGTTCATTCAGTGAAATATAGCTGTACTCGTCCTCCATCAGTCCGATTACGATGCCGAAAAGGATGATGTCGTTTTCCTCCGCTTCCCCTTCCAATATGAACCATCGGACAGAGCCAAGGGCAAAGACCGCACGGCAAACCGCTTCTTTTCCCTTGCCGTTTTGGGAATAAAGGGGGAAACCTTTCAAGGCTTCCTCCAGTTGGGGTGTCATTAACCTGCACATATCAATCAAATTCTATTTCATCCTCATACACTTCTATCTCCACACCACTGCTGAACTGCACGACAAAGCCCCTTGCAGTCTTGGCAACTATTGTACCTCTGCGGTAGCCACGCCAAGGCGTGAGCATTTCGCATTGCCGTCCGTATTCCGGGAAATCTGTTTCGTCCATCATAAATCATTGAGTTTTCATGTTGATATATTCGGGGTCGTAAATGAGGTTCTCCTCTGTCAACCGGTCGTATGCCGTTGCCGCAAGACGGGAAGCCCATTCGTTGCGCTGGTCATAGCTCCCTTTCTGGTAATTGAATGCCAATTGGCGCATAAAGCCGATGAACACCCTGAACATCTGCTGCTGGAGATAGCGGTGCGCCCTGGTCAGTTCCTTGCCGGTTTTGTCGGCGGAACACATCCGTCCGTTCACAAAGTTGGCGAACTCTTGGGCAAAAGCCTTGTCTTGTTCGGATATTACCTCTCCTGGAAATTCTTGATAGTCCATAATTTTTGATTTTAAAAAGTTATTTGATAATTAGCCATTCCCTTTAATCGCATTCCGCCATTTCCTTGCCGTATGCGACGATTTCATCCATTGTAAGCCATTCAGGTTTCTCATCGAAACTGTTATAAAGTTCAACCATCAGCTTTATTTGCAGATTCACACTGCCAGCCCACAAGCGTCCGATATTCCGATTGCCGCAATTAAGGTAATATTCGCAATCCGATTGTAAACGTCCCAATAGTTTGTACCTGAACACGTCATCACGCTGTAAGACATTGTCTATTACCTTTCTTTCTTCTGAATTTGTTTCCATGTTTGCCATAATCATTTGTTAATTTGATTTTTTTTCCCTTTTGTTGAAGCCTTTTGAGCTTCTTGGCCGGGAGAACCGTTTTTCGTGCAAGATTGCCACTGCGGACAAAAGGGAAGATAAGGCAAGTGTGAGGTCTGAGAGTGCGGACGGAATGCCCAAATTTTGAAGTAACGGGAAAATTTGCGGAAGGCTGCCGGCAAACCCTCCGATTGAAAGCGACAGCGGCACTTGACGTTCTTCCTGTCCACAGTACCTTTGCACGGAAAAATGGAATTCTGGCCGGGAAGTTCCAAAGCCCTCAAACAACTTAGTAGAGATTTTTCCATTGCAAGGACAAACAAGCCTTCTTTAAAAAACGATGTTGAAATGAAAACTTTTGAAGTGGAGCTTGCGTAGCCTCAAAGGGTTTCTCTTTAACATCGGCATGGAGTTAACCAGCAACCGCATAGACATACCGGCCGGACTTACTTGGTGTTGAAGGCACGGAGTAAGCCGGGTGACATCATGTGTCTTACAAAATCCTATGAATTTCCTGATACTCCTATGTTTAATCTGTTCTCAGCTAATTGTCCGGGCTGTATCTTTACACTATAAAATGATTCCCATGATAGCAAAAGGATATTACCTATATACATACTTATTACATTAATTTTATGGCAACAGTAAAAGTGAAATTCCGCGCTTCTTCCAAACCAGGCAAGGAGGGAACACTGTTCTTTCAAGTAATCCACGGCAGGGTTACAAGACAAATAGCTACCGGATATAAGATATTCGAACGTGAATGGGATGCCGCCGGTTCGGAAATCATCCTGGCAGATAATGAACCATTGAGACGCGACTACCTATTGTCGGTAAAGGAGGCGTTGGCTGCGGAATCATCCAAATTGAAGGGCATCATTGCCCGCCTTGATAAAACGGGCGATAACTATTCGGTTGAAAAGATTGTAGAACTTTCCAATGCACCGAAAAGCGATGATGGCTTCATTGCGTTTGCCCAAAGGCTCACCGGCCAATTGAAACAAATCGGCAAGAAACGTACAGCCGATACTTATACCACCGTCCTAAACAGTTTCAAGCGTTTCCAGAAAGAACAAGACTTGCCTTTGGACGATGTGGATTCCGCTCTGGTGATGGAATACGAAACGTGGCTCAAAGAGAACGGCATCTGCAAGAATACGGTTTCCTTCTATATGCGCAACCTGCGGGCCATCTACAACCGTGCGGTGGAAAAGGAACTGACCGCACAACGCTTCCCGTTCAAGCACGTCTATACCGGGATTGACAAGACCGTCAAACGGGCAGTCCCTATAAAAATCATCCGCCAAATCAAGGAACTTGACCTTACCTTGTCACCCCTGCTTGATTATGCCAGAGACCTCTTCATGTTCTCATTCTATACAAGAGGTATGTCCTTTGTGGATATGTCATATTTGAAAAAGAAAGACTTGCAGCATGGAATCCTGACCTACCGCCGGCAGAAAACCAACCAGCAGCTTTCAATCAAGTGGGAACAACCCATGCAGGATATAATCGACAAATATGACACGGCAGACAGCCCTTATCTGTTGCCCATCATCCGCGACATGGACCGAGACAAACGGAGACAATACAAAAACGCTTCGCATTTGGTAAACAACAAGTTAAAGAAAATCGGGGAGCAACTCGGCTTGGGGATTCCCTTGACAAGTTATGTCGCCCGGCATACTTGGGCGAGCATTGCCAAAAGTAAAAACATACCGGTTTCCACCATCAGTGAAGCCCTGGGACATGATTCGGAAACAACCACGAGAATCTATTTAACATCGTTAGACACCTCGTCTGTGGATAAAGCCAATTCGATTGTATTGAAACTGTTTACCGACAAATAATCAAAAAAGAAGCATTTTACACTATCCAATCAGTCTATATCACAGGTTGCCATTTTGTTCTGCAAAACGGCAACTCTCTCATTAAGAGAAGT
>NZ_OBMS01000028.1:0-69343 GCF_900217715.1 Bacteroides sp. AR29
TGATGCCAAGGAACGACCCATCCTGCTCGATATAATAGAGGACCGACATGGGCGCAAGTCCATCATCATCACCTCGCAACTGCCAACGGACAATTGGTATGATGCAATCGGAGACCCTACAGTAGCAGATGCCATTATGGATCGTATTATACATACGGCGCACCGGATTGAGCTGACAGGAGAAAGTGTCCGTAAAATGGCTGCATACAGAGGGAAATAAACTAAAATAATAATAACCCCATCGGTCAAGACTTTTTAAGGGGGCATTGTTGAATGTTTTAAGGGGGCAGAATCGCTTGGTTTTAGGGGGCAGCTTACACTGGATTTTCCAGCTGCCATCAAAGCGGCTTTTGCTGTAGTAAAAGGGATGGTCGGCAACTTCTACACTGGTGGCTATACCAGTCCCGGTGACTGGGATCAGCCACAAGGCATCGTACATTCCAACGAGTTCGTCGCCAACCGTTTCGCTGTCGCCAACCCGAATCTGCGACCGATATTCGACGCCATTGACGTGGCACAGCGTAGCGGTAATGTTGGTAATCTGACAGCTGAAGACATAGCGGCTGTGACAGGTTCCGGAAAGAGTACACGTACCGTACCAGCCAAAGCACCCGCTGCCAGCGCCACAACGACGGCCAATGATCCGGCTATGGTGGCGATGCTGATAGAATGTACCCGCGTATTGCGGAAGCTTAAAAACAGGCTGGATGATCCGCTGGTAGCGGAAACTTATGTTACCGGCAAACGGGGTATCAACCAGGCTCAGAAAGAGTATCAGAAGTTGAACAACAATAAATCACGCAACAAGCAATGACAGAATTATACATTGACGGGCAATTGACCGCCCTTCCTGAAGGGTTCAACATCACGTTCACCTCCGAGAATCCGTATTTCACCCGCAGTTCCAATTACTCCTTGGACATAGAACTCCCCATGCCTGCTAATCATGCCATATTCAAGCACGTGAACAGACTGGATGTGACAAAAAAAAAGACTATCCTTCCGGCCACACTCATCGTTGACGCCAGATGCCTGCTTTACGGCAGTGCGGTTTTACTCTCAGTAGAAGATGCACTGGTTAAGGTACAGCTCGTATCGGGTAATGCGGAATTTAATCTGCTGACGAATGATGATCTGTATATTGACGAACTTGATTTAGGTACAATCAGTTGGCCGAACAACAATCAGAACCGTTTCCAGCCACCTGCCAATATGGTGAACTACTACGGTTCGGTGGACGACATTGAAGCTGTATGGTTGCCGGTGTTCTATCAGGAAGCCAAATGGGAGAACCTTCAGAACGATGCAATCTATGAGTTCGGCACGAACAATTTTACCCTTTGCCCCTATTATGGCCGTCGATGTGTACAACCATACCTTTTGACAGTCATCAAGAGAATAGTGGAGTATTTTGGCTATACGTTCGATACCTCCTTCTTTGATAACAATTTCTTGCGGAACGTTTATGTATGCAGCGCGGTAAGCAGCAACCGGGTGGCCGCCGCATTGCCGCACTGGACTGTTTCCGAATTCTTTGATGAACTGGAGAAATTCCTTTGTGCGGTTACAGTGGTCAACGAACGCACCAAAGTGGTGAGTCTCGTAGGGCTTAACGATTATTTTACAGAATCCGGAAAGGAGATTATTCCTGCATCCTCCCTGCTACGGGAGTTCACTGTGGATATTGAAGATGAAAAGAATGAGAAAGACTTGAGCACTGGCAATGTGGGCTACAATCTACCTTCCCATACGGATGACGGCTATCTGCGGATTGAAAGGGACATCATAGAAGCTGCATACAAACAAGAATATGATTCTTACGATGCAATGCTGGCCGCATACAACGGAATGGGTGACAGTGACAAGAAAAGTACAATCTTTATTGTTGGTAAACGGTATTATATCAACTACAATGAAAATGATAAGAATACGCTGCGTGAAGTCAATTTGTATGCGGATTTAATCCGTGACCCGGAATCGTCCGATGTAGAGACCTCACTCGGAATCGTCCCGGCTAAAATTATTCAGTTCAATGTCGGTGTGTATGGCTCTGTAGCTGATTACGATTTGTCCCGTCCGTACACCTCCATGGTATTGAACATACCCGCGGTGGGCTACCAGGCTACTGTTGCCAAGCAGGAGCGCTTCAATGTCCAGGAAGCCATAAACGGTGACGTGGAGCTGAAGGAGAAGCAGGAAAAAAACGGGCACATGGAAGTGGCTGTCAATACCGGTAAGTTCAACCGGCAGAACGTAACTTACAGCGGTCAGACACATGCCTATGATTATGCCTATCCTTTTACGGACTACCAGCAGAAGACCGGAGCACAGCTCACGGACTTCCTTCCGTATTCCCTAAGCTTGAACGATGTTTGTCCGGACAGTGTCGGACATCGGTTGTCGACACTCAGTCTGTTTCACTCCAATATCCCTTACACAATCCAGTTCCAAGCCAATAAGCTGCCAGATGTGAATAAGGTGTTTCTTATAGGCAACAAGCAGTATTTGTGCGAGAAGATTGAGACGGAAATAGATGTTGATGGATTAAGCAAGGTACTGAAGGGAACTTTTTACCGGATAGAATAATAATGTTAAAAAGACATCTGCCTTTCAAAAATAACTCCTTTTTCCCTTGCGTAATTACCAAAAGGTTATTATATTTGCACTGTCATTAAGAATCGCGATCTTTTTATGACTGAAGAAGAAGAGCTAAAGGCTCGGATTGAAGCTGCGAAAAAAGACCTCAGCTTCTTTTCCCTCTATTGGGATGACATTCAGAATACTGATTGGATTTCCGATGAGGAGCTTGAGGAAGGCATCAATGATTGTCTCGATGACTTGAATGATGCACAAGACAAGCTGAATGAAAACGGTAGCCCTCCTTGAGGGGGCTACTTTTTCTCTAACATATAATTTTTAGGCTTATGGACGTACAGAAAGAATTGGGAAAATGGAAGTCGGAATATGTAAAATGCAATACTCCGGAGGAATTGGCCGACCATAAAAAACGTTTCAGGGCTTTTCTGCAGACGCTTTCACCGGAAGATAAAAAAGCGTTTGTGCAGGCGTTCCAAGATGGTGCCAGGCAATCAATCAATGAAGCCCAAGCCATTGTGAAAACAGTAGAAATCAGGCAGACCTTAGAAAAAGTATTGCCTTTCGCTTCTATGTCGTATATTGCCCAGCACTATTTTGGCAGAACACGCCAATGGCTATATCAACGGATTAACGGAAGTGCGGTAAACGGCAAACCAGCCAACTTCACCGCTGATGAACTGAATACCCTATCTTTAGCTCTATCCGAGCTTGGCGACATAATGAAAGATACTTCTCGGTCTATCGCGAGGCCGTAAGGTTTTTAATGACAGAGGGGCTTCCACGGGTTGGAAGCCTTTTTTGTTTTCTATATATTGGTTCTATGAAATATAGGTTGTTAGAAATCTCCACTTTTCTTTTGTTTTATCAATGACTTATCTTACTTTTGCAATCAAGAAATAACTACAATAAAGACGTGGGGCATACGGATTTAATTGTAAAAGGTATAAATCGCGATTAATAGAGTTTACTTTGTAGCAACATGCCCCGTTGTGAAGAGTAAGCTCTATTTTTCTAGTCAAATGGAGTATTTCAATTTTGAAGATTTAGTAGGTGATTTAAAAAATCTGAATGAAGAACAGAAATATTGGATGGTACGTACCATGGGAGGTGCTTATTACGGAGAATTTATAAGAGGAAATTACATCGCCGTTGGGTACAATAATATATCATTAGGAGATTTACAACACTTACCAGAAACAGATAATGCAGCCAAAGAAGTTTTGAAAGCAATGTTTCATCACCGTTATCCTGATATAAGAAACTCCGGTTATCCCGTTGCTCAAATTCTACGATTTGCTCGTGATATACGACAAGGTGACGTTGTTATTATTCCATCGTCAGGCGCCAGTCATGTTGCAATTGGTATTATTGATGGAAATATGTATGAGGAAAACACACCCATAATTGATGATGAGCATCATTGTGATTTCAAAAAAAGAAGGCATATTAAATGGAAATATTTTGGTAGAAGAGCAACTCTTCCTCCTGCCCTACAATTAATGTTTACTTCCAGGCATATTTTATCCGATGTAAGTAATTACGCTTCTTATATAGACAGTGTAATTCACGATTGTTATGTCAAAGAAGATGTTATGAATTTAGTTCTAAAAATTCGGACTCAAAAAGAAGTATCTTTGGATGACTTTTGCGATTTAAAAGCTGTTTCATTGTTAATTGACGATTTTTGTCAAAATTACAATATTTCCTCAGAAGCTCCTTTGAACATGAAAGTTCAAATGGAATCTCCAGGATGGTTACGATTATCGACTAAAGGAATTGGGAAACTATTGCTTTTCGGTCTATTCACCACAATACTAACTGGCGGAGGAGTTAAATTCAATAAAAAGGATGGACTGGACATCTATACTAACGGTATCGGTGGAATAATCAATGATTATCTCGATAGGAAAGCTGATAGAGAATTAGTAAGAGCAGCTGCACGAGCAATGGACTCTCTACAAATAAAGACTCCTGAAGATATGCAACCAATAATTGAAATCTTAAATGCCAAAAACGAAGGTAGGCGTAATTATTGAACCGGCAAGTAGTAGAAGGGAATAAGCAATAAAGCAACCAAAATACCGATTATGATAATTCTATAATCGGTGTTTTTTTTGTATGTCCAATCCCATGTAACGAAACATACAATTCCTTGTATCAGCAGCATTGTACTGGTACTTATTACAAGAAATGTACTTGCAAATGCTAATATATTTCTCAGACAATCGAACATACAGATTATGATTATGCCGACAAATATAAGGCAAAAATAAATATCTCCGATATGTAGGTATGTTAAAAGCCCAATAGAGATACTGGAGAAACAAAAAATCTCCGCTTTTCTTTTGTCATTCCAAAAACAACCTCTATATTTGCAGTGATCTCCATTTGAAACAGGCGACGAGTAGTTCGCCAACCGATTGCCGTTGGCATTTTTTATGCCCATCGGTTATCTATATAGTTCCGACCCCCGTGTGGAGTGTTAATGCACCCACTGCCTGTTTCAGGTGGAGATCAACGGGAAAGCGGAACTTTCTTTTTTGAAGCATGTTTTCTTATTTTTTGGGTATTGAAAGTCTGCTTTCCCGTCATCCATTAACCATATTGTTTCATTTTAATTGATCTCCAAAATGAAAAAACAACCTCAAAGCGCTCGCGGACGCTATGTATCCGCAGAGAAGGTTCAAGAACTGTTTGCCCAGTTGGGTATTGAACTGTGCGCCGGACGTAAACGTATCCGTGCAGCACGTAGCGACAAATCCATTTCCATCTATGTCAATGGTGGGACAGTCAACATCACCTTTAATGAGAAAGGAGGCAAAGCATGATGTTCTTTGTTTACCATCTGCAGACCTATTCCCCAAAGAACCGGGCATGGAAAAAGGTTATTGATTATGTAGAGAAGTATAAAAACGTTCTTATCAAGGATGAACTTTCCCTGGATGCACTCAAGCATGAAATAGGCGATGTGGTTAACCGCATCAATGCCGAACACCCCAAGATGAAACGTATGAAATGTACTGCTACTCCTTTGGGACGTGACTGTACTATACGCATCGAGGCACATGTCATAAGTGGTGGATGCCCGGACACGGTATTCTTTCTCGATATTTGCAAGGTACGTTCCATTTATCAATTCAGTGAGAAGGCGAATATGCTGGAACAGAAAGGAGGTGAGAATGGATAATACTACCGTTAATGGAATTGTACTCAACGATTCCATATCTAATTGCTTATTGAAATTGCAAAATAATCGAGCAGCATCTCTTGCAGAATTGTTGGATGATAGTATCGGCTTTCTTCTTGAATACAGTGGTTATTTCTATGACAATTCAAAAACATTTTTGGATGTTTTAGCAACATTACATAATGCCCGTACCGAATTTTTAGGCCTTATCCCTAATCAGAAAGGAGGTGCCCAATGAAAAAGCCTATAGGATTCCGTTCTTATCAAAACGACGAAGAACCGGACAAACGAGACGAATTGGAGAAGCAACAAGCCGAGCGGCAGAAAGCCATAGCAAACTTCATCGGCCAGAACTATTCACCCATCGGTACCACTTCACAGAAATCTTACAAGACCACCGCTGAACTGGTATATGAGCTGTCGAACATTGTCGATGTCGCTCCGATGGCGCTGGCCAAACAACTGGCTGATGCCGGGTACCATGTAGAATATTTGGCAGGACAACCCTACTGGGTGATGTACGAGAGAGCATAAATTCGTGCGGCTGCACCTCATTTTGTACGAACTTGTACAAATCGGTGCAGCCGCATTTATTTGATAAATAAAACGTTATGAATCATCCGCACGATTGTACGGCTTTTGGCCCTTATTATAGGGTGAAGCTATTGAAACATTGCATGCCTTCCCGCTTGCTCTCATCCATGACGTGCGCATAAATCATCGTTTCCCGGATATTGCTATGTCCAAGCAATTTTTGCAGGCTGGATAAGTCTTTTGTTTTCCGGAGATAAATAGTTGCAAACGTATGTCTTCCTGTCTTGGCCGATATTTTTTTGTTAATCCCCAGTTCTTTGGCAATGGCCTTCAACTGTCGGTTAACGACCTGGTCACATTGAACGTTCCTGAACAGACGTCCTTCTTCCCTACCCTCTGCCCATTCTTCCAGAAGTTTTTCCGCAGGTACCGGCATCGGAATCTTTATCGGTTCCGGTTTACAGTTCCGGTTCTTCACACGGTAGTAAGTCAGCACATCATTGTTTACCTGCTCGATACAGAACATACGTGCATCCGTAATGTGCATGCTCGTGAAACACATGAAAAGGAAGAAGGCCAAGGTCAGCTGAAGCTTTTCCGGCAATGTTCTTTGATAGTATAATTGCACAAACTGCATCAGCTCCTCTTCTGTCAGATAGTCCACATCGCTTTTTATTCTTTTGATATGGAATTCCTGGAAAGGATTTTCTTCTATATAACCCTTTCTGTAGGCTGCAGTGACATATATCTTGATGGTGGACATATTACGTTGTGCGGTTATCTCCGTATTTCCAAGCTCCTTTTTCATGTAAATCAGGTAGTCAGTCAGATAATCCGGAGTAAGGTCCCGGAACTGTAACAGTTCATTATATGCCTTGAACTTTTTCATACAGCTCAGATGATGCTTGAACGTTCCCATCTCTATTCGCCGGCTGTAGGTTTTCATATGCTCCTTCACGAAATCATGGAAAGTCTTATAATCACTTGGATTGTTATACTCCCGCATGAAAATATCTTTTGTCAAAGCCTGGTTCCTCAGCCGGAACTTCACCAATATATCGTTGACACGTGCTTTCAGGTTACTCACAATAAGATTTATATCCTTTGCTTCCTTACTGTTTCCTTTGAGAAGTCCGCTTTTCTCGTCAAATTTAGCAGCAGGCACAGACACTTTGCAAGGAAGCATTAACTTTTCCTTACCGAGATAAAAGGTTATATATAGCGGAGCATTGCCCTCTTTGGTCAATCTCTGCTTGTTCTGGATGACTCTTACCGTACTCATTTTTGTTTTCTAAATTATTTCTACCCACCGGAAAAGTGGAACTACGGAAAGCTGTGTTTCTGCTATGTTACCTACTTTTTGCACAAATTCTGTCGAAATTGGCAAGGTAGTAAATCGTTGATACCCAGCTAAACGACGAAAGGCAAGCAGCCTTTTTATCGACTACTTGCCTTATCGTTGTGATTCCGTTGCGATTCGAACGCAAGACCCACGCCTTAGAAGGGCGTTGCTCTATCCAGCTGAGCTACGGAACCAGCCTTAATTGCGGTGCAAAGGTACGCTTTTTTACGAATATTGCAAATTTTTGTATCACCTTTTTTCGTTACCTATGTATAAAAGGCTCATTTGCTACATAAAAAGTAATGATTAGTTACCTTTACAAACAAGATACACGGTATTTATATACAGATGTATTAAAACATTTTGCAAATTATCAATGTTACTAATTATAAAAAGTAAAAATATGGAGGAATATTCAAGTAGGAAAAGTAGCATTGACCCGAAAATGAATGAAAGAGTAATAACAACTAAATTTTAAAGAGATGGAATGGGAAAATCAGTTGATACAAGAATTGCAATGGTCAAATAAAATCAGCAATAAGGCGAGTAAGGAATTGGTAGCCCAGGAGATTGCCGGACTGGCCAAAGACGGTGATGTCATAGGAGCAGGCTCCGGCTCTACCGTTTATCTCACTTTGTTTGCATTAGCTCAACGAGTTAAACAAGAATCTTTGCATATAGAAATCATTCCGGCATCTGCCGAAATTTCGATGACATGTATACAGCTTGGCCTGCCGCAAACTACTCTGTGGAATAAGCGTCCGGATTGGACATTCGACGGTGCAGACGAAGTGGATCCGCATAATAACCTCATCAAAGGACGTGGTGGAGCCATGTTTAAGGAGAAGCTCCTAATTAAAAGCAGTGGTAAGACTTACATCATTGTCGATGAGAGCAAGCTTGTCAGCAAACTGGGGAGCAAATACCCCATACCGGTGGAAGTATTTCCACATGCTCTCTCCCATGTGGAAAACGAGATACGCTTATTGGGAGCTTCAAAAATCAGCCTACGTCTTGCAGAAGGAAAAGACGGTCCGGTATTTACCGAAAGCGGTAATTTCATTCTTGACATTCATCTCAGCAACATTGTTCCTGATTTGGAACAGAAACTGAAAGCCATTACCGGGGTTATCGAAAGCGGGCTGTTCATTGGTTATGACATTACAGTCCTAATGGCAAACCGCTGATGTACCAAAGTACAAATAAGGCAGTCCATGCCAATAGAATGACTAAAGAATATCTCCAAGTATACTTCAGTAGTGAACCATAAGTGGATTGCCTATCATATTGCTGCATATAGGTCAAGACAAGTGGCATGTAGAACATAAAAGGTGTTATGGCATTTGTTGCACTGTCACCTATACGGAACGCACATTGGGTCATATCCGGCGAAATGCCCATACTTGCCAATACCGGAACAAAAATGAAAGACATAAAAGCCCATTTAGCTGTGGCAGATACCATAAAGAGATTGACCAGCGCCGTAAAAAGAATGAAGAGAATCAATATCCATAAACTACTCAAAGAGGCGGAGGACAGCAGATTAGCGCCTAAAATGGCAATGCACTTGTCCAAGTGGGAATATTCAAAACAAGCAAACATCTGTGAGGCAAAGAAAGCTATCACAAAATAAACGCCCAGCAGTTTCATCGGCTGCGTAAGTCCTTCTATCACATCACCGTCCGTACGGTATCGGCCGGAGGCAAAACCATAGACCATCCCCATCAAACCTATTCCAAACGAAAGCAAAAACAGAATACCAACTATAAACGGAGAACGAATCAACCCACCATTGACACTCCGCAATATCCCCCATGAAGAGAATGTAGCCCACAGAATAATGGCAATATACAGCAAGCCTGCAAATACAGCTCCCAACATAGCTCTCCGTTCCTTGCGGGACAGTTGTTTGTAGCCATTAAAATGAATATCCCCTGCATACATTCCCAAGTGCGGCAACAAGCTCCTGCGGGTAATATGATAAATGATGAATGCAAGCAGGAACGTGGAAACAAAGAGAAAATAATAATTGCACAGCGGTCCAGTCTGCCCCGGAGCAATATTCATCCTATCAGCCGCTTCTTGCGTTACAGAGGCAATCATGGGGTCTAATGTACTCAAAAACACATTAGCGCTATAGCCACAAGAGACTGAAACATAAGCTGTAATTATACCTCCAATGGGGTGCAGACCGACGGACTGGAACAAAGTTGCAGCTATCGGCAACAGAATGATATATCCTGCATCTCCCACTATATTGGACAACAGTCCTAAGACAATGACCAGCAGAATAATGCGCCAAGGATCACGTGGACGTCGTACCCCCCTGCGAATACATGCATCGATGAAACCCGAATGCTGTGCCACCCCTATTCCGAACATAGCCACAATCACCAGCCCTAACGGAGCGAATCCCGTAAAATTGGTTATGACATGGCGCAGCAGCCAGCGTATGCCCTCCGGACTCAGCAGGCTCTGCACCCGTATTTCTTCTCCAGTCTGCGGTTGCAGCACGCTCAGACCATAGACATCGAATATCCATGAAAGGAGGATGACTGCCAGCGTCAGCAGGAAGAACATCGTAGCGGGATGTGGCATTCGGAGTTTACTCATCGTCGGCTTCCAGATTGTCTATATTCAAGATTCGAAGTTCCAATGCACGCACCACCAGACGAGTGGCATTCACCCCCACCCGTTCACTAGGCGGGAAAAGACGGCCGACCAAGTCATTCTGCCGTTTCTCCAGCGACTTGACTCCAAAAGGCATTCCCCTAAGATTGGCAATCATTTCTTTGGTATAGCCCAGTGCCAAATGACGGAGGAAACGCTCGTCATACTCATCAATATCATAGCTTATGATTGCTTCCTGACGTTTTGCATCATTCAGGACAGATTTCTTGAAGCGTTCCACTATCTTCTCCAGTATCGGATAGTTAAAGACCAGCTTCTTGCCGTCCATCACTGCCTGCACATCGGTTTTGGTCAGCAACTCTCCGGTTTTCAGGATAATGCCGTCGGCACCGGCTTCAAGTACGTCCACCCATAACTTCTCATTCAATATTTCTCCCGTGAATATCAGCACATGTACTCCCGGATAACGCTTGAAGATATTCCGGCAGATGTCCACCCCGATTGTGGTCGAACCTCCCAATCCCAAGTCCAGCAGAACAAGATCCGGTACGCCGGCTTCAATCAATGTCCAGAACTCCTGCTCAGTCATAGCAGTACCTATTACCTCCGCATTGGGAATTTCATGGCGGAAAATCTCTTCCGTCCCTTTCAGCTCCAACTTGACATCTTCAACGATGATTACTTTAAATTTTTTGTCTTCCATATTTCATTTTTTCGGTAGCGTAAAATATATTGTAAAACCTCCTTCCTTTCCCGGTTCGGCATTGATACGGCATCCCCGGCGTCCGGCAAACTCGTCATGGTCGCGGATAATCTGCTTGCACACCAGATATTCCGTACCATACAGTTCTCCTTTCTCACCGGCCGTCATGCGGGACAAGTCGGGATAGAACAATTGGTTCAATTCTTCACGGGTCTTTTCCCTGCGCATATCTGTAAACAGAAAACGTATAAATTCCCCATCTTCCCGGGCCGACAGACAGACAGCTCCATCCAGAGTTACGGAGCAAGCCTCGTCTATCAGGTTTTCAAGCAGGAAACGCAACTGGTTCCAGTCACCGGTAATCCGTCCTTCCAACAGTTGTATCTTAAAATCAATATGCGCCTTGTTTCCCTTATACACTTTGCGGAAATATTTCCCGGCAGTAGCCATAAGTTCCGGCACAGATATTGTCGCACGCCTGAAAGTCACCTCTTCCAACTGGCGGGAAGCGCATGAACTGAGTGTCGTAAAGATACCTTTGTAATACTCTATCAATTCGCTGATGGCAACCACCGTTTCCCGCTCCTCCGCTTCTGTCTGTTTGCCGGACCGCAGTTTCCCTATCAGCTGCTTTATCTTGTTCGGATAATAAATCGTTTCATGCTTGATGGTCGAGAGACAATTATCCAGCACCATGTTCTGTACATGCAGCAAACTGTCTTCCCAGGAAGCTCGCCGGGCTTCATCTTGAGCCACTTCGATGTCCCGGTATTTCGTAGCCAACTTAACCACTGCATTGAAGATTACAATGGAGACATAACGGGCTATCAGTTCCAAAAGCAAATGGTCGGTCTCCTGCTCCGTACCTTCCCTGCGTTCCAGACACAGCACACCTATGCAACGACACATATTTCCCGCATCCACAACAAGCGGCAATGTTTGTATACCCTTTTCCGATATGTACTCTTGCTGCTCAAAGCAATTCTCCATATATTTCCTCCAGATAGGCAACTCGTCCACGGCGGTATCTTCCACTGGATTGGAAGTGTATTCCAGCTTATGTGTAGTCTCGTTGTATACAGCTATGCTTAACCGGTCGATACTCAAAAGTTCGTTCACTGCATCAAAAGCGGAACCTACAATCTGCCGCGGGATTTCCTTCAATGTATCCTCCTCACGCTGCAACATTTCCTCCGTATCCGAAACCGGCAACAAGGAGGCATTGAACACCTTTCCATTAATTTCCAGTACTTGCTCCAGATTCCAGCGGTTCACCAGACGTTTACGGAAGTAGAGTATGTAATATCCCAACAGCAATACGAACAGCAAAATCACCGCCAGCAAAATGCCCACCATCTTGTTGTTGGTGGAACGCTCCAGCTGCCGGCAATATTCTTCCAAGGATTGGTCTTCTCCCAACAGTTTGTACAAGGTGGTGTAGGCAGCATTATTATAACTATAGTCATCCCATTGCTTCAATGCAAGAAATGAGACTGCCGCTTCATTCCTGATATCCAGAATTACATGGAAATCCGAATTGAACATCTGGTTCCACCAATCCAGTTCCGCAGGCGTCCCGTCTCCGGTCAGCGTCATATAGCGATGTATAGGATGGGCGTATTGCTTGTAATGTTCGTTCAGGCAATACATTGCCGAATCTATGTATTGTAAAGCCAGTTCGTATTCTCCGTCCACATTGCAGTAATAAGCTTCATTGGCATAATCGGAGGCTTCGTCCAGCAAAGCTTCGTATTCATTCTGTGCAAGCAGTGCCAAAGAATCCGGCAACACCTCTCCGGAAGCAGTCTGTTCCACAGCATGCCGGCAGGATGACATGCACAAAAACAACACGACGAGCAACACCGACACAGACTTACGGATACCGGCAGGCAGACGGAAATAAAAACGGCTGCCTTTTCCCAGCCCGCTCTCCACATTGAACAGACAGACCTTGAACAAATCATTCGTCTTGCGATATTTTTCAATGATGCCCTTACAGTTCATCAGTCCAAAGCCACTTCCTTTGTTCTTCCTCAATTCCTCCTTGTCGGGAGCGTCACTCATACCGATGGCTTTTGAGTCATATACTTTTTCTCCCACGATGCGAGCTACATCTTCCGGTGACAATCCACAACCATTATCCTCTACCGAGATTTCCACGTAATCCTCCTCCTGCCGTGCATATACTTTCACCATACCGCCCTGAGGGGTATATTTACGGGCATTCTCTGCCAGTGTATTTATCATAAACAATGTAAGGGCTTTGTCTGCCTTCACCCGGATATCCGTAGGCTGCACCTCCAACGACTGTCTCTTCATCTCGAATGTACGGCTTCCTTTCCTGAGCAGCTCGAAAAGTTCATTCAATTCGAACGTCTCTATGTTCAGGCTAAGGCTTCCTTGCTTCATCTTTATCCAAAGGGCAAGAATATCATTGTATTCGTTGATGGTAGTAACCAACTCGTCGATATACTGGTATTTCTCCTCCTTTATCCGTTCCTCTTTGATGAATCCTTTTTGAGTCAGTTTCTGCACTTCGTTGATGATACGGTCTATGTACGGATGAATCCCGTTGACAATAGCCATACATGCTTTCTTTATCAGATTTTGCCGTTTGTTCCCCGCGATGTGCTGCTCGTAAATGTAGCGTTGCTTTTCCAGTCTGCGGCGCTCATCCCCAAGGGAGATGGACGTCATGCCGTTGTCGATTGCCCATTGGATATAGGGGGTTATCACCCGTACCATCGCCTGCTCATCCTTGCTCATCCGACGCGGGAACACTAATTGCCCGTTGTCTATGCGGATGTCCTTCACTCCAAACAGCTTTTCCAATTCCGGGCAGACAGCCGTCCGGATAGAGTCGATGATTTCCTCCTCAGTCTGTGCATCTGCCGGAATGGATGCCGTTATCTTCTGACAGATATCCAGCATCAGCTGCAGACGGCGGAGATGCACTCTGTTCCGGTCTTTGGAACGCTTGTTGAAAAACCAGAAAAAGAGGGATACAAGCACGAAGCCCACAATGACCAGTGACAACACGACGTTGAGCTGCCCCGCCTCCTTTTCCAATGCTTGATAGCGGCTTTCCAGCTCTTTATCCTGGCGTGTATCTTCAAGGATATCCAGGTAAATATTGCGGTTATAGTCTGATTTTTCTTTCATCCCGAGTCCTGCATACGAAACGCTCAACTGTTCACGAATACGTGAAATCCACTCGGGCACGGTTTTCAGTTTCTGCTCCATCCATGCCTTCTCCGCACAAATCGTATCTCGACGGTCAAATGCTTTCAGCCAGTCCAAACTATCGTGGCAGTCATAGAAAAGGCGGTGATGGTCATTTACACATTCCAGAGCAAGTTTTAGCGTGTCAAGAGCTTCTGTATAGTGACTGTGGGCATTCAGGTATTTGCCGATAGATACATATGCACCTGCTATCTGATACAAATCCTTGTATTGGCTGAATTTTTGCAATGCCAACTGCCCCAGACGCATGGGAAGCAGCGAATCTACCGGTACTCCAAAACGTGTCAAGGCATGGGAGCGGCGGTCTTGAAAAAATGCGTAATTATCCGGTGAAGCCATCAAGTTGGCAAGTCCCTGCACTCCATTGCCCTCAAAGTAAAGATAGCCCTTGCGCGAAGCCAACTGCCATGCGGTATAGAGCTCATCAAATTCTCTCAGTCTTCGCTCATCCGGTGTCTCACCCTCGCATAAGGCAGCAGAACCTTTGATGTAGTGATAATACAACAGCTGATTGGTATCTGCCAGCAACTCTTGTTTTTTAGTAACTTCATTAATAGAGGCTACAGCTTCCGGACGCTGTTGCAAATAATAATAATACACAGCAGATACAATATAAAATTCCGAACGGGCATAATTCAAACGCATTTGCTCGTGTTGGTCCACAAACAGATTGTCATCCTCCGCTATTCTTTTCATACGGTGCAAGGCACTATTGCGATAATCGTAGAACTCCTTGTTCAACGCCGTCCGCTGATAAATCTTCATCAAACCGATGTCGGCAATAAGGAGTTCCAGTTCATTCTTGGTCAGATTATAGACATCCATATGAAACTTTTCGGCCTGCTCAAAATCCATGCGCATAAAAGCACAAAAGCCCAGATTATTGGATGCTTCCGCTTTTCCTTGTTTATAGAGGCTGACTTCACGGTAGGCCCTTGATGCCGCATGGCAGGATGAATCCAGGTTTTTATAACGAAAAGCATAAGCCACCTGGTTTAGAGAGTCGATAAGGCGTACTTCCTTCATGGGTGCCGTTCCCACACACGAAACCATTGTTGTACAAAGGCACAACAACCCCGCAAACCATATAAAAGAAAGTCGTTTCATAAAGCAAAGCTACGAATAAATCCGGGAAAGAAAAATAATTTTTATACAATAACTCTTGTTTTATGTAACGGGAAATTCCTACCTTTGCATGCAAATTAACAAATAGGTAACATCTATTACACAAATGAGCGAAAAAGCACCCTTTATGGTATTCTCCGGAACAAATTCGAGATACCTTGCAGAGAAAATCTGCGCTAGCCTTGATTGCCCTCTGGGAAAGATGAACATCACCCATTTTGCAGATGGTGAGTTTGCAGTCTCTTATGAGGAATCTATCCGTGGCTCGCATGTATTCCTGGTTCAATCAACCTTCCCTAATTCTGACAACTTGATGGAACTTCTGCTGATGGTTGATGCTGCTAAAAGAGCATCGGCAAAAAGCGTTGTAGCCGTTATCCCTTACTTCGGTTGGGCACGTCAGGACAGAAAAGACAAACCCCGTGTTTCCATCGGCGCCAAGCTGGTGGCCGACCTGCTCTCTGTTGCAGGTATCGACCGTCTGATTACGATGGACCTTCATGCAGACCAGATTCAAGGTTTCTTCAATATTCCGGTGGATCATTTGTATGCATCAGCAGTATTCCTCCCCTATATTGAATCCTTGAAACTGGAAGACTTGGTAATCGCCACCCCGGATGTCGGCGGTTCAAAACGCGCCAGCACATTCTCCAAATACCTCGGTGTACCCCTGGTATTGTGCAACAAGACACGCGAAAAAGCAAACGTGGTTGCCACCATGCAAATCATCGGTGATGTAAAAGACAAGAATGTAGTATTGGTAGACGATATTGTAGATACAGCAGGAACCATTACCAAGGCTGCCAACATCATGCTGGAAGCAGGAGCCAAATCTGTCCGTGCCATTGCCAGCCACTGCGTAATGTCCGACCCTGCTTCTTTCCGTGTACAAGAATCCGCACTAACGGAAATGGTATTTACTGATAGTATCCCCTACTCTAAAAAATGTGACAAGGTTAAACAGTTGAGCATTGCCGATATGTTCGCCGAAACCATCAAGCGGGTGATGAACAATGAATCAATCAGTTCACAATACATTATCTAACCGCGGAGCGGTTAGAAATTAAAAATTAAAGGCTGCGCGGTTCTGAAGTGAACATTGCGCAGCCTTTAATTTTTAATTTCTAATTTTTAATTCTAATTCTCCAGCCTTCCCATCTTGTAGGTTCCTTTTCGTATCACCTTTCCGTTCTTGTCTGTTTCTACAAACGGACCGTGTTTCTTGCCTTGTTTGAAGAAGCCTTCATAACGGTTTCCGTTCTTGTCCTCCTGGATACCGCTACCTTCTTCCATACCGTTCACAAAACCGCCTTTATATTTGGTTCCATCGGTCTGAATCAGGGTACCTTGGCCGTTGAACTTATTGTCTTTCCATTCACCTTCGTAAGAGTCACCTACATTCCATTTGTAAGTACCGTATCCGTCACGTTGGTTATCTTTCCAATTACCTTCGTAAACGGCGCCGCTTGCCCACGTAAATGTGCCGTGGCCTTCCTGCTTTCCATCCTTGAAGCTGCCCACATACTTGTTGCCGCTGGCATGGTAATAAATGCCCTCTCCGGTACGTTCACCTTGAACATAAGAACCTTCGTAACGGTCGCCGGTATGGAAAAAGTAAATACCTTTGCCATGCTGCATGTCGTCCTTCCAGTCACCTACATATTTGTCGCCGTTGGCATATTCAAAAGTTCCTTTACCGTCCCGGACATCATTTTTCCACTCCCCGTCATATTTGGAACCGTCATTCCAGGTCAGTGTTCCTTTGCCGTCTTTCTTGTCATTCTTCCACGAGCCTACATACTTGGAACCGTTCTTCCAGGTATACGTTCCTTGGCCTTCGCGTTTATCATTCACCCAGTCGCCCTCATAAATATCACCATTGTAATAGTACATGGTTCCTTTACCGTGCTGGTAATCCTGAAACCACATGCCGTCATAACGGTTGTTATTCATAAAATAGTAGATACCCCTGCCATGCTGCTGGTCTTGAAACCATTGCCCCTCATACTTTTCACCGTCGGGAAACATATATGTACCGTAGCCTTCACGCTTGCCCTTCACATACTCACCCTCGTAGACGTCGCCGTTCTTGAAAACGGTCTTCCCCTTTCCATTGGGCTTGCGGCCTTTTATTTCACCGGTATAGACGGCCCCGTTATCTTTGAACGTATAGGTACCTATCTTTATCTCCGAAGAGAATGTACTTTTCACTTTATCGAAAAAGCCGCTTTTTTTTTCCTGGGCAGTGGCTCCACCTTGGCATAAGAAAGCCAGAATGAGTGCAGTATATAGATATTTCATTAATTGATAATTGATAGTTGATAATTGACAAAGGTAGGATTTATCCGGTAAAATGATGCGATAACTCCCGCTTTTTATGACATTTTTTTGCCGCACACTATTTCTTTTAATTTCTCTTTGCATAAATGCCGCCCTGCAAGTTCACGGATTTCTTGTGGAGTAACCTCCTTGACAGCATCCAGTGCTTCGGCAAAGTAGGTATCCTGCAAGCCCGATACCTGCACAAAAATCCAGGCATCTGCCAACGAGAATGCAGATTCATAACTACGGCACATGTCTCCCAACATATAGTTCTTCACCATGGAAAGCTCTCCATCGGAAGCCAGCTCGTTCTGAAGGCGGTCTATTTCATGATAAACCTCACCGATAAGAGGCTCCACAAATTCGTTGGCGGCTTCGGCACTGACCGCCAACACTCCCTGCCCCGGATAGGGCATGATGGCTGCGGAGATACCGTATGTGTATCCTTTATCTTCCCGGATATTGGACATCAGGCGACTGCCAAAATAACCCCCGAACAGTGTGACCAGTACGCGGGCCTTCAAGTAGTCCGGATGATTACGGTCCAGGGAAAGCATGCCCATACGGACGGCACTTTGCAGGGCGTCCGGACGTTCGATGAAGATACGTTTTCCGGAGGTGGTAACCGGATGGAATTCAGTCTTCTCCGGTTTGCGGAAATCCGTACCGAAAGCCTCGCAGCCAAACAAGGACTCTATCCTGTGGATGCAATCACCGGTTACCTTACCCGAGAGATAGATGCTGCAATTATTGGAATGATAGTAACGGTCATAAAACTCGCGTAGCACCGCAGGAGTGATGCGCCGATAATCCTCTTCCTGCACCAGACGTCCACCGGGATGCTGCCCGCCGTACAGAGCCTTCACCAATCCGCGGTGCGCCAGAAAGTCCACCTTGGAAGAGTTGACAAGAAACTGCTGGATATTGTTGTCTACAATCACTCCCAGCTCTTTCTCAGGAAATACCGACTCTTTGACGATAGACTCCAATATGTCAAGCGTTTGGGGAAGGTATTTATTCAGAGAATAAAGGGTGACATAGGCATACTCGGATGCACTGGACAATTCCAGCCAGGCTCCGTAATAGTCCAGCTTTTCCGCTATCTGGGCGGCATCGTAGCGTCGGGTTCCCTCGCGAAGCATGCGGTTCGTAAACAACGCCTGCAAGGGCTGTTTCTGTTGCCATCGGCCGCCTGCCATGAGGAGATCGATACGTGTCACTTCATTGTCACCGGCATTGAGCACACTCAATGGCACGCCATTAGGCAACTTGATACGTTCCGGCCTTTGCACCACCAGTTGTTCCGGTTCAAGAATCCGGGGTTGGTCACTTCGGTTCAGCATGGGCTTTCTAGTTTACAGCCCATGGCTTTTAAGAAATTCTTCTGCCCGTTCCAAATCTTGAGGAGTATCTATGCCGATAGTTTCTACATCCGTGATACCTGCTTTGATAGTGTATCCGTTTTCCAACCAACGAAGCTGTTCCAATGATTCGGCAATCTCGAGGGATGACTGCGGAAGGGCGGTTATCTCTTTCAGTACCTCTACGCGATAGGCATAAAGGCCGATATGCTTATAATACGTATGGTTCTCCAGCCAGTCTTCCTTCGCCGCATTGCGCTGGTAGGGAATGATGGAACGGCTAAAATAGAGGGCATTCCTGTTTTTGTTGAGCACAACCTTCGGAGAGTTCACATTTTCCAGTGCCTCAAAACCATTATCTACCGTAAAGGGTTTCACCAGAGTGGCTATCTGGGTGGCCGGATCGTCGAAACATGCTTTGACGGCTTGTAACTGCGAAGGCTGGATGAAAGGCTCATCCCCCTGGATATTCACCACGACATCAAACTGTCCTCCTATTTTTGTACAAGCTTCCTGACAGCGGTCGGTGCCGCTTTTATGTTCGGTGGAAGTCATTACCACCTTTCCTCCGAATGCTTTTACTGCGGCTTCAATACGCTCATCGTCCGTAGCCACGTATGCATCGTCCAAGATTCCTGCCACTTGCTCGTATACTCGCTGTATCACGGTTTTTCCACCTAACACCGCCAATGGTTTGGCTGGAAAACGCGTAGATGCGTAACGGGCAGGTATGATTCCTAAAAATTTCATTTTCAATCTTCGTTTTTTAAAATGAGAGTGTGTCCGAAAGTGTTCATATACTATCGACCCATCTCCTTATATTCTTTATTAATTATAACAGTTGTTTCAATCCTCGCAGGATATAATCACGTTTCAAATCTTTTGGCTTATAGACAGTCCCGTCACAAGACAACAAGTCTATATCCAGCCGTACAATTTCCTGCTCCTTCTCCTCGGGCTTCCTTCCGGCTTCCCGTTCGATGGCTTTCAGGCAGGCGGTGACTTCCTCTACCGGATTATCGGAAGCAAAGCATGCCACCTGATTGGAGAACAGATTCGGACGGTGAAAGAACAAAGGTACCGTCTCCTCCTCTTCCGAGAAACGTATTCCCGAAAAAAGTTCCGTCAAGCGTCTGCGAGCCAGTTCCATGTTCTCCCTCCGCTGCTCGTTGCTCCCAATACTAATCGTATAATCCATTTTTTTAAGGTGAAAGGGGAAAAGGTGAAAATTGAAAGTTTACCTTTCCACTTTCAATTTTCACCTTTCAACTAATTAAACAGTTCGTCGAGTCCCTCTATCGGTTCTTCTATATGGGTGTCTCCTTCCAGATTCACATCATCCTTGCACGGGTCATAGCCTTCGGGCAACTGGAATGTTTCATTTTCATCATATCCCAGAGATTTGTCACCGAGCACTTTCACCATGTATTTGGTCCAGATAGGCAATGCCATGGAAGCACCTTGTCCGTGAAGCATCGTATCGAAGTGGATGTCGCGGTCCTCACCGCCCACCCAGCAACCGGACACAAGCGAAGGCGTGAAGCCCATAAACCAGCCGTCGGCATTGTAGTTCGTCGTTCCGGTCTTGCCGCCCATGTCGGCTTTCACACCTAGACGGCGCACACGGCCTCCGGTACCTTCGTTGACAACGGCACGCAGCATGACCAGCATCTTGTAAGCGCTGGATACACTGATGACTTCCTGCATTTCGGGAGCAAAGGTCGCCAGCACGTTTCCATCATTGTCCTCGATGCGGGTCACGAACAGCGGAGCTACCCGGATACCCTTGTTGGGGAATGCGGTATAGGCACTTACCATCTCGCCGACGGAAATCTCGCACGGGCCCAGACAGAGTGAAACGGAAGGTACTATATCACGGTTGCGGACACCGAAAGTATGTATAAGACGTTTCAGATTATAGGGGTTCAGCTTGCTCATGAGATAGGCCGTAATCCAGTTGTCCGAGTTTGCCAGCCCCCACTTCACGGTCACCATGTCACCAATCAGCTTTTTGTTGGCATTACGCGGCGTCCACGGTTTTCCGTTTTCATCAATCAGCGTGTATTCCACGTGGCGCACTTCGTCGCAGGGAGAAAAACCGTTCTCCATAGCCAATGTATAAAGGAAAGGCTTGATGGTAGAACCTACCTGGCGGCGTCCCACCATGGCCATATCGTACTGGAAGTAATGGTAGTTCGGTCCGCCTACGTATGCCTTGACATGTCCGCTGCGCGGGTCCATGGACATGAAACCGGCACGAAGGAAGAACTTGTAGTAACGGATGGAATCCATCGGGGTCATAATGGTGTCTTTCTCCCCTTCCCAACTGAATACGGACATCTCCTCCGGGGTATCGAAGGCTTTCTTTATTTCAGCTTCGGTGGCTCCGGCTTTCTTCATAATGCGGTAGCGGTCGGACAACCTCATGGCACGTCCCAGAATCTCGTCCACCTGCTCCTGGGTCAGACGGAAGGTGTAGGGAGCTTTCTTGGCCCCTTTCTTTTCCTTGAAGAAGTAACCTTGCAGTTCCTTCAGATGCTCTGTCACGGCATCCTCGGCATACTGCTGCATACGCGAGTCGAGCGTGGTATAGATTTTCAGCCCGTCGGTGTAGAGGTTGTATTTGGTACCGTCTTTCTTGGTGTTCTTTTCGCACCATCCAAAGAGCGGGTTGTTCTCCCAGTCGAGTGAATCCTCGTAGTATTTCTGCATCTGCCAACCGCGGTAGTTGGCCTTGTCGGGCTTCTTGGCGGTGAGCACGCCGCGCAGGTATTCGCGGAAATAAGTGGCCAACCCTTCCTTGTGGTCCACACGGTTGTACTTCAGTTTCAGAGGCAACGCCTGGAGGGAGTCGCGCTCGGCTTCCGTAATATATCCCGCTTTCCGCATCTGGTCGAGCACCACATTGCGCCGTCCGCGGGAACGTTCATTGTAGCGCACCGGATTATAGAGAGACGGATTCTTGCACATGCCCACCAACGTAGCCGCTTCCTCAATCTTCAAATCTTTCGGTTCGCAACCGAAGTAGGTAAAGGCAGCAGTCTTGATGCCTACCGCATTGTTCAGGAAATCGAACTTGTTGAGATACATGGTGAGGATTTCCTCTTTTGTATAGTAACGTTCCAGCTTTACGGCAATCACCCATTCGATAGGCTTCTGGAACAGACGTTCCATCACATTGTCGGCACTGGGGGAATAAAGCTGCTTGGAAAGCTGCTGGGTGATGGTACTGCCACCGCCGGCATTCTTCTGCATCAGGATACCGCGCTTCACTATGGCACGCGTCAGGGCGTAGGCATCAATGCCCGAATGTTCGGCAAAACGTACATCTTCCGTAGCTATCAAGGCGTTGATGATATTGGGCGACAAATCATTGTATCCCACAAACACGCGATTTTCCTTACTATAGGAATAAGTACCCAACACTTTTCCGTCCTCGGAAAAGACTTCTGTGGCAAATTTGTAATTCGGATTTTCCAGGTCTTCCACCGGAGGCATATAGCCTATCCAGCCCTTGGCTATGGAAAAGAATATAAAGACACACACCAGCGAAATCAGTGCGATGAAAATCCATAGGATTTTGACGACTTTCCTTATCATGTTTCAGTTGCTAAAATCAAAGTTCAATAATAGGGCAAAGGTACGGAAATATATTGGATGTGCCTATGCTTTTTATATCTTTTTCAGGATAAGATTTCCGGCATCCACAAAAAAAACGCCCGTTTATTTTAATGGAAACTCTCAGTGAAATGCAAAACGATTGCAAAACAATTAGAAAACTTGAAGAAAAAATCGGAAAGGAAAAATACATCGTAATGAGCTATAATACAGATTGGAACAATAAAAACTTGCCCTCGCGCGCGTAAGAGGAGATTAAGATAATAAGAGAAGAGAAAAAAACGACGTTGTCGTTAAAAAGAACGACGGCGACGGCGTAAAGAGATACCACACTTCACTGTCCGGAATGCCACACTTCGACAAGGCAAACGCCGCACTTGACTAAGGCAAATGCCACACTTGAACATTCGCGAAATGCGGCATTTACTTTGTCGAAGTGTGGCATTCCGGATGATGAAGTGTGGCATTCCGGACAACAAGCCACACGGTTAAAAAAACAGCCCATATTTCGCAAAAAACTTCCCCGCATATTTCCGTAGCCCGCATATTTTCCGTAACTTTACACTCTCGAAAAGTATAAATGAATTCAACGATATGGAAAACAGAAGTTTAGTCACCATTGCCGAGCATAGCCGGGAAAAAATCCTCTATATGCTTGAGATGGCGAAAGAGTTTGAAGCCCATCCCAACCGGCATATATTGGACGGGAAAGTAGTTGCCACCTTATTTTTCGAGCCTTCCACCCGTACACGCCTCAGTTTCGAGACTGCCGCCAACCGGCTTGGAGCACGTGTCATCGGGTTCAGTGACCCCAAAGCCACCAGCTCATCCAAGGGCGAGACGCTGAAAGACACCATCAAGATGGTGAGCAACTATGCCGACATCATCGTGATGCGCCACCACCTCGAAGGGGCCGCACGCTATGCCAGTGAAGTCACCACCGTGCCTATTGTGAATGCCGGAGACGGTGCCAACCAGCATCCCTCACAAACCATGCTCGACCTCTACTCCATCTACAAGACGCAAGGCACGCTGGAGAATCTGAATATCTTCCTGGTCGGCGACTTGAAGTATGGCCGTACCGTCCACTCCCTGCTGATGGCCATGCGCCACTTCAACCCCACTTTCCACTTCATCGCTCCCGACGAGTTGCGGATGCCCGAAGAATACAAAATTTACTGCCGCGAGCACAACATCAAGTACGTGGAACATACGGACTTTACGGAAGAAATCATTGCTGATGCCGACATCCTCTACATGACCCGTGTGCAGCGCGAGCGCTTCACCGACCTTATGGAGTACGAGCGGGTGAAGAATGTCTACATCCTGCGCAACAAGATGCTGGAACATACCCGTCCCAACCTGCGCATCCTGCATCCGTTGCCCCGTGTCAACGAAATAGCCTATGATGTGGACGACAATCCCAAGGCATACTATTTCCAGCAGGCACAAAACGGACTGTATGCCCGTGAAGCTATTCTGTGCGATGTACTGGGCATCACGCTGGATGAGGTGAAAAAGAGTAAAGGAGTAATTCAGTAGAATCGTCTAATAACAAATATTTCAAGATGTTAAGCGAAAAGAAACAAGAATTGCAGGTTGCTGCTCTGGAAAACGGCACTGTAATAGACCATATACCCTCCGAGAGACTGTTTACCGTAGTCTCCCTGCTCGGACTGGAACACATGAGCAACAATATCACTATCGGCTTCAACCTCAAGAGCAAGAAGCTGGGCACGAAAGGTATCATCAAGATTGCCGACAAGTTCTTCTGCGACGAAGAGATAAACCGTATCGCCGTGGTGGCTCCCAATGTAAAACTGAACATTATCCGCGACTACGAAGTGGTGGAGAAACGCGAAGTCCGCCTGCCCGAAGAGCTGCGCGGAATCGTGAAATGCGCCAACCCGAAGTGCATCACGAACAATGAGCCTATGCCTACGTTGTTTCATGTCGTGGATAAGGACAATTGCGTCATCAAATGCCACTACTGCGAAAAGGAGCAGACCAGAGAAGATATTGAGATTATATGAAAGAAGACTGGAAACCCGGAACAATGATTTATCCGCTGCCCGCCGTACTGGTGAGCTGCGGAAGCACTCCGGAGGAATATAACATTCTGACTATCGCATGGACGGGGACGATTTGTACGAACCCGCCCATGTGCTACATCTCCGTACGCCCCGAACGCCACTCCTACGACATCATCAAGCGGAATATGGAATTCGTCATCAACCTCACCACGAAAGATATGGCACGGGCCACGGACTGGTGTGGCGTACGCTCCGGAAAGGACTACAACAAATTCGAGGAAATGCATCTGACACCGGGGAAAAGCACCGTAGTCAGCGCGCCTCTCATTGAGGAATCACCGCTTTGCATAGAATGCCGGGTAAAGGAGATTATGGCTCTCGGTTCGCACGACATGTTTATAGCGGATGTGGTAAATGTACGTGCCGATACCCGTAATCTGAACCCTGAAACCGGCAAACTGGAACTGGCGGAAACGAATCCGCTGGTCTATGTGCACGGTGGATATTATGAGCTGGGAGAAAAGATAGGCAAATTCGGATGGTCAGTAGAGAAAAAGAAGTAATAATGCGATAAAGGTTTTAAGAGATGGAGTTGCGACGAATCTTGATGGGCTTATATCTGTTGGCCTTCCCCGCCATGATGTGGGGACAGACTCCGGTTGTGCCCGGTACTGCCGACGAAGAGCATTCCGGACACCGCAAGGAAACTCCGGTCAATTTCGGTTTCAAAGGCGGTTTCACCTCTTCCTTGTTCCTTGTATCCCAGTTCAGCGTCAACGGAGTGCCCATCGACGAAGTGCAGAACAATTACAAGATAGGATATTTCGGCTCCCTTTTCATGCGGATAAACTTCGATCGCCACTTCCTGCAACCGGAAATATCCTACAACATCAACCGGTGCAACATCACCTTCGAGAAACCTCTGCCCGAAGACGCCGCATCAGGAGCCCGGCTGGAGGAAGCCTCCATTACATCGTCCATCCACAGTATAGACATCCCCGTCATCTACGGATACAACTTCATCAAGGAGGGGCCGTACAGCCTTGCCGTCTTTGGAGGACCCAAAGTGCGCTATATATGGGACAGGAAAAGTGACATCGACTTCGAGAATTTCGACCAGGTGAATATCCGTGAAAGGCTGCGTCCGCTCAATCTCAGTTTCACCGTCGGCGTATCCGTCACCATCTCACGCGTCTTTTTCGACTTCCGTTACGACATGGGGCTGCATAACATCTCCAAAAGCGTGACATACGATATTCCGGCCGACAACAACGCTGCAGACGAAAACACGAAAAACGAAATCCGTTTTCACCGCAGGGACAATGTGCTGAGTTTTTCTTTCGGAGTGTTCTTTTGACAGTAAATTTCTTCCTTTTCTTTCAATTTATTCATTTATTTCCCGTAAATTTGTGCGCTTAATAAGAGAACACAGATTTATCAAACTTATCTAATAAGCAGAATGAAAAGAGATGATTTAATTTTCGAACTTATCGAAAAAGAACACCAACGTCAGCTCAAAGGCATTGAACTGATTGCATCAGAGAACTTTGTAAGTGACCAGGTTATGCAGGCAATGGGCTCCTGCCTCACCAACAAGTATGCTGAAGGATACCCCGGCAAGCGTTACTATGGTGGTTGTGAGGTAGTGGACCAGAGTGAGCAGATTGCCATCGACCGCTTGAAACAGATTTTCGGCGCAGAATGGGCCAACGTACAGCCGCACTCCGGTGCACAAGCCAATGCAGCCGTATTCCTCGCCGTGCTCAATCCGGGCGACAAATTCATGGGACTGAACCTTGCACACGGCGGTCACCTCTCCCATGGTTCACTGGTCAACACTTCCGGTATTATCTATACTCCCTGCGAATACAATCTGAACCAGGAAACCGGACGTGTGGACTATGACCAGATGGAAGAAGTTGCCCTGCGCGAGAAACCCAAAATGATTATCGGCGGCGGTTCTGCTTATTCCCGCGAATGGGACTACAAGCGCATGCGCGAAATCGCGGACAAGATAGGTGCCATCCTAATGATTGACATGGCTCATCCTGCCGGACTGATTGCAGCCGGTGAACTGGATAACCCCGTGAAATATGCCCACATCGTGACCTCCACTACCCACAAGACTCTGCGTGGTCCTCGCGGTGGCGTTATCATGATGGGTAAGGACTTCCCCAACCCCTGGGGCAAGAAAACTCCGAAGGGAGAAATCAAGATGATGTCCCAGTTGCTGGATTCAGCCGTATTCCCCGGTATCCAAGGTGGTCCGCTAGAACATGTCATCGCAGCCAAAGCCGTTGCCTTCGGCGAAATCCTGCAACCGGAATGGAAAGAATATGCCAAGCAGGTGAAGAAAAACGCCGCTGTCCTGGCACAAGCCTTGATAGACCGTGGCTTCACCATCGTTTCCGGCGGTACGGACAACCACTCCATGCTGGTAGACCTGCGCAGCAAATATCCCGATTTGACCGGTAAGGTTGCCGAGAAGGCGTTGGTATCTGCCGACATCACCGTAAACAAGAACATGGTTCCGTTTGACAGCCGCTCGGCTTTCCAGACTTCCGGCATCCGTCTGGGTACTCCTGCCATCACAACCCGTGGTGCCAAGGAAGACCTGATGCTCGAAATTGCCGAGATGATTGAAACCGTTCTGTCCAACGTAGACAACGAACAAGTCATCGCAGAGGTACGTGCACACGTCAATGCGAAGATGAAAGAATACCCGCTGTTTGCTTATTAATAAGCAAACAGAATTAAAAATTAAGAATTAAAAATTAAAGGCTGCGCAATGTTCGCTTTGAACTGCGCAGCCTTTAATTTTTAATTCTAAACGCGCTCCGCGCGTTTAGCTCAGCCCTTCTATATTTCCGTCCACAATATCAATGTGTTCGGCTTGTGGTTTCTTGGGTAATCCCGGCATACGGAGAATTTCACCGGCGATGGCTACAATCATTTCCGCACCGTTATTGACCACAATATCCTTGATGTGGAACTCAAAGTTGTTGACTGCACCGTATATCTTCGGGTCGGCAGAGAAGGAGTACTGCGTCTTGGCGATACAGACGGGGTAATGGCTGATACCCATCTGCTCTATCAGTTTGATAACCTTGCGGGAGTGGAGACTGTAAGTCACTACGCTTGCCCCGTAGAGGTTGCAGGCTACCTTTTCTATTTTACGTTCCACGCAATCGCTCTCTTCGTAGGTGAAGGTCAGCGGTTCGGATGGTTTGTTCTCGATAGTATCTACTACCAGATTGGCAAGGTCAACGGCTCCCTCTCCTCCTTTGGCAAAGGCGTTGTTCACGGCAAAACCTACCTCAAGCTTTTCTTCGCAATGGCGGCGGATAGCTTCCACCTCCTCGTCCGTATCACTGGCAAAACGGTTGAATGCCACGATGACCTGCTGGCCGAATGAACGCAAATTGCGTACATGTTTGTCCAGATTGCCGAAGCCCTCTTTCAGTCCTTCCATATTGGGTTCCTTGATGCGGTCCAGACTGACACCGCCATGCATCTTCAGTCCTTGTGCGGTAGCAACGATTATCGTCAGCTTGGGCTGTAGGCCGCTCTTGCGGCACTTGATGTTGTAGAACTTCTCCGCACCCAGGTCAGCTCCGAAACCGGCTTCCGTCACTACATAATCGCCGAATGTCATGGCCATTTTTGTGGCAAGAATGGAGTTGCAACCATGGGCAATATTTGCGAACGGTCCTCCATGAACAAAAGCAGCAGAGCCTTCGGTAGTCTGTACCAAGTTGGGGTTGATAGCATCTTTCAACAGTACGGTAATGGCACCGGCTACTCCTAACTCCTTCACTGTGAAAGGAGTACCATCGAAACGGAATCCCAGAATAATATTTTCAATACGGCGACGGAGGTCGTCGAGGTCTGTTGCCAGACAGAGAATAGCCATAATTTCGGAAGCCGGGGTAATATCGAAGCCCGACTCCTCAGTAATGCCGTTGGTGCTCGGTCCCAATCCGGTGACAATGCTCCGCAAGGAACGGTCATTCACATCAAGTACGCGCCGCCAGATGATTTCTTTCAGTCCGAAGCCGTCTGCCTGATGCTGGTACAAGTAATTGTCGAGCAAAGCGGAAATCATGTTGTGTGCGGAGGTAATGGCGTGAAAGTCGCCCGTAAAGTGCAGGTTTATCTTCTCCATGGGAAGCACCTGGGCATATCCTCCACCGGCAGCACCGCCTTTCATGCCGAAGCAAGGACCCAGCGAGGGTTCGCGTAAAGCCACAATCGCTTTCTTGCCAATCTTGTTCAGCCCCAATGCCAGCCCGATGGACACGGTTGTTTTACCGATACCCGCTTTCGTAGCCGTGATAGCCGTCACCAGTATCAGATTGCTCTTCTTCACTTTCTCTTCATCAATCAGATGCGTAGGAATCTTGGCTATGTAACGGCCATAGTTCTCTACTTCGTCACGCGGGATATCCACACTTTCAGCCACCTGCTTTATCTTCTTCAGCTCTATGCTGCGGGCTATTTCAATGTCCGATTTCATACAGAGTCTTTTCTTTAAATAACAACTTTAATGTTTTGAAAGTTGCAAAAGTACGAAAGATGTGGCAAAGTACAAAAGAATACCGTATTTTCACCTGACCACCTGCATCTTCTATCTATTTGAACCGCGACGTATCCACTGCCTCCCGTTGCTTCTCCTTATATCCACCGAATTTATAGGTGAACGATACGCCGAATTCGCGGAAGCATGAGTAATGATTCGTCACATTCTGCGTCTTGAAACGGATGCGGGGAGAAATCTGTCCCGTCTCAAAAATATCGTTGCAATAGAGGTTGAGAATGGCTTTGTTCTTGGCGAAGCCGTAGCGCAGGGCAATATTCACATTGCCCGACGTAGGCAGGTCGTAGATGCCCTGAATGGCTTTACTATGCACAAATCCGGTCACCGTCAGCTTCAAGTCGGGTTTGGTGGAGAGAGTAAAAGTATTGTTCATCTGGGCAATGCCATAGCATTGCTTTCTATCGAAAGGAATATCCCAGAAATCACCATCCTTTTCGCGATGCCACAAGCCGATGAGGGTAAGACGAGAATTCAACCAATTCTTCACCTTAAACGGTATAGAGGCTTGTATACCTGCTTGTTGCTGATAATCAAAATTGAGTGTCTTGTAGATTTCAACCAGACGTTCGGAAGATTGGTAGAGCGTCTGTACGGAGTAGTCCTTGGTATGGTTGAACCAAGCGCTGAAGATGTATTTGCTCTTCAAAATATAGGTCATTTTAAGCTCATACTCTTGCGCCGGTTTCAGCAACGGATTACCATGCAGTTCAGAGTATCCGCCACCGATGTAAGAGACGGCATCCTGCACCGCCCAGTAGTCGGGATAGTCCTTGTCGCTGCTCAGAGAGAGCTGAAGGATATGTCCCGGTGACGGCATATAGTTCAAGTTGACGATGGGATACCAGTCCCACTGGTTCCAGACGGGAGTCTTGTAATGCTCCACAGCCAGGGAAGCGTCCAAAGCGAGTTTGTCGCCGAAACTCTTGCTGAAACCTGCATAGATATTCCAGGTCTGTTCGCGGCGGCGGGACTTCATATTGCTTAAGGCATCTGAGGAGGTCAGTTGTTCGCCGGTTTCGGGGTCGTAATAATATTGGTAGCTGTTGTCGATGCTGGTAGTATAGATGGCTCCGTAATTCAAATCCCAACCTTTTCCCAGACTGTGCTCCTGGGCCAGAAAGAATTTCCATCGGTTGATGCGTTGGCAATCTTCGGTGTAGAAGTCAAGTTCCTCATCCTGCATGCGGCTATGCAGCAACTGGTCGGACGGGGAACGGTAGTAGGTCAGTTCGGCACCGGCTTTGAGGCCGAAAGGGGTACGATAGTCCAGACGGCCGTTGTGCAGCCAGTCGGTGCTATTGCCATGAGTTGTGGACACCTGCGTGCCCGTCACGCCCGTCCAGTTGTGGGAGGTGGAATAGCCACCGTTATAGACGAAACTCAGCTGATGGTCCTTGGCGATGTTATAGTCCGCCCCTACCCTGAAATTATGGGTATGGCTGCGGCCACGGCCCACCTCATATGTTGTCATGGGGTGAACCGAGCCGTCTGCCAGGGTGTGCACAGCCTCTTTGTCGGTAGTAGAGTAGCCCCGGCCATGGCTGTGCGAGTAAAGAAAATCTGCTGAGAATTTATTTTTGCTGAAGAGCAGGCTGGCGCGTTCCTCAAAGCCTTCGTTATGCTTCTGGCGATACTTGGCATAGAGTTCGCCTTGCCAGGAGTCTGGGCCGCCTGCCGATTGTTTCAAGGTGATATTGATCAGTGCGCCACGCACCTGGTAGCGTGCAGGGGCGTTGTACATCACTTCCGCCTTCTCTATGCGGCTGGCAGGGATGCTGCGCAGCAAGGAATAGAGCTGCTCGGTGCTGAGGGTGGTTACTTTGCCGTCCAGGATAACGGTGACTCCCTGGCCTGCCAACTGCAGCCCGCCATTCATCTCGATGACGCCGGGAAGCTCTTTCACGGCATCGTAGGCATTGTCTACGGGGAGGTTCCGGATAAGGCGGGGCAGGTCGTACACCAGCTTGCCTTGCGCTGCCTTTACGATGGGGCGTTCGCCGGTAATCATCACTTCCGGCAAGGTCTGATAAAGACTGTCCAGACGGGCATCGGTCGTGATAAGGCTGTCGGCGCTGAGGATGCGGTTGTCGTCTGCACCGGAGGTGGTTGCAGTGCCGTTGTTCTCTTGTGCCGAAAGACTGATGCTCAAAGCACAGCATACAATAGGGAGTAAATAGAATCGTTTCATGTTCTTCTTTTTATTTATGTTTATATTCTTCTTCTGCAAATCTTCGTCTGCAAAGTACGGCAGAATCAGCAGAAACTTGTGTTATCAGCGGCTTACCAAGTGTTATCCAGTGTTATCGGGAGTGTTATTTAGTCTTATCGGATGATAGGGTTCACAATATTAATCTTACCTTTGTATGTATAAAAGTAACCGGAAACAAACATGAAACTGCCATTCAAATATATTGCCATACTTGTCATCGTCTCCCTGGCCGGCATCTTCGCCTACCAAGCCTACTGGCTGACGGGGCTCTACCATACCATGCACAGTGAAATGGAAAGGGACATCACCGAAGCCATGCGCATGAGCGACTATAACGAAATGATGATACGCGTGGATAAAATGAAGCAGGACGACATAAACCACGGTGAAGTCAGCGTATCAGCCGGATACAGCGATGACGGAAAATCATTTGTCCGTAGCAGTACCACCATCTCCCGTGAAGATTCTTTGGACAACACCACCCTGCACGAAACCTTCATGCCCAAAGGAGACAGTGTTTACGTGACCCACCCGAACGATTCAACCCGCGTGGAAGTCAGTGTCAGGAAGAACGTTCCTTTGCTCACCAAAGAGGACAGTGTGCTTTTCATCGACCAGCATAGAGAAACGGATAAAGTCCGTTGGATGTCTGCCGATTCTGCCCGAGAGCGTCTGGAAGAAGCAGTCAAGGACTCAGACAGCTCTCCCCAATCCGCATTGAGTGCCAAAGGGGGACTGGATGTGATTTTGCGCGACCAAAACAGTATGCTGGAACTCGCCACCTACCTCCAGCGCGGACTGCATTCGGGACTGGACATCATTTCCGACCCCGACGTAGTGCTTTATGACAGCCTGCTGACTTCATTCCTGCATGACCGTAACATCAATCTTCCCCATAGGCTGCTACATCTTCACAAAGGCAGCAAATGGGACTCTACCATTCTCTATATAGATACATTGGTAAACATCGGTACCCCCGGCTATGTGCCTACCTCAAAAGCCGTGGAATATAATTATTCTTTCGACATCAATACAAATCAAAGCTACCGTCTCATCATGGAACCGGCCGGCATGTTGGTCTTGCGACAGATGTCGGGCATTCTCACCACATCATTCGTTATTCTGATCGTACTCGCTTTCTCCTTCTGGTTCCTGATACGCACCATCCTGAAACAGAAGACACTGGAAGAGATGAAGAGCGATTTCACCAACAACATCACCCACGAACTGAAAACCCCCATCGCCGTAGCATATGCCGCCAACGACGCTCTGCTCAACTTCAACCAAGCGGAGGAAAAGGCCAAACGCGACAAATACCTGCGTATCTGCCAGGAACAGCTTCAGCGCCTCAGTGGACTGGTTGAACAGATACTTTCCATGAGTATGGAACGCCGCAGGACTTTCCGCCTGCACCCGGAGGAGTTTGCAATACGTGATATTCTGGAAACGCTCATCGAACAACACAAGCTGAAAGCGGAAAGCTCCGTCCACATATCGGTGGACATCGAACCGGAAGATTTGAGCGTACTTGCCGACCGTACGCATTTCAGCAACATCATCAGCAACCTGATAGACAACGCCATCAAATATTCGCACGGAGAAGCCGAAGTGGCCATCCATTGCCGCAAGGTAACCGTCGAAGGGCAGAATGAACAGACCGAAATCTCCGTCAGCGACCACGGTATCGGTATTGCTCCCGAGAAGCAGAAGCACATCTTCGACAAATTCTACCGCGTACCCACGGGTAATCTGCACGATGTGAAAGGCTATGGGCTGGGATTGTTCTATGTGAAGACCATGATAGAGAAGCATGGTGGCAGCGTATCGGTAAAGAGTGAGTTGGGAAAAGGAAGTACCTTTACGATAAGGATATGATAACATTATTTGTTAGGGTACTTTACATTACTTGTTAAGGAGCTTTACATTACTTGTAACAAAAGCGACAATTATGGAAAAGATAACTGTACTTCTGGTTGAGGACGAACAGACCCTCGCCATGATTATCAAGGACACATTGGAAGGACAGAACTTCATCATCCACACCGCAGCAGACGGTGAAGAGGGATTGCGCAAGTTCTTCGACCTCCGTCCCGACGTGCTGGTGGCAGACGTGATGATGCCCCGCATGGACGGCTTTGAAATGGTGCGCCGCATCCGGCAGACCGACAAACAGACCCCGGTACTGTTCCTTACCGCCCGCTCCACCATCAACGATGTGGTGGAAGGGTTTGAGCTGGGTGCCAACGACTACCTGAAAAAGCCTTTCGGAATGCAGGAACTCATTATCCGCATAAAGGCCCTGGTAGGCAAAGCTTTCTCCTTTACAGAGGAAAAGCCCAAAGAAACTACCGTTTTTGAAATCGGTGACTACCGTTTCAATTCCGTCACTCAACGACTTGCTTTTGCAGGCAGCACCCCGACTTCACCTAACGCGGATACGGAAGTGGAACTCTCCCACCGCGAGTCCGAGATACTGAAACGTCTTTGCGAGAACCGTAACCAGGTGGTCAACACCCAGAATGTATTGCTCGACCTCTGGGGAGACGACAGCTTCTTCAACTCCCGCAGCCTGCATGTGTTCATCACCAAACTGCGGCATAAACTGGCCGGAGACGAGCGCATCCGTATCGTCAATGTGCGGGGAATAGGATATAAACTAATAGTGAACTAAACTAAAACTAAACTACTATTTATGAGAAAGTTATTATTCATTACTTTTATCTGTTCCTCACTCTGCGCCTATGCACAGAGCGAGATTCCGGAAGACACAATAAAGAACCGGCCTCCCGTAAAGAAAGAGCAGATTCCCTTTTCTCCAAAAGAGAACAAGCGTACGGGCCTTGATGAAAGCCAGCCCCAACAAAGTCTGCAGGGCGAACAGCAGGAAGAGATAAATCTCCATCTCCCTCCCTCCGACAATGTGGAGCCCCTGCCCTGGACGGACATGAAGAAGATACACTTTCAGAAAAACATCTTTGAATGGGACTTCCAGCGTTTCGCCGATTTCCTGCTCTCGCCGGAAGTCGTACTGACGATGTACGGCAGCCATAACACCTATCCTGCAATGGGCTCCATCATGCAGGCTGGCGCAGGAGTTACTTATTACAGTCCCGACGGACATTGGGAATTGAGCGGAGGGGTATATGCCGCCCATTATTCCATCTCCCAACCTTCATCCATTACCGGTGCCCAGTATGCCAAAAGGGATGCCCCCCGAGGTACTCAATGGGACATAGGCTACAATGCCTCCGTATCCTACCGCATCAATCCCTACATGCGTCTACATGCCTTCGGCCAGTATTCGGGCTACGGGAGAAGTAACTCCTTTCATGGATATATGAACCCGATGTATCCGCAAAGCGGTTATGGCATGGTACTGGAACTGAAAGTGACGGACTGGCTCGACCTCAACGGAGGCCTGGAACGGAGCTACGACCCCACCAAAATGAAATGGGTGACTTCGCCCGTCTTCGCCCCTACCATTCGTATAAAGAAATAGAAATAATACAAAGATATTTCCGGAAATAGAGGGAAACGAGTATCTTTGTTCAGTCTGCCCCTATGCGGCAGACAGCAACTGAAATTGTGAACAAAGAACTATGAAACGAATCTTCTTCTGCATCATCATTTTACTTGCAGGCATATCGTCCGTCAGCGCACAGAGTGGGATGCCTGCCGATACGGTACGTACCGCTGTACGTGGCGAAGCGTCTCCCGAAGGCATGTCTCCGTCTGAAAAGGAGCTTCTGCCGGACGTGAAGAATTACGACGGCTTCCTGCTGGATATGGGGCTGATGAATCTGTCCACCCCCACTCTTCCCAAATTCACTTTGGAGATACCGGATGCCAGCAAAGACTATAGCCGCATCTTCCAGTTGAACCCGAACGTGACTTATTCACAAGGTCTTTCGAACATATTCTCACTCAGCAACTCCCGGTATTTCAGTTCGAATCCCTTCGGACTGACGGGCTTCTGGGGCTCTACTGACAACCTGCAAATGGGAAGTTTCACTTTGAAGAACGGCATGCGCATCCATACGTACGGCGAATATGACAAGGACGGCTGGAAAGTGCCCAACCCTTCCGCACTGCCTTGGGAAAAGAACAATTTCAAAGGGGCGTTCGAGCTGAAATCAGCCAACGGATCCTTTGGCATACGCATCGAGGTACAGCAGGGCAGACACGTGCCCTATTGATGCCCATCACTTAACAACAGAATCAATGACAAGAAAGAAAATACTGGTGATAGGCGCCAACGGTTTTACCGGCAGACGCATCCTGGATGATTTGTCCCACAACGTGTTTTATCAGACAACGGGCTGTTCCCTGCACGACGACATCTGTCCCCATTCGGGCAACTATCGCTTTATCCGCACGGATATATGCAACCGCCAGGCGGTGGAAAAACTTTTCCAGGAAGTACAGCCGGATGTTGTAATCAATACCTCCGCCCTCTCCGTCCCCGATTATTGCGAAACGCACCATGCAGAAGCGGATGCCGTCAACATTACTGCCGTGGAGCATCTGGCAGAATGCTGTGAGGCGGGAGGCAGCCGTTTTATCCATCTTTCCACCGACTTCGTTTTCGGTGGTGATACGGACCGACCCTATACGGAGGAGGATATTCCCGCTCCCGTTAATTATTACGGCTACACCAAACTGGAAGGTGAGAAACGTATCGCTGCCGTTTGCAGGGATTATGCCATCGTGCGCGTAGTGGTGGTGTACGGTGCCGCCCTGCCCGGACAGCATGGAAATGTGCTCCAACTGGTGGCAAACAGATTAAGGAACAATGAGGAAGTGTTCGTCGTATCCGACCAATGGCGTACGCCCACCTTCGTGGGAGACGTGTCGCAAGGAGTGGAGAAGCTAATAAGTCATCCGCAAAACGGTATCTATCATCTCTGTGGCAGCGAGTGCCTGACCATTGCAGACATCGCTTATCGGGTAGCGGACGTATTGGGGCTGAATCGCTCGCTCATCCGTCCCGTCACTACGAAGGAGATGAATGAAAAGACGCCACGTCCCCGTTTCAGCGGGCTGAGTATAGAAAAGGCAAGCCGGGAACTGGGGTATCAGCCGCGCACGCTGGAAGAAGGAATAAAGCAGATGTTCGGATGGTAAATGATGCAGTCGGATGGTAAATGATGCAGGTTGAGGATGGCAGCAGATTCGACTACAGCAACTCCGGCTCTGCCAGTCCTTTCTCTTTGCGATACACACGTACCATCTCCAGAATCACATCTCCATATTTCTCCGCCCCTTTCTTTCCGAAATACGGAATGCGTACAAGCATAGCCTTATCCGAAGGGAGCAGATTGCTGATACCCAGAATTGCCTTCTGCTGAATGACGGTGTATACGGGCAACCCCAACGCGGAAGCTTCTGCATTGCGCCATGCCACCAAGCGGTTGTAAAGTTCCGGATGCAACACATCCGTGGGTACTTCAACAGCCGCAGCATCGCGTTTCCGCTCACGCGGACGTTTCTCTTTATCAGCCTGCTTACTGCTTCCCTGCCCTTCTTTGGCAGCGGCACTTCTCCCTTTGCCTTTACCCTTCTGCAAAGCCGAATCATCAATGGAAAGCAGTGCTTTCTGCTTCAAGTATTCTGCCACATGGAAACCATTCTCCAGCACATAATCCAGCAAATCAGTCTTCAAGTCAAACATTTCCTCCAGCTCCTCCATGGCATCCCGGAGCTTCTTCTTCAACTCTTTATTATCAGAAGTTACCGCACTCGCCATCACCGCATCCAGCGGTTGCAACTGCTCTTGAAAATAAGTGGCGGCAGCGTGTATGCGCCCCTGCAAAGTCGGGTCGGCTGCATAGTCCTGCGCAGTATCAATCAGGCGGGTATACTGGATACCGAACTTCTGGGCCACTTTCGTCACTTTGTCGTGAAAACGTTCCACTTCCTCCTTGCAGGCTGCGAGTTGCTTGGGAAAGAGCTTGTACAAGTGTTCGTCTATCAGCCGCACATACCGCCGCAAAGCCTGCTCCATGGGCTGGAAATCGAACAGGCCCGACAGCAGTTCCAGGAAATAGGTCTGCTGCAAGGAACGGAAGCGTTTCTCGTCCGGCTCGTTTCTCCGTGCCTCCATCGTGAAGGTATCTACTGCATGGTCACTGATAACGGCCTTTGCAGAAAGCGGGGCACTGAGCACCACTCCCTCCAATGTCTTGCAGCGGCTCAGAGCCACATAGGTCTGCCCATGCGCAAAGGAGGCACTGGCATCAATCACGGCACGTTCAAACGTCAGTCCCTGGCTTTTGTGAATGGTAATCGCCCACGCCAGCTTCAGCGGATATTGCCGGAATGTTCCTTCAATATCTTCTGTAATCTCCTTGGTTTCCTCATCAAGCACGTATTTGGCATTCGTCCACTCTTCCTCTTGAAGTAAGAAGGTAGCGTCGCTTCCCTTACTGCGCACTTCAATTCCATCTGCCGACACGGCTGTCACCTCTCCAATCATGCCATTGTAGTAACGGTGCTCACCGGAGATGTCGTTCTTCACAAACATTACCTGGGCACCGCGTTTCAGTTCCAGTACTTCATCCGTGGGATAGGAATATTCGGGAAACTTTCCGTCAATCTTGGCACGAAAGGCATACGAGCGTCCCGGAAGTTGTTCCAGCTCATGGTCATTAATCCGTTGGGCCTGATAATTGTGGGTCACCAGGCGGATGTATCCTTCTTCTTTATCTGGTACGAAATTGGGAATATACCGGCGGTTCAAGGCTTCCAGCACTTGCCCGTCACAACGGTTTTCGCGAATGCGGTTCAGTAATTCAAGAAAAGTCCCATCGTTCTGCCGATAGACTTTCTTTAGTTCTATGGTGCAATATTCCGTCTGCTTCAAGGCCTGGCTGGAGAAGAAATAAGGCGTGTCATAGTATTTGCACAGCATCTGCCACTCATCGTCTTTCACTACGGGAGACAGCTGCTGTAAGTCGCCAATCATCAGCAGTTGCACGCCGCCAAAGGGTTTGTTCCGGTCGCGGAACCGCCTCAAGACGGCATCCACCGAATCGAGCAAGTCGGCACGGACCATACTGATTTCATCGATGACCAATAAATCTATGCTGCGTATAATGTTGATTTTCTCTTTCCCGTAACGAAAACGGTAGGTTGCCTTGCCATCTGCGCTGAATGAGCTTTCGGGCACATAAGGAGCGAAAGGTACTTGGAAAAAGGAGTGGATGGTGACACCGCCTGCATTGATAGCGGCAATTCCCGTCGGTGCAAGTACAATCATCCGTTTCGGACTCTCTGCCCTCAGTTTTCGCAGGAAAGTTGTCTTACCGGTACCTGCCTTGCCGGTCAAAAAAAGATGAGTGCCTGTGTTTTCAATGAATTGCCATGCAAGCGCTATTTCGGGATTATTCTCCATTGATATGTTTATTATTCAACCAATCCGCTCTCTCTCAGAATGATACGGATTTCATCAGTAGCCATATATGATAATAGGACAAAGATAACGCTTATTTCGTTATCCTTGTCCTATTATTCCATTTATTTGTACCCATCCTGAGAAAGCCCTTTACGGGGCAATCCGGACTATTTCAAGCTACCGCCGATAATATCGAGCAGCTCATTCGTAATGGCCTGCTGACGGCTCTTGTTATACTGTTTCGTCAAATCTTGAATCAACTCGTTGGCATTATCTGTCGCCGTCTGCATGGCTAGCATACGGGCAGCATGTTCCGAAGTATTGGAATCGAGAAGCACGGTAAATATCTTCTGACTCAACACTTTTGGCAGAAGTTCCGCTATCAGTTCGCCGACGGAAGGTTCCACAATGTAATCATTATTAAAACTGCGGGCATCCTCCGGTACATCTTCTGCCGCCTCCTGCGCTACTTGCGTCAGGTCAATGGGCAGATAATTCTCGCGGAGCAGCACCTGCGAACCCATCGATTTGAAGTGATGGTAAATCAGCTCCACATGGTCAATCTGCTTTTCCACAAACTCATGCATCAACTTCTCTGCCAGCTCATACGCTTCAACGTACGAAGGCTTGTCTGCCATCACCTGGTAGCTGCCTTGCGGCACATATCCCATTTTCTTGACGGCTTCCTCCATCTTTCTCCCAACGGGATATATCAGAATATTCTCCTTGCCCAGCGACTGGTAATCTTCCAAAGCCCGTTCCAGCATCTTCGCCACATTCGAGTTGAATGCACCGCACAAGGAACTATTGGACGAAAACGCCACAACCGCTACTCTCGTCACGGGTCTTTTCTCGGTATAGGGCGACTCGAAGGAAGCATCCGTACGCAGAAAGTTCGTCAGAATCTCATTCAGCTTCCGTTGATAAGGCAGCATATTCTCAATCCGCCCCTGCGCCTTATGCAGTTTGGCAGATGCCACCATCTTCATAGCCGATGTTATCTGGCGTGTACTCTTGACGGAGCTTATTCTATTTTTTACCTCTTTCAGTGAAGACATATATCTATTTACGATTTAATTATTTACGATTTACGATTGAAGTTACTTTTGCTTGCAGCCGATTTACCACTTACCATATAGAGTAGCCCCAATCGTAAATCGTAAATCGTCCAATCGTAAATTACATGAATTGCCTTGCAACCGCCTCTGCTGTCTCCTCAATCTTCTTGCAGACATCGTCATTGATGGCACCCGTCTTTAAAACGTCGAGTACCTCCATGCGATAGTTCATCTCAAGAGACTCAAGGAAGTTGCGTTCAAACTCGCTGACCTTGTCCAAAGGAACATTCCTCAACAAGCCGTGCGTGCCGCAATAAAGAATGGCAATCTGCTTTTCTACCGGCATCGGGCTGTATTGGGGCTGTACCAGCAGGCGTGTATTCTTCTGTCCCTTGTCGATGGTCAATGCCGTCACGGGGTCCATATCGCCACTGAACTTGGTAAACGCTTCCAGCTCCCGGTACTGTGCCTGGTCAATCTTTAATGTACCTGCCACCTTCTTCATAGCCTTGACTTGGGCATTACCACCCACACGGCTCACAGAGATACCCACGTCAATGGCCGGACGGTTACCCTGGTTGAAGAGGTTCGTATCAAGGAATATCTGCCCGTCAGTGATTGAAATCACATTCGTTGGGATATAGGCGGACACGTCTCCTGCCTGAGTTTCGATAATGGGCAATGCAGTCAGCGAACCGCCACCTTTCACCTTGCCTTTCAGACTGTCCGGCAGGTCGTTCATCTCGCGTGCCACTTCCTCCTGGCTGATAATCTTCGCCGCACGTTCCAACAAACGGGAGTGCAGATAGAAGATATCACCCGGATAGGCCTCACGTCCTGATGGACGGCGCAGAATCAGAGACACTTCACGATAGGCCACCGCCTGCTTGGACAAGTCGTCATAGACCACCAGCGCATGACGGCCGGTATCACGGAAATACTCTCCGATGGCAGCCCCTGCAAAGGGAGCGTAATACTGCAATGCAGCCGGGTCGCCCGCCGTAGCAGCCACCACAATGGTATAGTCCATCGCACCGTACTGGTGCAGGGTATTCACGATAGAGGCAACGGTAGAACCTTTCTGACCAATGGCTACATAAATACAATACACCGGATCACCAGCTTCAAAATTGGCACGCTGGTTGATGATGGTATCGATGGCAATGGCCGTCTTACCGGTCTGGCGGTCACCGATAATCAGTTCACGCTGTCCGCGGCCAATAGGTATCATGGCATCCACAGCCTTCAGACCGGTCTGTAGCGGCTGATTCACCGGCTGACGGAAGATAACTCCCGGCGCCTTGCGTTCCAGCGGCATTTCATAAAGTTCTCCGCCTATCAGTCCTTTGCCATCGAGCGGCGCACCCAGAGGGTCTATTACACGGCCCAGCATACCCTCTCCCACCATGATGGAAGCAATACGCTTGGTACGCTTTACAATGAAGCCTTCCTTGATTTTATCCGTAGGGCCAAGCAACACAGCACCCACATTATCCTCTTCGAGGTTCATCACAATGGCCTTGATGCCGTTGTCGAACTCCAACAACTCGTTGGCTTCGGCATTGCGCAACCCATAGATACGGGCTACACCGTCACTGACTTGCAGTACCGTGCCAATCTCGTCCAACTGTACGCGGGTGTCAATCCCTTCCAGTTGCTTGCGGAGAATATCGGAGACTTCGCTTACTTTTATATTTTCAGACAACATCTTAGTATTTACTATTTTACAATTTACTATTTACTATTTGAAAGAACCCGAATCATATACTGTTTGACCTCTACAACTTACGCATCACAAGACTATTAAATAAGTAAATTGTAAATTGTCAAATCGTAAATCACACGATTCTTCTATTCTTATCAATGAACTGCTGTTTCACTTTCTTAAGCTGCGTAGCAATACTGGCATCCAGACGGAAGTCGTTGATGTCGAAGATAAAACCACCTTCAATGGAGGGATCCACTTCAGTCTGCAGCTCCATGCTGGCATGCAGCAGGGAGGAAGCACTGTCATGGATGCGCTCCCGCACTTCCTGACTGACGGGAACGGCTGTTATCAGCTTTCCTACACCGATATGCTTGTCTTTCCGGTACAAATCCAGAAAACTCAGGCAGATGTACTGGAGAAAGTTTTCCCGCCGGTTCTTCAACACCAGGGTCATGAAACGCGCAAACTCACGGCTCGCAGGAGCATCCCCCACAGCAGCGGTACAGATAAGTGTTAACTTCTCACGTATCGTCAGGATGGGGTTTTCCAATGCCATGCGCAAATCGGGATGTTTCCTGAAGCTACGGTCGAGCATACAAAACTCCTTGTACAGAGTATCTTCTGCCCCCATGCTCTTGGCATATTCCATCAATGCTTTCGCATAACGCATCGAAACGATTCCTATATCCATTTCTTTGAGAATTAATTGTTTTTACTTGCGGCCAGCACTTCATCCAACATCCGGTCTATCATCTCCATCTGCTCATGTTTCTCGTCCAGATTCTTGCGGATAATTTTCTCGGCTATATCTACGGACAAGACTGCCACCTGGCGGCGAATATCGCGGATGGCCTCTTCCTTCTCTTGCTGTATCTGCTTTTTAACTTCGTCCAGCTCCTTCTGCGCGGCGGCTTCCGCCTGCTTGCGTGCTTCGACGATAATCTTGTCACGCTCATGCATCGCCTCCCGCAGAATACGTCCTTGTTCTTTGTTGGCAGCAGCAATCAACGCTTCACTCTCCTCTTTCAGTTTGGAGAGCTGGGCATTTGCTTCGCGTGCCACTTCCAAAGACTGGTCGATGTAGGTCTTGCGACCTTCCACCATCTTGGTGATAACGGGAAAACCGTACTTGGCAAGCACCACAAACACCACACCGAATGAAAGGAGCATCCAGAACAGCAGACCACTATCGGGTAATAACAATGACATAATTTTATTTACTATTTGACAATTTACGATTTACAATTTGGCTGCGCGGTGATGCTGCACGGACAAATTGTAAATGGTAAATGGTAGATTGTACATTATAAAAAGAATACCAATAAACACACAACTACTGCCAACAAAGCAACACCTTCAATCAAGGCAGCGGCAATAATCATGTTCATACGGATATCTCCGGATGCTTCCGGCTGGCGGGCAATGGCCTCCATAGCAGAACCGCCGATTTTACCAATACCTACACCAGCACCAATAACAGCCAAACCAGCACCAATGGCTGCACCCAGTTTACTAACTCCCACACCTGCCGCAGCAGCTTGCAATAATACAGATAGTAACATAACTTTCAGTTTTTAAATGGTTATTTTTATTAATATTTATATTCCCAATAATCGTATCACTTCACCGCCTTCTCCTTATGCTCTTCCTGCGCCAGACCGATGAACACGGCTGACAGCATGGTGAACACATATGCCTGGATAAAGGCAACCAACAACTCAAGTGCATTCATAAAGATATTGAACAACACCGATGCCACGGTCAGCGTTCCGTTCAAAGCAGGTCCCATACTGGCCGAGATGAATATCAGGCAGGTAAGCACCAGCATTGCCATGTGCCCTGCCAGCATATTGGCAAAAAGACGTATCATCAAAGCAAACGGTTTGGTGAAAATACCGAAGAACTCGATAAACGGCATCATGGGGACCGGTACCTTCAGCCACCAGGGCACATCCGGCCAAAAGATATCTTTCCAATAAGTCTTGGTTCCAAAGATATTCACGGCCAAGAAAGTACAGATGGCCAATACCATCGTAATGGCTATATTTCCCGTCACGTTGGCCCCTCCGGGAAAGAAAGGAATCAGCCCCATAATGTTGTTGATGAAAATAAAGAAGAAGGCCGTCAGCAAGTAAGGTGCGAATTTACGGTACTTCGGACCGACACAGCTCTTTATAATATCATCGTTCACCATCATGATAAACATCTCCATAAACCCGATGAAACCACCGGGAGCGGCACTTCCCTGCGGGTGCTTGCGATACCAGTGCGCCACACTCAAAATGATGAGAAGCAGCAATGCGCTGTTGATGAGCAAAGCCAGTGTCACCTTCGTGATGGAGATGTCCAACGGGCGTATTTCGTTTCCGGTGGCATCATACTCCACCAGCTTGCCTTCGTACTTGCTTCCTGCGGGAGCGATGGAAAAGCCTTCATAACTTCCACCGTTCTCCTCCAGACGTGAGGATAGAAAGGCATGCCATCCGGTGGTAGAGCTATGCACTATTACCGGCAAAGGAATCGTAACGTGAGTTTCGCCCCACGTCGTGATGTGCCATTCGTAAGAATCGCCGATATGCCCGAAGACAATCTCCTTCACGTCCACCGTATTCTCGGCCCGCACCGTGGCGGGTAGCAACATGCCCAGTGCCAGCAGAACTACAGTCAGTATGTTACGCAATCTTTTCATTGTTACTTTTCTTTTTCAGTTTCCGATTCGCCTCAAAAGTGAAGAAGAACCAGGAATCATAAATCAAATATATCAGATAGTTGGCTATAAACGTCAACAAAAACGCCCTGGCTTCCTCACGTACTGCAACGCAATAAACCAGCATCACAATCATGGAGACCAGCATTCTCATCACACGCATCAGCAGATAAATCTGCAACATTCGTCCTGGCATCCGGTGACGGCAGCTTTCGGTCATATTAATCATGAATACTCCGAAAACAAAGAAGAAAAGCGGAATCAGCGGATAACCGCCGAAATAGTGATGCGGATTTATCGAAAAATACGCCCAACCGCCTACAATTCCTATCAATACCGTCAAGAGCGCTGTATGCAATAAGTAGTTTCTCTTAGTAATAGTCACGCCAACAACCTCTATTTTTTAATTTTTAATTTTTTAATAGCCTATTGCTGTTCTATACAGACGGCAACCCTTCCGTTACTCATCTCCACGAATCCGCTTTGAATATCCAACTCATGTTCCTCACCGTCCGTTGCGTAAATCAATTTCCCCGTTCCCAACGATGATACAATCGGTGCATGCTGCGGCAGGATAGAAAAAGAGCCCATAGTGCCCGGCAATGTAACACTTTCCACTTCCCCGTTGAAGAGTTCCTTCTCCGGTGAAACAATATTCAAATGCAACTTTTTCATCATCAAAGCTCCCAGACTTTTAATTTTTAATCGTTTTTCCCCCTGCCTGCTCCAGCAGTTTCTTACCCTTCTCAATGGCTTCTTCAATGGTTCCCACATTCAAGAAAGCAGGTTCGGGCAGGTAGTCCACCTCTCCGTCAAGAATCATCTTGAAGCCTTTGATAGTGTCCTCAATGGAAACCATTGTACCTGGGACACCCGTAAACTGCTCGGCAACGGCAAACGGCTGTGAAAGGAAACGCTGCACACGACGTGCACGGTTCACCAACGTACGGTCGGCATCAGAGAGTTCCTCCATACCAAGGATGGAGATAATGTCTTGCAATTCCTTGTTGCGTTGCAATATTTGTTTTACACGTTGTGCCACTTCGTAGTGTTCTACCCCCACGATGTGTGGGTCGAGAATGCGTGAAGTAGATTCCAACGGGTCCACAGCAGGATAAATACCAAGTTCAGTAATCTTACGACTCAACACCGTGGTGGCATCGAGGTGGGTAAACGTTGTGGCAGGTGCCGGGTCCGTCAAGTCATCGGCAGGCACATATACAGCCTGCACGGAAGTGATGGAGCCGTTTCTTGTAGAGGTAATACGCTCCTGCATGGCACCCATTTCCGTTGCCAGTGTCGGCTGATAGCCTACGGCAGAAGGCATACGGCCCAGCAAGGCCGAAACCTCGGAACCGGCTTGGGTGAAACGGAAGATATTATCAATGAAGAACAGAATGTCACGCGGACCGTCCGTCTCCGCTCCCATGTCACGGAAGGACTCGGCCACCGTCAACCCAGACAATGCCACGGACTGACGCGCACCGGGAGGTTCGTTCATCTGACCGAATATCAAAGACACTTGTGATTTGGCCACTTCGTCATAATCTACTTTGGACAAATCCCAATGGCCTTCCTCCATACCTTTCTTGAATTCTTCTCCGTAACGGATAACACCGGATTCAATCATTTCTCTCAGCAGGTCGTTGCCTTCACGTGTACGTTCTCCTACACCGGCAAACACAGAGAAGCCGTGCTGCTTCTTCGCAATATTATTAATGAGCTCTTGGATAAGCACCGTCTTGCCTACACCGGCGCCACCAAACAGACCGATTTTACCGCCCTTGCTATATGGTTCCAGCAAGTCGATAACCTTGATGCCTGTATAAAGCACCTCTTGTACGGTAGTCAAATCTTCAAACTTAGGGGGGTCGCGATGGATGGGATAAGCACCGGTACGGTCCAACTCCTTCATGCCGTCGATAGAGTCGCCCACAACGTTCATCAGGCGGCCTTTGATTTGTGTACCTATCGGCATGGTGATGGGGCCTCCCAGCGGATGCACTGTCATTCCTCTCTGCAGGCCGTCCGTACTGTCCATAGCAACAGTACGCACCGTGTTTTCACCAATGTGCTGCTGTACCTCTACAATCAGTCTTTTGCCGTTCGACCTTTTTATTTCCAGTGCGTCGTGAATACTCGGCAACATCATTTCTGCCTCCGTTCCTTCGAAATAGACGTCTACTACAGGCCCGATTACCTGTGAGATATGTCCGACAATCTGTGACATAAGCAATCTTTTTATTCTATATTTCCTTAATTATTTTTCCCAATACTAAGTTGTAAGTCGCGTGTATCCTCATTAACAAGTCAGCCAAGTCGCGTCTTTCATCAGCTATGTACTCGTACCTATTAACGTTTGTCAGCTATGGTTTGTTCATCCCAATAGTTACATAAACAACAACGCAAATGTATAAACAATTTGCATGTAGTTGTTACCGTGTATAGCATTTTTTGAACAAAAAAGACTATTTTGAACGATTAATACTACAATTGGAACAAATTGTTACAGACATGATAACGTCAGTTAACAATTAGCAAGAAAAAGGAATTGCCCACCCATCTTATGAAAAAAACACTGAATTGACAACAGAGGTTCTGTATATAATATACAAAAAATAAGCCTTGTCTCTCGACAAGGCTTATTCACAACACAAACACAAAATAAAACACGACAAAACTACTATGCAATCTTACCTGTCTATGCCGGGGAGGCATACGTACTAGTTACGGATATTCACATATACATAAACAGCTTCAGGCTGATTTGCACATTATAAACAAATGCGGGGAGGCATTTGTTTATTGCCTATTTGTTAAAAAACACAAATTCAAAGTTTGTCATTGAATACCTCTTTCACGAAGCTTCAACTGCCATTTCCATGCAGAAAGTAAAGTATCTTCAATACTTGTTTCTGCCTTCCAACCCAGTTCATTGTTTGCCAATTCCGGGTTTGCCCATACCTTCTCAATATCACCGGCACGCCGACCTACTATCTGATAGTTCAGTTTTACACCGGTAGCCTTTTCGAAAGCATTAATCAGTTCCAATACGGAAAGTCCACGACCTGTACCGATATTGAATACTTCCACTTTTTCCTTCTGCTTGTTCTCCAAGATACGGTGGATAGCCACTACGTGTGCTTTGGCCAAATCGACTACATTGATGAAGTCGCGGATACAAGAACCGTCGGGAGTATCATAATCGTCACCAAACACGCTCAGTTTCTCACGGATGCCGATAGCGGTCTGGGTAAGATAAGGAATCAAGTTCTGCGGTACACCGTTAGGCAACTCTCCCAACAATGCTGTGGGGTGTGCACCTATCGGGTTGAAGTAACGCAACAAGATGGCGTTTATCGGAGCACCGGAAGCAACCGTATCACGTACAATCTCTTCATTGATTTGCTTCGTGTTTCCATACGGAGACTCAGCTTTCTTAATAGGTGCCTTTTCCGTTACCGGAAGTTCGTCCGGCTGGCCGTAAACTGTGCAGGAAGAAGAGAATACGATACCTTCCACTCCATGCTTCGGCATCAATTCCAGCAGGTTTATCAGTGAAACCAGGTTATTACGATAGTAAAGCAATGGTTTCTGGACAGATTCACCCACAGCCTTGCTGGCCGCAAAGTGAATGATGGCTTTAATGCCTTTATATTTGGTAAACACAGCGTCAAGACCGGCATAATCCAAGCAATCCAATTCCTCGAATGCAGGGCGGATGCCCGATACCTTCTCTATGTTATCTACAACATCTGCGCTGGAGTTTGACAAATTATCAATAATAACAACTTCATAACCTGCGTTTTGAAGTTCCACCACCGTGTGAGAACCAATATAACCGGTTCCACCCGTAACTAAGATTTTCCCTTTCATATTAAATATAGATAATTTAGCTTTTAGGTTATCAATACGCCACAAATGTAAGGAAATAAATTAATAAAAACAGAAAAAGGGGGATAAATTTTAGTTTATCCCCCTTCCACTTTATTTCCGGTTTTTCTTCTTTAAATCTTCACAACCCCCGAAAAGCCCATGAATGCCATTGCCAGCAGTCCGGCAGTAATCAAAGCTATCGGAGTACCCTGCATACCTTTCGGTACACTAACCAGGCTCATTTGCTCGCGCAGGCCTGCAAACAGTGTCAGTGCCAAGCCGAAACCAAGTGCCGTGGAGAATGCATAAACCACTCCCGTCAGCAAATCATAATCTTTTTGGATAACAAGGATAGCCACACCGAGAATACAGCAGTTGGTAGTAATCAACGGCAGGAACACGCCCAAGGCTTGATACAGAGAAGGAGAAACTTTCTTCAGGATAATCTCTACCATCTGCACCAATGCGGCAATCACCAGGATAAAGGTAATAGTCTGCAAATAGCCCAAATCAAAAGCGTCGAGCACATACTTCTGAATAAGGAATGTCACGATAGTGGCGATGGTGAGCACGAATGCCACCGCCGCCGACATGCCCAATGCAGTCTCCACTTTCTTGGAAACTCCCAAGAACGGGCAAATTCCCAAGAATTGCGACAATACGATGTTGTTTACAAAGATTGCCGAGATAAATATCAATATATATTCCATAATCATTAAATTAAGAATTAAAAACTAAAAATTAAAAGCCCGGCAGCCTACCGCCGATACGTTCTCAATTTTTTCATTTTTAATTTTTCATTATTAATTCTTCTTCATACTGTTGATTAAAGCAATGAGATAGCCCAATGCGATGAATGCACCCGGAGCAAGGACAAATACCAACATGCCGTATTCTTCAGGAAGGATACTCAAGTTGAATATCTTGCCGGTTCCCAGGAACTCACGCACGGCACCCAGTAATGTCAGTGCAATGGTAAAGCCCAAGCCCATGCCCAGACCGTCGAACAAGGAAGCCACCGGATTGTTTTTGGCAGCAAATGCCTCGGCACGTCCCAATACGATACAGTTTACAACAATCAGCGGAATGAACAGGCCCAGTGTGGCGTACAATGCAGGAACGTAAGCTTGCATTATCATCTGCAACAGTGTCACAAATGATGCTATGACTACAATGAATGAAGGGATACGCACCATATCGGGAATCAGATTCTTGATGGCAGAAATCACCACATTGGAACATATCAGCACGAACATTGTAGCCAGTCCCATACCCATACCGTTAATGGCAGAGGAAGTGGTACCCAGTGTAGGACACATACCCAGCAGGAGTACAAACGTAGGATTCTCTTTGATAATCCCGTTCATCATAACTTTAAAATTATTCATATCTTCTACTCCTTTCTCATTTAGCGCTGAGTGTATCTACAGCTTCGGGAGCTGCGGAATCAGCAGGTTGTTCAACATTCTTTTGAGTAGCGCCGGTAGTGCCGTCGGCAGTTTCCTGACCGGCATAGGCAGCATAAGCCGCATTCACTGCATTCAAAAAAGCACGTGAGGTGATGGTAGACGCTGTAATGGCATCTACTTTACCACCGTCCTTGCTCACTGTCAATGCAGCTTCACCCGGATTCATGCCGGTGATGTCACCTTTATTGCCTTTCTTGAACCAGTCGGCAGCCTTGGAACCCAACCCCGGAGTTTCCACATGCGACAACAAGGAGTAGTCGATGATTTTGCCTTCAGCATCGAAACCGACCAACACTTTCAGCTCACCGCCAAAACCCATGGCAACAGCTTCCACAGCAGCTCCGATATATTCTCCGCCTTTGGTGGCAGGATATACAGAATACTGTACTCCGTTTACTTCCTGCATCTTCTTCTCGGCGATGGGGTCATTGTCGAAGCCCGGAACCACCGCACTTACGGCATCGCTCAAGGTCTTTGCATTGGCCTGCGCAATGGGCTCCTTCGTCAATTCGTTTACATAAGCCAGCAACGCTACGGAGATTGCGGTAACGCCCGTAAGTACCAGCAACATATTCTTCAAGGATGATTCTAACTTTTTCATTTCTTCTTCGCTACCTCCCCAAAGCGTTTAGGTTTAACATAGGTGTTGATGAGCGGAGTGAACGCATTCATAATCAGAATGGCAAACGACATACCCTCCGGATATGCACCGAACAGACGGATGATGACAGTCAGCAGGCCGATGCAAACACCATAAATCAGCATACCTTTGTGGCTCATCGGAGAAGTCACGTAGTCCGTAGCCATAAAGACAGCACCCAGCATCAGACCACCGGACAACAACTGTACGACCGGGGATACATAAAGTTCCGGATTGACCAGATACATGATACCGGAGAACACGAATACCGTCACCAGAATAGATACCGGAATGTGCCAGGTGATGATTTTCTTCCACAACATGTAGAACAAACCAAGCAGCAGCGCCAAGGCACTCACCTCACCGAGACATCCTCCATTATTACCTATCAGAAGGTCGAAAGCTCCCGGAAGGTCGCTCAGGGACATGCCCGGAGCACCATTGATGACACCTTTCATAATAGCCAGCGGCGTAGCAGCCGTCGTGGCATCCGTATAGGCTGTCAACTGGCCTACAGCCGGCCATGTCGTCATCTGCACGGGGAATGAAAGCAACAGGAATACACGTCCTGCCAGTGCAGGGTTAAAGGGATTGCAACCCAAACCTCCGAAGGACATCTTGCCTACCCCGATGGCAAACAAGGCACCAAGGATGATAATCCAGATGGGCAGGTTGGAAGGCAGGTTAAAGGCCAGCAACACACCGGTAATGATGGCAGAGCCGTCGGTGATGGTTGTGGTCTCTTTTTTCATGAGGAATTTGCCGATGGCCCATTCAAAGAACAAGCAGGCTGCTACGGAAGTGGCCGTAACAATCAGCGCACCCAGTCCGAAAAAGTAAAGCGAAACGAGGAATGCCGGAATCAATGCGATAAGCACACCGTACATATTCTTCTTCACGCTGTCACCGCCGTGAACGTGGGGCGAAAGGGATACGATTAATTTATTCATACTTCGTTATTTTTTAGCTTGACGTGCACGGATCATCGCTCCTACCTTACCCTTACCCAAGCGGATATAATCCAGCATCGGACGGTTGGAAGGACAAGTAAACTGGCATGAACCGCATTCTATACACGACATAATGTCTTCTTTCTCTACTCTTTCAAAATCTCCGTGGGCCGAAACGGTAGCCAGCAGATACGGCTCCAACCCCATCGGGCAGGCTCCCACGCACTTGGCACAACGGATACAAGGCTGTACTTCGCCGCGCTTGGCTTCCTTCTCGTTCATAATCAGAATACCGGAGCTTCCTTTGGCTGTCGGTACATCCGTATTTACCAGAGCTTTACCCATCATCGGGCCACCGCCGATAATCTTGCCCGTATCTTCGGGCAGACCGCCGCAAGCTTCAATCAGCTGCTTCATCGGCGTACCGATACGTGCCAGGAAATTGGACGGCTTTGCCAACGACTTACCAGTCACGGTAATGACACGTTCAAACAGAGGTTTGTTCTTCTGTACGGCCTGGTAAACGGCAAATGCGGTACCCACATTCTGCACCACAGCTCCCGTGGAGATAGGCAGCGCACCGGCTGCAACCTGGCGACTGATGACTGCATCAATCAACTGCTTTTCACCACCCTGCGGATATTGTACCTTCAAGGGTACCACCTCGATACCTGCATAACTGGAAGCGACTTTCGTCATCAGCTGGATGGCATCGGGCTTGTTGTTCTCAATGCCAATGAATGCCTTGTTCACCTTTACCGCTTTCATCAGAATGGATACACCTACCATAATTTCTTCCGCATGTTCCAGCATCAGCTGATGGTCGGCAGTCAGATACGGTTCGCACTCTACGGCGTTGATGATGACACACTCTGCCTTGAATGCAGGAGGAGGACACAACTTGACCTGCGTAGGGAAGCATGCACCGCCCAGACCTACGATACCGGCATCAGCGATTTTCTTCACGATTTCCTCGGAGGTCAGACTGCATTCCTTCACCAACGTTTCGGAACGGTCAATGGATTCTTCCCATTCATCCCCTTCTACGTCAATGAATATAGCAGGCTTGGCGTAACCGCTGGCATCGACAATCGTGTCAATCTTAGCGACTTTCCCGCTGACAGACGAATGAATGGCTGCTGATACAAAACCGCCGGGCTCGGCAATCTTTGTACCCACTTTCACAACATCACCTTTGGCAACGATAGGCTTGGCAGGAGCACCGATGTGCTGTCCCAGCAAGATAGCGGCCTTGGCCGGAATCTCTGCCTTGATGATAGGCTGATGTGCTGAAAGTTTATTTTCGTGTGGATGGACTCCACCAATTGAAAATGTCTTCAACATACAATTCTGTATTTTTAGTCGTTTATTTACTTTATTAATTCATACCTCAACTTGGGAAGTCTAAACCTCTGCTTTGGGAGTCTCAACCTCAGCTTTAGGAGCTGCAACCTTTACTTGGGGAGCTGCATCGTCAGCCTTCGGTTTGCGCGGCGGGAAGTTGAGGGCAATGATTGTGTTTTGCGGACAAGCTTCCTCGCACTTGCGACAGGATTTGCACTTATTGGGGTCAATGTAAGCCAGATTGTTTTCCAGCGTGATAGCCTCGAACGGACAAACCTTCACACACTTGCCGCAACCGATACATGCCACGGTACAAGCCTTGCGTGCTACGGCCCCCTTGTCCTTGTTTACACACTGTACGTAAACACGACGTGATTTCTTGCCTTGAGGACGGATTTCAATGATAGATTTCGGACAAGCCTTGGCACAAGCTCCACAAGCCGTACACTTTTCCTCATCCACTTCGGGAAGTCCGGTCTCCGGATTCATGTGGATAGCATCGAACTGGCAGGCAGCCACACAGTCGCCGCATCCCAGACAGCCATAACTACAACCCGTTTCACCACCATAGAGAGAAGCCGCAATGGCACAACTCTTGGCGCCATCGTATTGGTTCACACGAGGACGGTTGGCACAAGTTCCATTACATCTCACCACCGCAACCATAGGTTCGGCAGCAGCGGCATCCAAGCCCAGAATCTCGGCAATCTTTGTCATGACGGGCTGTCCACCCACCGGACAAAGTTTACCATCCAGCGAACCTGCCTTTACGCAAGCATCTGCAAATCCGCTACAACCGGGGTAACCACATCCACCGCAATTTGCCTGGGGAAGCACCTCTGCTACCTGGGCAATCCGCGGATCTTCATACACGGCGAATTTCTTGGAAGCCACGTAAAGAATAGCGGCCGATACCAGCGCTATAACTCCCAATGAAATCACTGCAATCAGAATTACATTCATAAATTAGTTGTTTATTAATTATTTGTTTTATTATTAGTTAGTTCATCGGTCGTACGGAGAATGAGAACTTCTTACCCATCCGCGACTTGTTCAGCCACAATATATAATAATAAGGTACAAGAAGTGCTAGCGAACAAAGCGCGGAACGCAGCTCGTCATTCCAGATAGCCATAAAGACAAATAGTGAGATTATCAGAATAAGGAAAGGAAATATAAAGGCAAACAGAACTGCCATCACTCCCATTGAAAGTTCGCCCGTCACCCATACACGGTCGCCGGGCTGGTAGGATGCGGCATCGGCATCGGCCACATCGACAAGTTTCTCTTTCGTATCCGCAGAGGTACAATGTCCCTTGACACTACACGAAGCGCACGCTGAAGTCTGGATGATTCTCACTTGGAGATGAGAACCGTTTATGTTTTCCACAATACCTTGATGTTTTATAGTATTCGCCATTTTGCAAAGTGTGCATTACAAATCGCGGCAAATTTACGCATTATTTGTGAACTGCAAACCTTTCCTATGCATTTTCTGTGTTCGTAAACGTGCTTTTTCTATGTTTTTATGTTTTTTCACCTGCCACAGACTACAAAAAGACAAAAAACAGACGGTCTGTCAAGGGAAAACAGACCGTCTGACTAACTAAAACAGATAATCTGTTCACTCCGAACAGACCATTTGTTTATTTACCATTTATAATTGATACCGAAACTGAGCAGTTCTTTTACCTGAAAATAGCTGTCCCCTTCCGTCGGCTTGGCACTGTCGTCATAGCGGGCGTGCACATAGAGCTTGGTGGAAAGATAGCGGTTCAGCACAAAGTTCACCGTGTTTTCCCATTCAATACGTGTCCACTCATAACTGGTCTGGAAGTCCAAGCGGGAATCCAGCGTGATGGAAGGAATGATGGTCCATGAAAGTGTAGGCTGTATCTGCGAACCGAAGTTATGCTTCACGCATTTGCCCTCATCAAGACCGAAACTCACTTCATTCACCCCCTTATTTCCTACATAGCGCAGCATGTACGTCAGCGGAGCCATGAAAACGGACAAGCTGAATTTCTGCTTCTTCAACTTGTAGTCCATACCGATACTGCTCGACCAGTCCGCCGGAGCAAAGAAAGCCGAAACCAGCTCTTCACTGTTGGCCTTGTAGCCATTGCAGAACTGGGTCTTAAACTCAGTCGTGATGGTATAATACCACTTGGACGCAGCTTGAATACCCAGTTTACTGTACAGCCGGAGTTGGTCGGTACTTACCAGATAGTTATGAAACTCGTCGGAAGGTGCGGAGCTGAAGCCCAGCTTGGCATCGAGCAGATTTTCCCACTGCACCTTTTCACGGTCATTATAGTTGGCAAACAATTGCAGGTTGGCAAGCACGGCGTTAGTGCTCTCACCTCCCTTGTACCAGTTGTCGGAGATATAGTTCTGGGTAATCTGCAATGAACCGTTTCCACCCGTCACCCACCAGTTGGGCTTGTGGATAATCACGTCGGCTTCCTCCTTCACTCCCACCATATTCTCTTGTGCAAACAGTTTCACGACGGACGGCTTGGAAGAAACCTCCTTCTCTATATTATCCTTGAATATCTTCCCTTTCATCACCTCCTTCTCGGTCATTACAACCAGATTGGGACAATCTACATACGTGTTCAGCAGCGTACGGTCCACCAGTTTGTTGGCTCGGTCCTTTGAGGTGAAACTCAGTGTGTCGAACGGCAACATCTCGCGCGTCAGGGCAGGCACCGTATCAGGCACCTGGAAATGCCAGTCCACCTTGGAAAGGCGTCTCATGGGGGCATAATAATAGGTAAGGGGAAGGAACAACCTATAGTAGTTCGGATTGGAAGGTATATAACGCTCCGGAGTCGTGGGGTCATTCAAATAATCCAGCACTCCGATATACCTTTCATATAATATGGAAACAGTATCCAGCTTGTAACCCATACCTTCCGGTTTCAATTTCAGAATCATGTATTCTTTCATTATATCCGGCAAGGTGTCGGCTTTGGCAGTTGTTTCCTGTCCACTGTTCTTCGAGGCGGTATCCAGCGTATTCTGTGCCATCACCGACGAAGAAATCATCGTAGCAATTAACCAAAATGCAATGTGTCTATTCTTCATAATGCCCTAAAGTCTATGTTTCGAGCGCAAATTTAGCTTAAAATGTTTAGAAAACATAGAAAAGCCATAAGAAAAAGGCAAGAAGGACTTTCTTCGATGAAATCGTATTTTTTAATAATTGTTTCATCGAAACTTTCTCTACTTCCTCTTTTTTTTATAATTTTGCGCTTTTTAAGTTCTACGTGTACTGACGGGAGCAGTGCGCACCCTGAACGACAAGCCGTATAGGCTCTTGGCATTAGATTAAACAATTAATAAAATAATATAGTTGTGGGAGAAACAAAGTATATTTTCGTCACCGGTGGTGTTGCCTCTTCATTAGGTAAAGGTATCATCTCATCCTCCATCGGTAAATTGCTGCAAGCAAGAGGTTACAAGGTAACCATCCAGAAGTTTGACCCGTACATCAACATCGACCCGGGTACACTGAACCCTTATGAACACGGCGAATGCTACGTTACCGTGGATGGCCACGAAGCCGACCTCGATTTGGGCCATTACGAACGCTTCCTGGGCATCCAGACCACCAAGGCCAACAATATCACGACCGGACGCATCTACAAAAGCGTCATCGACAAAGAGCGCCGGGGTGACTATCTGGGAAAGACAATTCAGGTTATTCCCCATATTACAGACGAAATCAAGCGTAATGTAAAACTGCTGGGAAACAAATACAAATTCGACTTTGTTATTACCGAGATTGGCGGTACAGTGGGTGACATCGAGTCTCTGCCCTATCTGGAAAGCATCCGTCAGCTGAAGTGGGAACTGGGAAAAGACGCCTTGTGCGTACACCTTACTTATGTCCCCTACCTGGCAGCTGCCGGTGAGCTGAAGACCAAGCCCACCCAGCACTCCGTAAAGGAACTGCAAAGTGCCGGTATCCAACCCGATGTCCTCGTACTGCGTACGGAACATGAGTTGAGTACCACCCTGCGCAAGAAAGTGGCTCTGTTCTGCAATGTGGACGAAAATGCCGTGGTGCAGAGCATCGACGCGCCTACCATCTACGAGGTGCCCATCTTGATGCAGAGCCAAGGACTGGACGTTACCATTTTGAAGAAAATGGGACTTCCCGTCGGTGATACTCCGGGACTGGGACCGTGGCGCGCTTTCCTCGAACGCCGTCACAAAGCCGAAGAGACTGCCCCGCTGCACATCGCATTGGTGGGCAAATATGACTTGCAGGATGCCTACAAGTCCATCCGCGAGGCCCTTTCACAAGCAGGAACCTACAATGACCGCAAGGTGTCGGTAGACTTCGTGAACAGTGAAAAGCTGACGGACGAGAATGTGACAGAAGCCTTGAAAGGTATGGCAGGCGTACTTATCGGTCCGGGCTTCGGCGAACGCGGCGTTGCCGGCAAGTTCGTAGCCATCAAATATGCGCGTACGCACGACATCCCCACCTTCGGTATCTGTCTGGGTATGCAGTGTATCGCCATCGAATTTGCCCGTAACGTACTGGGTTATGCCGATGCCAACTCACGCGAGATGGACGAAAAGACACCGCACAATGTCATCGACATCATGGAAGAGCAGAAGTCCATCACCAATATGGGTGGAACCATGCGTCTGGGTGCCTACGAATGTGTTCTGCAGAAAGGCAGCAAGGCATACGAGGCATACGGTACCGAGCATATCCAGGAACGTCACCGTCACCGCTACGAATTCAACAACAGCTTCAAGGATGCCTACGAAGCAGCAGGTATGAAGTGTGTGGGTATAAACCCCGAATCGGACTTGGTGGAAATTGTTGAGATTCCCGCATTGAAGTGGTTTGTCGGTACCCAGTTCCATCCCGAATACAGCAGTACGGTATTGCATCCGCACCCACTGTTCGTAGCATTCGTGAAGGCCGCCATCGAAAATGAAAACGAAAAGAAATAATTTGTAATAAGTAATTTGTAATCAACAAAGAATGGATAAAAATACCATCACAGGTCTTGTTCTGATAGCGATATTGTTAGTAGGTTTCAGCTTTCTGAGCCGTCCCAGCCAGGAGCAGTTGGAAGCACAGCAACGTTACTACGACTCCATAGCCCAGGTGCAACAGCGCGAAGCCGACTTGAAAGCCAAGGCGGAAGCAGCCCTGGCCAACGAAAGCGGAGCGGAAGCAAGCGTTGACTCCACTGCCCTCTTCTTCGACGCCCGTCAAGGAACTAACTCGCAGGTAACCATCCAGAACAACCTGGCAGAAATAACCGTAGATACAAAAGGCGGGCGCATAGCTTCGGCCACGCTGAAGGAATACATGGGACAAGACAAGACGACCCCCGTCACACTGTTCAGCGGCAATGACGCTTCCATGAATTTCCTCTTTTACAACAAGAAAGAGACTATCCAGACGGAAGACTATTATTTCACCGCAGTAAACCGTACGGACAGTACCGTCACCATGCGTTTGTCGGCAGACAGCAACAGCTATATCGACTTTACATATCGCATGCACAATGACACATACCTGATAGACTTTACTATTCAGGCAGTCAATATGGAAGGTAAGCTGGCGACTACCAACAATTATGTGGACATCGAGTGGTCTCAGCGTGCCCGTCAGATAGAGAAGGGTTACACCTACGAGAACCGTCTGGCTGAACTGACTTACAAAATCACCGGAGAGGGTACCGATTATCTGTCTGCCAACAAGAACGACGAAAAGGAAGTTCCGGAACGCCTGGACTGGATTGCTTTCAAGAACCAGTTCTTCTCTTCAGTATTTTTGGCAGATGCCGACTTTGAAAAGACCAAACTGAGTTCCAAGATGGAGACTCAAGGCAGCGGCTACATTAAGGACTATTCTGCGGAGATGAGCACGAAGTTCGACCCTGCTGGCAAGGAACCTACCCAGCTGTTCTTCTACTTCGGCCCCAATCACTACAAGACCCTGACCGCACTCGACAAGGGGCGTGACGAGAAGTGGGAGCTGAACCGTCTGGTCTATCTGGGCTGGCCGCTCATCCGCTGGATAAACAAATGGTTCACCATCAACATCTTCGACTGGTTGTCCAGTTGGGGGTTGAGCATGGGTATCGTACTGTTGTTCATGACGTTAATCGTAAAAGCTGTAGTATTCCCCGCAACGTGGAAAACCTACATGTCCTCTGCCAAGATGCGCGTACTGAAACCGAAAATCGACGAGATAAACAAGAAGTACCCCAAGCAGGAAGATGCCATGAAGAAGCAGCAGGAAGTGATGGGCCTCTACAGCCAGTACGGAGTCAGTCCGATGGGCGGATGTCTGCCGATGCTGATACAGTTCCCTATCTTGATGGCCTTGTTCATGTTCGTGCCGAGTGCCATTGAACTCCGCCAGCAGAGCTTCTTGTGGGCAGACGACCTTTCCACTTACGATGCGTTCATCAACTTCCCGTTCCATATCCCGTTCCTGGGAAGCCACCTCAGCTTGTTCTGCCTGCTGATGACGGTTACCAACATATTGAACACGAAGTACATGATGCAGCAACAGGATACGGGTGCCAATCCGCAGATGGCTGCCATGAAGTGGATGTCATACCTGATGCCTATCATGTTCCTCTTCATATTGAACGACTATCCTTCGGGATTGAACTATTACTACTTCATCTCTACGTTAGTCAGTGTGGTAACAACGCTCATCATGCGCAAGACAACCAATGAGGAAGCCCTTCTTGCTCAGTTGGAAGCCAACAAGAAAGACCCGAAGAAGATGAAGAAAACCGGTTTCGCCGCTCGTCTGGAAGCCATGCAGAAACAGCAGGAACAGATGATGAAAGAAAAACAGAACAAAAAGTAGTAAGACTACCGTTCAAGATATTCTTTTGCAGAAAGCCGGACAATGACATTTGCCCGGCTTTCTTATCCTTACACCAACGAAAAAATTCACAGACTCTAAATTATGCAGACTAAATACACTTACAAACAAATCTGGCTCATAGCCTACCCTATCCTAATCAGCCTCCTTATGGAGCAGATGATAGGTATGACGGACACCGCCTTCCTCGGGCGTGTGGGCGAAGTCGAGCTGGGAGCATCTGCCATCGCCGGTGTCTTCTACATGGTCATCTTCATGGTTGCCTTCGGTTTCAGCATCGGGGCACAGATACTCATTGCCCGGCGCAACGGCGAACAGCAGTATAAGGAAATCGGTGACTTGTTCTATCAGGGCATCTATTTCCAAGTCGGGATGGCGACAGTCATGTTCCTGCTGTCCTATTGCTTCTCGCCGATTATCCTGAAACGCATCGTAGCCTCGGAACATATCTACGAAGCAGCCACCAGCTACCTGCATTGGCGTGTATTCGGTGCCTTCTTCTCGTTCAGCGCAGTCATGTTCCGTGCCTTTTTCTTGGGAACCACCCAGACCAAGACACTGACACTGAACTCCATCGTCATGGTGTTGAGCAATGTCGTATTCAACTATATCCTGATTTTCGGTAAATTCGGTTTTCCTGCACTCGGCATTGCCGGAGCCGCCATCGGCTCCTCATTGGCCGAGCTGGTTTCGCTGTTATTCTTCATCCTCTATACCCGTAGCCGTATCGACTGCTGCAAGTACGGGCTGGACCGTATTCCGAAGTTCCGGCTGGACGTATTGAAACGGATGCTGAACGTCTCTTTCTGGACCATGATACAGAATTTCTTCTCCCTCTCCACCTGGTTCCTTTTCTTCCTTTATGTGGAGCATCTGGGAGAGCGCTCGCTGGCAGTGACCAACATTGTCCGCAACGTGTCCGGCATACTGTTCATGGTACTCATGGCATTTGCCTCTACCTGCGGGTCACTGGTCAGCAACCTCATCGGTGCAGGCCACTCCGATTGCGTGGCAGGCACCATCCGGCAGCACGTACGCATAGCCTACGTCTTCGTACTTCCGCTGGCATTGCTTTTCGCGGTGTTCCCCAAGCTGATTCTGGGAATTTATACCGACATACCCGACCTGCAGGACGCTGCCGTACATTCGCTCTGGGTGATGTGCTCCACCTATCTGTTCCTGGTTCCTGCCAATGTCTATTTCCAGGCAGTTTCCGGAACCGGCAACACGCGTACGGCATGGGGGTTGGAGATGGCTACGCTGGTCATCTACACAGCCTATATCACCTACATTATTCTGATTCTGCAACTCGACGTGGCCATTTGCTGGACCTCGGAAATGGTTTATTCCAGCTTTATTCTCATTTTCTGCTGGCTATATATCAAACGTGGGAATTGGCAAGGAAGGAAAATTTAGTATCTTTGCATTGAAATAACCGAAACAAAAAACATATATGAAACAAGTAAATCTACTACTTATGTCAGCAGCCATGACATTGGCCTCCTGCGGAGGAACAAAAGATGCCGGACAGCAGCAGGACGCAGCAGCGCTCATCCAGCGGTCGGACATCAAGATTGAAGGAAAGCGTATGACACCCGAGGCACTCTGGGCGATGGGACGTATCGGCAGTGTAGCCGTATCTCCCGACGAAAAGCAAATTGCCTACACGGTATCCTATTACAGCGTGCCCCAGAACAAGAGTAACAGCGAAGTCTTCGTCATGAATGCCGACGGTAGTGGCAATACCCAGATAACGCATGACGCCTGGCAAGAAGGACAGCCCACATGGTTCAAGGACGGCAAGAAGCTTGCCTTCCTCTGCAACGAAAGCGGCAGCAGCCAGGTATGGGAAATGAATCCCGACGGCAGCGGACGCAAGCAGCTGACTCAATACGAGGGAGACATCGAAGGGTTCTCTTTCTCGCCCGACGGCAAGAAACTCCTTTTCATTGCCCAGGTAAAGACCGTGAAGAGTACGGCAGACAAACATCCGGACCTTCCTAAAGCCACCGGCATCATCGTTACCGACCTGATGTACAAGCATTGGGATGAATGGGTGACTACTGCTCCCCATCCGTTTGTTGCTGATTTCGACGGCAATGCCATCAGCAATGTCACTGATATTCTTGAGGGAGAGCCATACGAAAGCCCGATGAAGCCCTGGGGCGGTATCGAGCAGCTGGCATGGAGCCCGTCTTCTGATAAGGTGGCCTATACATGCCGTAAGAAAACCGGACTGGCGTATGCCATTTCCACCAACTCCGACATTTATATCTACGACCTTGCCTCCAAGGAAACCAAAAACATCACGGAAGAAAACAAGGGATATGATACGAATCCCCAATACTCTCCCGACGGCAAATACATCGCCTGGCAGAGCATGGAACGTGACGGCTACGAAGCCGACTTGAACCGCTTGTTTATCATGAACCTCGAGACCGGTGAGAAACGTTTTGTAAGCAAAGCTTTCGAATCGAACGTGGACGCCTTCTTGTGGAACAAAGATTCCCAGAGCATCTACTTCATCGGTGTATGGCATGGCGAGACACAGATTTACAACATCGACCTTGCCGGAAACGACAAGCTTACCCAGCTCACCGACGGCATGCACGACTATGCTTCACTCGCCCTTTGCGGAGACAAGATTATCGCCAAACGCCACTCCATGAGCATGGGCGACGAAATCTATGCCGTAAACAGTGCACGCAACGGCGACGCTTTTGCAGAAGCAGTGCAACTGACCACAGAAAACAAGCAGATTTACGACCAGCTGGAAATGGGTAAAGTGGAAGCCCGCTGGATGAAGACCACCGACGGCAAGCAGATGCTGACCTGGGTGATTTATCCTCCACAGTTCGACCCTAACAAGAAGTACCCCACCCTCCTCTTCTGTGAAGGTGGTCCTCAGAGTCCCGTCAGCCAGTTCTGGAGCTACCGTTGGAATTTCCAGATTATGGCGGCAAACGACTATATCATCGTAGCTCCCAACCGTCGTGGTCTTCCGGGCTTCGGTGTAGAGTGGAACGAAGCCATCAGCGGTGATTATGGCGGCCAGTGCATGAAGGACTACTTCACTGCCATTGACGAAATGGCCAAGGAACCTTTCGTCGACAAAGACCGCCTGGGTTGCGTAGGCGCCAGCTTCGGAGGCTTCTCCGTATATTGGCTTGCCGGACACCATGACAAACGCTTCAAGGCATTCATCGCACACGACGGTATCTTCAACATGGAAATGCAATATCTGGAAACGGAAGAGAAATGGTTTGCCAACTGGGATATGGGCGGTGCTTATTGGGAAAAGAACAACGCTACGGCACAACGCACTTTTGCCAACTCCCCGCATCTCTTCGTCGACAAATGGGACACCCCTATCCTCTGCATCCACGGAGAGAAGGACTTCCGCATCCTTGCCAACCAGGCAATGGCCGCCTTCGATGCAGCCGTGATGCGTGGCGTTCCTGCCGAACTGCTTATCTATCCGGACGAAAACCACTGGGTACTGAAACCTCAGAATGGCGTGCTGTGGCAACGTACCTTCTTTGAATGGCTGGACAAATGGTTGAAGCCGGCTAAGTAAAGCCTCTCAAAAACGATAAAAACAAATAGTCCCGGATTCTTTGTCAAGAATCCGGGACTATTTGTTTTTATTGTACACCGCCCGATTCATTTTTTATGACTATAATTTGGGCAGTTCAAATAAAGTCAATACATTTGCTTTATGCACACTCCGAAGAAGTGTAAACAATATGTCCTAATATAACCCGATAAAAGATGAATGAAAATTGGCCTGAGATTGTGGAAACACTGATACCGTATTTTGAAACAAATTCGGTAGAAGGTGATTACCAGCGGGAAATAGAGAACTGCTTGAAATTTCTTGGATGGAAAAAGACCAATGGAACAATGGTATCCCAGTATACATTACCGATAGGCAATAGCAACTCCATACGCCCGGACATTGTACTTTGGCGAAAGAACGAACATGATACACAATCCCCCGTACTCCCAATTGAAATAAAACGTCCGTCTAATATACAAAATGAGAGGCAAGAAAATCAGTTGATGTCGTATATGCGCCAACTGAAACTTAATGTCGGATTATATATAGGAGAAAAGATACAGCTTTACTACGACATTCCCAACGATGGCGAGAATCCCATCTGTGTATTTACAGCAGAATTTAAGAAAGAAGATGTAAATGGTTCCATCATCTGTGACCTGCTAACTTACGACAAATTCAATCTGGAAAAAATAGAAACATTCTGTAATGAGCAATATAAAAAAATCCAAGCGCGTAATAATCTGCATAGGAGGGTGTCAGAATTCTTATCCGAAGGCAATGGGGTAAAGAATATGATTTCGTTGCTCAAAGACAAGTTTACAGCTGAAGGATTTGAGGAATCCGCCATTAATGAAGAATTTGCCAATCTTACGCTTACAGTACATTACGAAAATAAGAGCATTCTCCCTTCATTACAACTTAAAACGAGGCAAACATCTAAAAACTCACAAAACGACTATAAAGAAAGTGATTCCAAAGACCATACAAAATTCTCAGTGGATGGAATCAACTTCTATGTCAAAAGACGTTTTGTATTGGAAGTAGTCAAGCACTATATCAAAGACCATCCCAACATAAACTATGTTGAACTGGAAAAAGTCTTTCCATCCAATTTACACAGTAAAGCATTGGGTGTAATACGTACCTTGATAGAAGTCCAAGAAAAAATCAAATCTCATCCCGATTTAAAGAAACGTTACTTTCTTAAGCCTGATGAAGTTATTTTATTGGCAGACGGAACAAAAATTGTTGTCAACAACCAGTGGGGAACATTATTTCCAAGATTTCTTGAAGCAGCAAAGAAACTGTACCAAGTAACCAATGATACGGAAAGCAATACTCCAATATCCCGATTAAAGATTACTTTTGGTAATGGGAAAGTAATTCAAGAAACACAAGCAGCCGAGACTTTCCGGCAATTTGTGATGACAGTAGGTGTGGAACAAGTGCAATCTTTAAATATCAAGGTATGCAAGATTCCCTTGATATCAAACACACTTCATGAGAAATACCAGCGCGCTCAAAAACCATTAGGCAACGGACGGTTTCTTATGACCTGCAGCAATACAAAAACAAAGAAGCGTGATATCGAGCGTATTGCCAAAGCTTTGGGTATTCAGGTGACCGTGGAAATTGTATAATGGAAGACAGTAATTCAAGAGATATGTCTTGAAAAATACTTTTTCATGAAGAGTACGTATATTGCGCTCAACAGTAAGATACACCCTATCAAGAAGATATAGCCATACCGTTGGTAATAAATATATCCTACTATTATAAAAGTCTGTATTGTCATATAGACCAGAGAGACTATGACATGAGGAATCTTCAGCTCATTCGCCATAATCTGATACAGATGCTTGCGATGCGGCAGCCCGATATTCTCATGAAGTATCAGACGATGAATGATAGTCAGAACACTGTCTACCCCATAAACGGACAATAAGACAATCCAACTGAAATCACCAGTCTGGATGATGAGCCTGCCTATCAGGAAAAGAAGAATAAAGGCAATGCTCACCGAACCCACATCACCGGCAAAGCATTTGGCACGCTTGCGGAAATTGAAGAAGCAGAAGACTAGAACAGAACAGATAACGGTATAGATGAAATTCGCTTCTACAAAAGTAACCACCTCATTATTGACATAAGCCAACGCAGCAAGAATAACCAGAGAATAACCTCCCGTTATCCCATTAATCCCATCCATAAAATTGTAGGCATTGATGATGCCCGTACAGACTATCAAGGCAATGACTATCCACCACCAAGACAAGGAGAACAGCCCCCACTGATAAAACATCATAGCCATAGCAGAGAAATGAAAAAGCAGCCTTGTCATCTGTCCGGTGGATTTTATATCGTCCACGAAGCTGATGAACGTCACCAGTGTCAAGGCAAGCAGGAACCAGGGATATTCAAAGTCACTCGTCAGGAAATAGGCCAACGCTCCGAAATAGAATATAATCCCACCACCCCTTAAAGTCACTTTCGTATGAGAACTCCGCTCATTGGGCTTGTCGATGATATTGCACCTATCAGCCACCTTAAAATAAAAAAGTTCTGCCAAAAACAGCAGAACCAATATTAACAGATAATACATAACAGTATTTTCCTCTTTAATTTTTAATTATCAATTTTTAATTCTTAACTTTTAATTTGAGAACGATTTTATCGTTCTCACTATCCCCTCCTCTGCCCTCACCGGCATTCTGTCAATACCCAGGGCAGCCTTTATCTTCGCATTACTCACCACATAATTCTCTGTCAACTTGCGCAGACGCTCTTCATTCAAAGGTAAATGGAGCAGAGTCCCAAAACGGGCACAGAACTCCATCAGTCCTCTGTTTATCTTCCAGATATGCGGCTTACGCTCCAAAGCCCGACACATCAAAGCTATCAGCTCATTTGTGGACAAGGCCTCGTCATCTCCCATGTGGTAGATACCACTCGCCACCTCCTTGGTCAACAGCCCTTCCACCACATAGCAGAGATTGTCTATCGAAGTAAAAGACCTTCTGTTCTCAAAAGCCCCCAAAGGCCAGGGAACACCTTTCCTCACCACATTATAAAGAAGATTCAGATTGCCCTTATTGCCGGAACCATGAATCATGCAGGGACGCAGGATATAAACCTGCTTGTCATCATAAGGATTAGCTTTCAATTTCCCATTCTCAACCTTCAACTTGTCAAGGATGTAATTCTCGGCTGCTATCTTACTTTCCCCATAAGGCCCTACCGGAGCAGGCACCACATCTTCAGTCAGCATATCACCCACCACACTGTCTGCAGCGGCTTTCACAGAACTGAAAAATACGAACTTCTTCGCAGACGATTCCAGAAAGAAATCAAATATCTTTTGGGTCAATCCCGTATTAATATCAAAATAGGATTGGGCAGCAGACCGGTTCTTCGTGTCATGGGCTTTACCAGCCAGATGAATAATGGCATCGAATTCAGGAAGATTCCGCATCGGAAAAGAAGCTGGTTCAATATCCTTCCAGGAGAAAGTCTTTACCACCCCCTCCTTTTCAGGAGCAACAATATCCAGCCCGTAAAGGCTATGACGTTCCTTTAGGGCAACAACGAGATTGGAACCCACAAAGCCGTGGATTCCAGTGACGAGTATGTTCATTGAAATATGCTAAAAAATATACTGACCGGAAACGTGATTATTGGTTATGTATTTAATAAAATAAGTATCTCCAATGACAGAGAAGAAAATATACCACGTCGTATTAGAATTACGTTGATAAGTGATGTAATACATATCCTTACCATAACGCTCAAAAAAAGCGGGCGCTTTCTTTTTTAATTTAGAATGAATGTTCTGTTGAATATCAGCTATCAGTTCTTCTACATAAGAAATAGCAAAAGGATAAGTACCTAAATACTCCTTCTCAACAAGTATTTTTATAAGCCCATACAAATCCTCCTCTACTTCGGGAGCGAATACGACTCTCATCCAAACAAAGCCTTTATACGAGGGCAAAGCCTATCCAATAATTCTTCACCGGAAATAGCATGCCTAATGTCATCACGTCCTTCCGTAACGATATTCGGATTATTCTCATTACCCGTATATACAACTACCGGTTCACCAACATTCGGCACCATCGGTTCTTGTTCCTTATATGGCTTAATCTTCCTCATACATCCAATCTTTCCACAAAGATACCCGGAAATATCAAGTTATCCTAATCATTGACTGATAAATATCGTATGTTCATAAAGCTTCAACTAAGTCTACATATTTTTGAGTTACCACATCCTTGGAATATAATCGCTTAATCACCTCTACACCATTTCGACCCAGTAAAGCTAGTTCGCTTCTTGAGACGGAATTCAGCCAATCCACCATTTCTCCCACCTTCTTTTCCAAACTCTTCTCTGTAATCAATTTTGCACAGCCATGTTCCTGCAGGAAATTGATGATAGGCGTATCCTTTCCCGAGCAGACCAATAAAGGCCTACCACATGCCATGATTGTATAAACCTTGGAAGGGAATCCCTGCATCTCCATTTCAGGGTTCATGAAAATAAACTGGATGTCTGAATAGGCAAGAATGGACGGCATCAAACTTCTGGGCTGATAGGGCAAAATATGCACATTATCCAGCTCCAACTCACGTACTTTCTCCTCAAGAACGGGTTTCATGACTCCCTCACCGATTATAAAGTATTCAATGGAAAACCCTTTCGTCTTTTCTGCCAGACAAATTAAGGGCTCCCAATCTTGGGCATAACCAATATTCCCGGCATAAAGCAATTTCAAAGAATCTGTGGTAGGGAAAAAATGGGGATTCAGACATTCTACATTTCCACCTTGAGAATTATACAATTCTGTATCTACAAAATTAGGTATTATACAAAGCTTGGACTTATCCTTAAACCTTCCGGCTATTACATTATAAAAAACCTGGTCTATTGTCGTTACGGCCGTTGAGTTATTATAAACATACCGTTCCATCCTACGTAGCTGTTCTATAACAAGCCCGTCCTTTCGTTTCAAGATGTCAGGATATATTTCCTGCACATTATATATGGTTTTACATCCCTTGATTTTCGCCAGCCAAATGTTGATTACACCGATAGTCAAAGGAGGGGAAGGTGACAGTATGACATCTATATTTCTCTGGGACAAACCAATCAGGAAAGAGATAATATGCCAATAGACAAATCCCAGGACACGCAGAAATGTATTTCTGAATTTCTTCTGGGGTACATGAAGAACTCTGATTCCATGAAAACAGCTTTCTTTACAAATCCCCCAAACCTTCCATTTCAGAGGTTGTGCTGCCAGTTGTGATTCCACAACATTGTAATGAGGCGTAGTTGTCAATACCAATACTTCATAACCGTTTTCTTGGAATTTCAGAGCAATATCATTATAAAGATAGGCTGTCGAAACTCCATCCGGACTGAAAATCAGGCTATGTATCAAAATTTTCTTAGGCATGTCTCACCATTATTTTCTCCAAACCATCTTGTTCACCACCCCCGTATAGCTCTGAATCAACTTCACAACCTTGGCCGATACATTCTCATCCGTATAATTGGGCACCGGCAGGCCATCGTCCCCATTCCTATTCATCTCCACGGCAGTATCTACAGCCTGAAGCAAGGATTTCCCATCAATACCGGCAAGGACAAAGATACCCTTGTCAAGAGCCTCGGGACGCTCCGTACTGGTACGGATGCATACAGCAGGGAAAGGATGCCCCACAGAAGTGAAGAAACTGCTCTCCTCAGGCAGAGTACCGCTGTCACTCACAACGGCATAGGCGTTCATCTGCAGGCAGTTGTAGTCGTGGAAACCGAGAGGTTCATGCTGAATCACACGACTGTCAAGTGCAAAGCCGCTTGATTCCAGACGTTTCCTGCTACGGGGATGACAACTGTAAAGTATGGGCATGTCATATTTCTCGGCCATAGCGTTAACCGCCCTGAAAAGGGACAGGAAGTTCTTCTCCGTGTCAATGTTCTCTTCCCGGTGCGCGGAAAGCAGGATGTATTTACCTTTCTGGAGATGCAACCTCTGATGAATATCGCTAGACTCTATTTCGGACAAATTCTCATGCAGGACTTCCGCCATGGGCGAACCGGTTACGTATGTACGTTCTTTCGCCACGCCCGAAGCGTTCAGGTATCTGCGGGCATGCTCCGAATAGCAGAGGTTCACATCGGAAATGACGTCCACAATACGGCGGTTGGTCTCCTCAGGCAGGCACTCGTCAAAGCAGCGGTTGCC
>NZ_OBMS01000017.1:0-96892 GCF_900217715.1 Bacteroides sp. AR29
ATCAGCAGCCATCGCAAGGCTGAAGGTACAGGTATGCTGACCGCAGGCGTTAGCTACATCTTCGGCGGTAAGAAGTTCGTTCCGGTTTCTAAGATTGACGAAGACGCAGTCAATGCAGAAATCAACAGATATAGAAGTGAACTGGCTCAGGCTCAAGCTGACCTGGCTAACTGCAAGAATGCACTGGCCAACGCTAAACCTGAAGTTAAGGAAGTGACCAAGGAAGTTGAAGTTGCCGGTCCGCGTGCCATCTTCTTCAAGATTGGCAGCGCCCGTCTGGACGACTATGGCAAGGTTAACATCGAACTGGCAGCCAAGATTCTGAAGGCTAATCCGGACAAGAAGTACAAGGTTGCAGGCTATGCCGACAAGGCTACCGGTAGCGCTTCTTGGAACCAGAAGCTGTCTGAAAAGCGTGCTCAGGTTGTTTACGATGCCTTGATTGCTCAGGGTGTTGACAAAGACCAGCTCGAACTCGTTGGATTCGGTGGTACTGCCAATATGTTCGGCAAGAACTTCTTGAACCGCGTAGTTATCCTGGAATAATATACTCCAAGTGACAAATAGACTCTAAAAATGAAGGCGTCTGGGACTCAGACGCCTTTTTTTGGTACTATGTCCGATGCATGTCATAAAGCAATCCATTTTTTATCAGCGACTGAATTTATATGTGATGATGAAGTTTAAGCTATTCTTTATCGTTCTGTTTTGCAGCCTTTCCCTTTCGGCCTTTTCCCAGTTGACGTATGGTACGACCGGGCTGTTGCATGCGCCCTCTGCGGAGATGCAGCGTGACAAGACTTTCATGGTTGGCGGTAACTTCTTGAACAAGGAGCTCACACCGCCCACCTGGTACTATCATACCTACAACTACTTCCTAAATGTCACCATCTTCCCCTTTCTGGAAGTGGCCTACACGTGTACGCTCTTCAAGGCGGAGGCGTTAGGATTGAAGCCATACGGATACAGCGGATTCACGAACCAGGACCGCTACTTTTCCGCCCGTCTGCGTGTGTTGAAGGAGGGGCAGTTCTGGAAATACATGCCGGCTGTCGTGCTGGGGACGTCCGACCCGTTCACTTCCTCCGGCGGCGGCCAGGTCGGCACCACGGAAGGTAACGGCTATTACAGTCGTTTCTATATTGCCGCCTCCAAGCATATACCCGTTGCGGGTAAGGAGGAGATCGGTGTCCATCTTTCCTACCTTTACAACAACCGCAAGGAGTACAAACTGAATGGCTTTGCATTGGGTGTCACCTACAATCCGTCCTTTCATCCGCAGTTAAGGATGATAGCGGAATATGACTCCAAGGACTTTGCCTTGGGAGCCACTTATCTGTTGTTCAAGCATCTGCATGTGCAGGTGGAAATGCAGAGGATGAAATATTTCAGTGGAGGGTTGACATACAAAATTCATCTGAAATAAGAAATAAGAAGTAACCCAAAGTCTCAGTGACTCCATTAAAAAAGCAGCTAAAGTATGACATCCAACTTTAACTGCTTTTATTCTAATATACCAATTTTACATTGTCAATCCACAACGAATTACCGGGAGAACCTATGTAAGCACCACCGTGGCTGGAGGTAAACTGTAACAACAAATGAGTAGGCACATCATCTTCCGTTCCCCAGGCAACCTCCTTAATAGGTACGCTCTCTCCTTTACTATTAACTGCATAGCGTTCTTCAACCTGAAGACGCATCATGTGGGCCTTGTACGCAGGGTCACCGGTAATATCACCGTACATGATGGAATAAGTGGCATTATTATGCCAATCGGTAGTAGTATAATATCTTACGACCATCGTTCCTACGCGCTTGGCATAGATATTCCCCTTCTCATCTTCCCAACGCTTTTGCAGAAACAGATTCACTTCCGGGAAGTCCTTTCCTTCCACATCTGTGATACGGCTAAAGCCCGTTGCACGGATACGCTTCTCGCGGTCGGACATCTTTACTTTATAATCAAACTGTATGGCGATAGGTTTCTTTGTAAACGGTATGCCGGAATTCAGCATTTTCTGCGGATTTTTGGTTCCCTTGATAGGTTCGTGCACCTCACCCAGAAACATAGAGCCGGCAGCCAGCACCGTGATATCTACTATTCCAAAAACCTTCACACTCTCCATACGGGTGTCCATGCGGGCGCAGAAACCATCCCCTCGCTTTTCCGGAAAAACAGAAGTATTAGTTTTCGTGATACCGGCTACCCGGGCCATCACATTGGATGTCGCCCACGGCGAACCTCCCATATTCTTGTATGCCTTGGTTTCGGTGACAGTAGCAGTAGGGCCGATGGCATACACATTCTTCGTGGCACCGCCAATAATACCGGATTCCTTGATTTGGCGGTCAATCCATTGATCCATATTTCCGAAAGGAATCATCTCTACCTCGTGCTGCTGCGCAGAAACGGCTCCGCAACAAAGCATGGCAGACAGCACTCCCAACATACGAATTTTCTTTTGAATCATTTCTCTCATTGATAATTGACAATCATTATAAATCGTACTTCCACTGTTCCAGCGCAAAATTCCAGTTATCCTGAACCAACTGCACTGTACGCTCATCATACTTGTATTTATTCTTCTTATATCCTTTCTTTCCGCCTACATACTTCTCAATATCGGCACGCGCCTCTGCAAAGCCCGGAATGGACAAAGCCTTGTAGATATGTTCAGTCATTCCCATTGCGTCCGCTTCGAAGTCCTCAAACTTCACCTCTATCAAGTTTCCTTCAGGAATGCATGCCTTGTCCGCTTCGTACTTATGATACAGTTTGGCATAAATGGACAAAATATTCTTCTCAAGCTCCTCATGACTGATATCCTGCAGTTTCAACGGCTGAATGGTGTTAGTAAAGAAACTACGTGTGCTTTCGAAAACAGTATAAGGATTACGCATCAGATAGATAAACTTGGCATTGGGGAACATCTTGACAAGCTCTTTCACACGTCCCGTATGAGGCGGATTCTTACTAAGAAACTGGGTTCCGTTCGTATTCCAAAGAGAAATCTTTATCAGTTTGACGAAAGTCTCCTCAAATACTTTCAGCTCTTTCTCTGTGATGTCATCAAACAGCAGGTATTTATCGGCATACTCTTGCTGATATTCGGGCAGGAACCAGAAATTATAATAGGTGTAGGGCATCATATTTGCCAAAGCAAACTCCTCTTCTTGCGGAAGGTCAACGGCAAGTTCCATATTGTCCGTGGGACGTTTGTCCGGCATCAACCAACTCATGTTCTTCTTGAAGAAAGGCTGCCCCCACATCATAAGATGCGGAAATACAGTCTGGTATGTCGTGTTGTAGCCGAAATGCTTGTCGCAGGAGAAAACATTATGCACAAACGTAGTCCCGCTACGCCAGTGTCCCAAAATGAATACCGGATCATGCTCCAAGGGCTTATCTGCCAGGAGCTTTTCATAGCGTCTGTCCTGCAGAGGAGCCAAAGTGGACAGCAGGCGGCAGACGGCTTTTGTCAGCCGATACTTACCTTTGTAGGCAGCACCGATGTCACGACCGCCCGTTATATCCTTGAATGTTTTCCAATCCGCACCTACCAGGGTGTTTATCGGAAGCTTATTGAATTCTAACAATCCCATTATTATCTTTATATTAATATGTTATGGTTTTCTTCCGGTGATGCCGAGAGAGAACCGCAATACTTATAAAGAAGTACTGCGCTCTATCCGTACAGCCACGCCCTGGCGTTCCAGCTCTTTCACAGCCTTTTCTATAGCTTCGTAATGTTCGGGAGCTATACCCAGCTTAGGCAAATTCAGTATAGGCAGGTCCTCAGCTAAGTGCATGTCCTTATCCTCCACCCTATCGATAATCATACCTACAGCACTGGTATTGTTGGTTATCGGGTCTATCAAGATAAACGAACCGGTAGCCTTATTCTTCTGATAAGGGTCAAAGAAAAGCTCTTTGGCAGTAGTCAGCACCACACGCGCAATTTGATTGAGCTGCATCGGCAATGTTTCCTTGCTCAACTTTCCGTTGTCAATGGAAAGATGCTCCATCGTATTGACATCCACCTTATACTTGATGCTGTCGATGCGGGTACGGCTTATATTGGTGGTCTGTTTGATGAAGAATGATTTGTTGATATCCATCGGCTCTTCATCCATCCAAACCAGCATCGTTTCAAAATTGCGGTCCATGACGGGCAGGTTATCCGGATGTACCAGCATTTCCCCTCTCGACACATCTATTTCATCCTCCAGAGTCAGGGTGACGGACTGGGGCGGAAAGGCGTAATCCAACTCGCCGTCGTATGTAACTATACTCTTGATATGCGACTTCTTACCGGAAGGCAATGCCATCACTTCATCTCCCTTACGAACAATACCCGAAGCCACCTTACCGCAAAAACCACGGAAATCGAGATTGGGGCGCAAGACGTATTGAACCGGGAAACGAAAATCCTTCAAATTATGGTCGTTGTCAATATGTACCGTCTCCAGAAAGTCAAGAAGTGAAATACCCTCATACCAAGGAGTACGTTCCGATTTCTCCACCACATTGTCGCCATCCAAAGCTGACAGCGGAATGCAGTTTACGTCAGGAATACCCAATGGAGCTATAAACTTCCGGTATTCATCGACTATCTCATTAAAACGTTCTTCGGAAAAATCCACCAGGTCCATCTTATTGACAGCAAGCACCACATGCTTGATGCCAAGCAACGACACCAGAAAAGTATGCCGGCGCGTCTGCGTAATGACACCCATACGTGCATCCACCAGAATAATTGCCAAGTTAGCTGTAGAGCCCCCGGTAATCATGTTGCGTGTATATTGCTCGTGTCCCGGAGTGTCGGCAATGATAAACTTACGATTGTTGGTCGAGAAGTAGCGGTATGCCACGTCGATGGTGATGCCTTGTTCGCGCTCCGCCTTCAAGCCGTCCAGCAAAAGGGCGTAGTCAATGTGGTCGCCGGCATTTCCCATGCGCTTGCTGTCGCGTTCCAGTGCGTCCAGCTGGTCCTCATATAGCTTCTTGCTGTCGAACAACAGACGGCCTATCAATGTGGATTTTCCGTCATCCACAGAACCGGCAGTCAGTAAGCGCAACAAGTCTTTCTGCTCATCCTTATCAAGAAAAGCCTTTATATCAAGTGTAGAATCGTTCATCCTTAATGATTTAATTTTTAATTCTTAATTTTTAATTCCTTTAGAAGTATCCCTCGCGCTTCTTCTGCTCCATGCTTGCGTCTTGGTCGAAGTCAATGACACGGGTCGTCCGTTCACTCTTGGTGGTGGTCATCATTTCCTCGACAATCTTCTCGATGGTATCGGCATCGCTTTCCACAGCACCGGTCAACGGCCAGCAACCCAGCGTACGGAAACGCACCATACGCATCTTTATCTGGTCGCGGTACTGTTCCGGCAAGCGGTCGTCATCCGCCATTATCAGATTTCCGTCAATCTCCACACAAGGACGTTCCTTGGCAAAATACAACGGCACAATAGGGATGTTTTCCAAACGTATATATTGCCAGATGTCCAGCTCCGTCCAATTACTTAACGGAAATACGCGGATACTCTCTCCTTTATGTACCCGGGCATTATAAATATCCCACAATTCGGGACGCTGATTTTTGGGGTCCCATTGATGGAACTTGTCGCGGAAAGAGAAAATACGCTCTTTGGCACGTGACTTCTCCTCGTCGCGACGAGCACCACCGAATGCCGCATCAAACTTATACTTATCCAATGCGTGGAGCAAAGCCTGCGTTTTCATCAAGTCCGTATGCACCTTGCTGCCATGCGTAAAAGGCCCGACACCTGCATTGAAAGCTTCCATATTGCTTTCCACTATCAGGTTCCAACCATACTTCTTGGCATACTCGTCACGGAACTGTATCATCTCCTTAAACTTCCACTTGGAATCGATGTGCATCAACGGGAACGGCACTTTGCCGGGAGCAAACGCCTTTTCGGCCAAGCGCACCATAACCGAAGAATCCTTGCCGATACTATACAGCATCACCGGATTTTCAAACTCCGCTGCCACTTCACGGATAATATGAATGGACTCTGCTTCGAGTTCCTTCAAATGGCTCAATTTATATTCTTCTTTCATTATATCTTATTTCTTCTGAATTCTTGGTAAAATGAGTTCCAACAGTTTATTGACCGATTCTTCCAGGCTGAGAACAGAGGTGTCCAACGTCAGAGCCGGATGAGCCGGCTCCTCAAAAGGCGCGGAAATACCAGTAAAATTCTTGATTTCTCCCTTACGTGCCTTGGCATAAAGTCCCTTCACGTCACGGCGTTCACACTCTTCAAGCGGGGTACTGACATAAACTTCCAGAAAATCGTCTTGTCCGATAATATCAGCCGCCATTTCACGAATATCGTTATTAGGACTGATAAAAGCCGCGATTGTTATAACACCCGTATCAAGAAAGAGTTTGGAAACTTCGGCTATACGCCGGATATTCTCCACACGGTCGGCCTCCGTAAAACCGAGGTTATTGTTGATGCCACTGCGGATGTTGTCACCATCCAGGATACGGCAAAGCAATCCTCTTTTATGAAGTTCGCGCTCCAAGGCAATGGCTATCGTACTTTTGCCGGAGCCGCTCAAGCCGGTAAACCAAACCATCACGCTGTGCTGCTTCAACAAGTCTTCTTTGTCTTTCCGCATCAGCATTTTGTCAAATATCGGATATATGTGGTTGTTTTCTTCCATATGTTATTATTTCTTCTTTTTTTAAAATGGCCAAATTAAAGGAATCAAGAAAATGGATATCAGGAAAGTAATGATATTCAAAGGTAACCCGATGCGTACAAAATCCGTGAACTTATAGTTACCGATACCTTGTACAATCAAATTAGTCTGATACCCTATAGGAGTGGAGAAGCTGGCAGAAGCCGCCATACAAATTACAACGAAGAAAGGCATCGGACTGACTCCCATCTGTGAAGAGATGGAAAGTGCCAACGGGAAAGCGAGTGCCGCGGCCGCATTGTTCGTAATCAGTTCTGTAAACAAGTTCGTTATGATAAACACAGCAGCCAGCAACACATGGGGGCCATAATGATGGCTCATGCCTATAATGAAACGCGCCACAGCATCTGCCACTCCGGAATTCACCATCGCCTTGCTGATAGCAAAAGCACAAGCAATCGTTATCAGAATATCCCAAGATATATATTTGGTATACTTGCGGGCCGGAAATATCTTTGTCCAGGCCATAATGATAGTAGTAATGGAAACGAAGAAAAACATATCCAACTTGATTTCCGGAAAAGCTTCCTTGACAACCGGAAGTTCACCAACCGTTGCACCCACTATCATCAATATCAGCAAAGCCAAGGCAAACCAGCGCTTTCCCTTTCCGGGCACCGGTTCCGTATCCTTGCCATTGGCCAGCAACACGAACACCGAAGATTCCCCCCAGGTCTTTACAAAAGAGTCATCAGCCATCACCACCAGCGTATCCCCTTCGCGGAGATATTCATTTTCCAGATTTCCAACAATGCTCTGACCGCTACGCTTAATCTCCTTCACTTCGGCCCCATAATGCCGCTTGAAGTTAAAATCACCAAGTTTCTTGTTGATACCGGGAAAACGGGCGCCGAGTACAGCTTCCACCCGATGTAAATCTCCATGCTCCTCCGGTTCCTCATCCAGCTTTACCGCATCCGTACGAACATCCGGCAAAAGCCTTGAGGAAAAAGCGAACAGATAAAGGATGCCTGCAATCGCGACGAAAATGCCCACTTTACCCAACTCGAACATAGTAAAGCCTTCATATCCGGCTTCCAATATCATACCATGCACCACCAGATTGGTCGACGTCCCTATCAGGGTGCAGATTCCGCCAAGTATCGTCACATAAGAAAGGGGTATAAGGAACTTGGTAGCAGGCAATTTTACAGATTCGGCCCAACGCTTGATAATGGGAGCAAAGATAACAACCACCGGAGTATTGTTTAGAAAAGCTGAAATAAAAGCAATGGTGGGCAACATACGGAACTGCGCTTTAAAGACCGTAGTCTTACCTTGGGGAAGCAGCTTCTTGATTACTTGCCCCAAAGCACCCGACTGCCTGATGCCTTCACTGACCAAAAACAGCATGGCAACAGTCATCATCCCCTTATTACTGAACCCTTCCAGCATCTCCTTAGGAGTGAGGATACCTGCACACAAGAACAATACTACGACAGAAAAGAGCACCATGCCCGGACGCATTTTATCCAGAACCAAGGCAATCACCATGCCCAACAATGCCAGCAGCACAAACAATATCTCAAATGTCATAAAGTCGTTATTTTATTTCGGTATGCTTGGGTTCTACGATAAACCACGGATTCAGCAAATCCTCCTTATTATATTGCAAAGGTTCTTCCTTCCCCGCCTGATAAATTTCCATTCCGGCAGCACGTGCAATAGCATGCCCAGCCGCCGTATCCCATTCCATCGTAGGGGCAAAACGAGGATATACATCAGCCTTGCCTTCAGCTACCAGACAAATCTTGATGGAACTTCCACTTGATATAAGCTCAACTTCCGCATGGCTGCATTTCATTTTCTCGATATAATCTTCTGTCTCGGGCGTCAGATGCGAACGGGAAGCCACAATTACAAACCGTTCGTGCACGCTTGTTTCCGGCAGCCGGACAGCTTTCGCAAGCAGTTCATCCCACGACATTCCATCACGTGCAGTAATACCGGATAGCTTATAAGCACCCGAATCATGCACTCCAAAATAGAGCTCCTTTTTTACCGGCACATAAATGACTCCCATTACCGGTACTGAGTGATGCACCAAAGCTATATTCACTGTGAACTCACCGTTCCTCTTGATGAACTCCTTCGTACCGTCCAAAGGGTCTACAATCCATAAAGTTTCCCAACTCCGTCGTTCCGAAAAAGGCAAATGTTTGCCTTCCTCGCTTAGCAGAGGGAAAGGTGTATCAGCCAAAAAACGGCAGATAGTTTCATGAGCCTTACGGTCGGCAATAGTAAGAGGAGAATTATCCGCTTTTTTTTCTACCTGAAAATCCGATGCCGGATCATCGTAAATGGAAAGAATTTTCTCGCCAGCCTGCAAAGCGGCATCAATCGCATTCAGTATATATCGTCGTTCCATACTATATTCTTCTCAAAGATAAGGCACAAAATTAAAAACTTTTTCAGGTCTAAAAGTTTCCACCTCTTGTTTTATAACTTCTTTTAAACGAAAGAGAGAATATTATAAGCACTTTTCACAATCAAGAAAATCAATCCGGAGCAGAGAAATAGAGTGAAATATTCACGAAGGAAGAGGAACTAAAGAGACTGTGACAACATGAGTTTATCTGGGTCTTTTCTCAATTAGTCCGTTAGTTCACAGTACTGAACACTTTGTTTTGCCAAACCAAACACGCGACAGCGCCAGCCTTCACATTCTTTCGGCATATCATGAAAAAGGCAGTAACTTCGCAGTTACTGCCTCATCTTGAAAGGAAACATACATTCCTTTCTGTTATGAATTACCAAAAAGAATTCTATTAATTGACGCTATACAGCAACCATGCCTTCTGGAAGTCATCATTCGAAGGATGTTTAGCTTTGAAAGAGTCGCGCAGATTCTCGGCGGATGCTCTGTCATCGAATGTACCGATAACTACACGATACAGGTTTCTTTCTGCATTGTAAACCACCATTGCAGTATAGCCTTCATTCACCAATGCCTGCTTCACACCTTCCGCATTAGCTTTCACGCTATAAGCTCCGCAAACTACACTAAAGGTTTTCAAGCTGGTACCACCTGATACCACAGTCACCTTTTCCTGACGCATGCCGGCAGGTGCACTTTCCACCACCTTTACTTCTACTGGAGCGGTAACCACTGGAGCCACCTCTTCAGCAGGGGCAGTTGTTTGCGGCTCAGCCAATTCCTGCTGTTTTGCCTTTTCATATGCTTTCTTATAAGCACTTTCACTTGATTTACAAGAAGAGAATGCCAGAGCTATGCATACTCCCATTCCCAATACGGCTAATTTTTTCATCTTTTCTATTGTTTTTATTAGTAAAATCGTCTATTCTTATTCTTTATCTCAAAATTTTCGAAAAATAGATTTCGTGCCCTCATATTCCAAACGCAATGAAGAGTAGGACAAATCTTCTACTTTAAAGGTACATTTTCCTTCCGGCCACCCGAAATAAGTATCATAATTTTTATCGTTAACACTTTCAGGCAACAAAATAATGGAAATTTCAGCACCTTTCAAAGAATAATTTCCAAAAAACGTAGTCACCCCTCCATCTTTCAACAAACATATGGCAGAAAAACTTCCTTTTTGAAAATTATAGAATACACTGTCCACCTTCTCTGATGTACCGTCGGCATATTGATACTGACGCAACTGCCACTTACCGGCCAAGTCACCCCCACCATTCATGCAAGCGGTCAAAATACAAGCCACCAATACAATCCAAAGATATTTTAAATGCAATTTCATCATTTTTCCATGCCACTATCTAAATATGGAACAAAAGTACACCATAACATGCGATTATACCTCAGCATCCTTAGTTAAATATAATTAAACCCCTCCATAAAAAGAGATTTCCCGGAAGACTTGACGTATATTTGCCAAATATAAACAGGGCATGAGGCTCACTTAATTGATTACATGACATTTGAAAATTTGAATTTGATAGAACCTATATTGAAGGCTCTTCAAGAAGAGGGGTATTCCACCCCTACCCCAATCCAGGAAAAATCGATCCCTATATTACTTCAAGGAAAAGACTTATTAGGATGTGCTCAAACCGGAACAGGCAAAACCGCCGCATTTTCCATCCCTATCTTGCAAAAGTTGTATAAAACGGATAACCGCAAAAGTATCAAAGCACTCATTCTGACGCCGACCCGCGAGTTGGCCATACAGATAGGAGAATCCTTCAGTGCATACGGTAAGTATACCGGACTGAGACATGCCGTCATCTTCGGCGGTGTAGGACAAAAGCCACAGACAGATGAACTGAAACGTGGAGTACAAATACTGGTTGCAACTCCCGGACGACTGCAAGACCTGGTCAACCAAGGTTTCATTAACCTAAAAGCACTCGAATTCTTCGTATTGGACGAAGCAGACCGGATGCTGGACATGGGATTCATACATGATATCCGACGCATATTAAAGCTATTGCCCGCAAAACGGCAGACTCTCTTCTTTTCGGCCACAATGCCTCCGGAAATAGAGACCTTGGCAAACTCCATGCTGACGCACCCCGAGAAAGTGGAAGTCACCCCTGCATCGTCTACGGTTGACACAATCTCCCAATCAGTCTATTTCGTTGAGAAAAAAGAGAAAAAAGACTTACTGATTCATCTGCTGAAGAATCCGGCTATCAAGTCCGTACTTATCTTCACCAGAACTAAATATGGAGCAGACAAACTTGCACGTACCCTTAGTAAGTCCGGAATAAGAGCCGAAGCCATACATGGAAACAAGTCGCAGAATGCCCGACAGCGAGCACTGACCGGCTTTAAGAACCATGAACTGCGTGTACTGATAGCAACCGATATTGCAGCACGAGGTATCGACGTGGACCAACTATCACACGTCATCAACTATGAGTTGCCCAACATTCCGGAAACATACGTGCACCGTATCGGACGAACCGGACGTGCCGGCCACGACGGTATTGCCCTCTCCTTTTGCGAATCGGAAGAACTGCCTTACCTGAAAGATATCCAAAAATTGATAGGGAAAAGTATCCCAGTAATAAAAGAACACCCATTTGTCACCGCCGATGGTTTAAAAGCCCAGAAAATCAAGACTGAAGAAATTAAGGCCAAAACCAAGGAAAACAAAATCTATCGCGGGAGCCGTACGAATGGAGACTTTTGGAGAAGAAAAAAGCAAACCTCGCAAAACAACACCCCAAAAGGAGTTGGAAGATAAAGACAATCATAAAAAAACTGATATTCCGAACAAAGTTTCAAAAAATTTGTTAGTTTTGTCGTACGAACCTCAAAAAAGAAAGGAATATCATTATGAAAGGATTAAATGTTTTAGCAGCTTTCCTGGGTGGCGCCGCAGTAGGTGCAGCCCTCGGTATCTTATTTGCTCCTGAAAAAGGAGAAGACACCCGTAACAAAATCGCAGAAATTCTCCGTAAGAAAGGGATTCGTCTGAACCGAAGCGAAATGGAAGACTTGGTAGATGAAATTGCTGCGGAAATCAAAGGTGAAGTAACGGAATAAGGTAAAAAACAGAACCACTATGTTTGCAGACGACAAAAGTATAGAAAATATGCAGCAGCTCTTCATTGAATTCAAGAAATACCTGGAGCTGCAAAAAGAATATACCAAACTGGAAGTCACCGAAAAACTGTCCAAACTGCTTTCTACGCTTTTATTGGTGCTATTGGTCGTCATACTCGGCGTAGTGGTTCTGTTTCATCTGTCGTTTACGCTGGTCTATATTTTAGCTCCGCTGGTAGGCGGGCTAATGATGAGTTTTGCACTTATCACGTGCTTCCATATCCTACTCATCGTTCTGCTTGTCCTATTCCGCAAAAAGCTCATTATTGATCCGACAGTAAAACTTATCGCAGAATTATTCTTAGACAATTAATTCGAAATATTCATGGATAATACGACCAATACGACTCCCGTCACTTTAGAAAGCATCGCCCAGAAAAAAGCCATGCTGCTACAAGAAATACGACTCCAGAAAGAAATCATGACTGGGCTTACACAAGAAATTTTTGCTCCGCTGGAACCAGCTACCAACAAGGCAAATGCCATGATGAGAGCATTCAACACGGGTATGGCTGTTTTTGACGGTATAGTATTGGGGGTAAAGGTAATGAAGAAATTCAGAAAAATATTTGGAAGAAAGAGATAGAATATCGGATAAAAAAAGAGGGGATGGCCATAACAGTCATCCCCTCTTTTTTATCCGATATAGTCTGAGCACTTTTATACGTACGTCTCAAGCAACTTCACTGCTCCTTCAGGCACAATCGTCACTTCTTGGGTTGCAGCTGGCAGCAGGATTGTTTCGCCCGCTTGTACGGAAACTTCATTCTTCTCATTATCAATAATACGGCAAGAACCCTCCACACAAATAAAGATAACAAAAGAATCCAGTTCAGAATAGTCACAAGTGATTTCTTCCGTCATGTCATAGATGGAAGTCGTGAAATACGGGCTTGCCACCATTTCTACCGGTTCATTCTGCACCTGCTCGTACTCCGTACGAAAATCGTCCTGCACATCTGCAAAATTAATGGCATCAATGGCCTGGCTTGTATGCAGTTCTCTTGATTTACCATCCTTATCCTTACGATTGTAATCAAAAATACGGTAAGTGATATCCGACGTTTGCTGTATTTCTGCTACAAAAGCTCCCGCACCGATTCCATGTACCCGACCTGCAGGCACATAAAACACATCGCCCGGTTTAATGGCGCAAGTCTGCAGAACATCCGCAAACGTACCATTATACACTCGTTCCTTATATTCTTTCGGAGTAATCTGCTCTGCAAAACCGGAAATCAGCTTGGCACCCTGGTCAGCAGCAATAACATACCACATTTCATTTTTACCAAAACTGTTATGACGTTTCTTAGCCAACTCGTCACCCGGGTGTACCTGAATCGACAAGTCCAACTTGGCATCAATAAACTTTATCAATAAAGGAAACTTATTTCCGAAACGTGCATAGTTGGCTTCTCCTACCAGGTCTTCCTTATATTTTCTGACCATATCCGGCAGCGTCAATCCTTTGTCTGCACCATTGGCCACTATAGACTCACTGCCTTCTACTGCCGACACTTCCCAACTCTCGCCTACATTGGCAAGGGTATCATTCAAATGTTTGAATGGAATAATCTTGTCGCCTCCCCAAAGCGTCTGCTTCAGAATAGGCTCAAATTTTAGAGGATACATTCGTTGTTTTTATTAGAACTTTCTGTTAATGATGTGATTTTTTTAGATTCCGGGGGCAAACATACAAAAAATATCAATTTGTATTCCATTTGTTAAACGCTAAACTTTCCTAAAATGTTCTCCACATTTCCTTCCAATTACTTGGGGGAACAAAAGAATTTCTTTTTATTTGCAAGAAATTTAATTAATACCATGGATATGATAAACACTACTCCAACAGAAAGTAATTTGTCCGGTTTGAACCAAAAAGACTTTCAAAAGGATATAAATAACAAAAAGACAGATTTGTTTATCCTGAAGAATGCCCAGGGAATGGAAGTTGCAGTTACTAATTACGGCTGTGCAATACTTTCCATCATGGTACCCGACAAAAATGGCAAATATGCCAATGTTGTATTAGGACACGACAGTATTGAACATGTAATCAACAGCCCGGAACCTTTTCTAAACACTACCATCGGACGCTACGGTAACCGGATAGCTAAAGGAAAGTTTACTTTATACGGCGAAGAGCACCAATTGGCAATCAACAATGGTCCCAACTCACTGCATGGTGGTCCGACTGGTTTTCATACCCGTGTATGGGATGCTGTCCAGCCAGAGCCATCAACAGTCATCTTCAACTACACATCCGCTGACGGCGAAGAGGGCTTCCCCGGAAATCTCGAAGTAGAAATGACTTATCGCCTGGAGGATGAGACCAATGCTCTGGTCATCGAATACCGGGCTACTACCGATAAAGCCACCATCGTCAATCTGACCAATCACGGTTTCTTCAATCTTGCCGGTATAGCCAATCCCTCCCCTACAGTCTTAAACAATATCGTTACCATCAACGCAGATTTTTATGTACCCATCGATGAAGTATCCATTCCTACCGGAGAGATATTGAAGGTAGAAGGTACTCCTATGGATTTCCGTACTCCCCATACTCTTGGTGAACGAATTGATGAGAAACATACACAAATTGTGAATGGCGCAGGATATGACCATTGCTATGTACTGAACAAGACTGAAAGTGGAGAGCTGAGCCTTGCAGCCACCTGCATAGAGCCCAACAGCGGGCGAACGATGGAAGTATATACCACTGAAAATGGCGTCCAGCTCTACACAGGAAACTGGCTCGGGGGCTTTGAAGGTGCCCATGGAGCCACTTTCCCTGCAAGAAGTGCAGTCTGCTTTGAGGCCCAGTGTTTTCCCGATACGCCCAACAAGTCCCATTTTCCGTCGGCAGTATTGCTACCGGGTGATGAGTACCAGCAAGTGACAATCTACAAGTTTGGTGTACAAGAATGAAATAACTAATCCAATTTATAAACTTATTAATTTTACAAAACCATGACACAACAAAAACAGAATGGTAAACTCATCGCAATTATCACGATGATCTTCCTTTTTGGTATGATTTCATTTGTTACCAACCTTGCTGCCCCTATGGGAATCGTACTGAAAAATCAGTTTTCAGTATCCAACGCTTTAGGGATGTTGGGTAACTTTGGTAACTTTATTGCATATGCAGTGATGGGAATACCAAGCGGCATCTTACTACAACGGGTAGGGTATAAAAAAACGGCATTGATAGCAGTAGCTGTAGGCTTTATCGGTGTAGGTATCCAATATTTATCAGGTCATTCAAGCCCTGATATGGCTTTTGCCGTATATTTGATTGGCGCTTTCATCGCCGGTTTCTCCATGTGTTTGCTTAATACGGTAGTCAACCCGATGCTGAACAAGCTCGGCGGCGAAGGTAACAAAGGAAACCAGCTTATCCAAGTGGGTGGTTCTTTCAACTCCGTAATGGCCACCATTACTCCGATGTTCGTAGGTATCCTGATTGCCGGTTCCATTGAAAAAGCTACTATCTCTCAGATATTCCCTGTAATGTACACAGCAATGGCTGTATTTGCCATCGCGTTCTTCGTTCTTTTGATTGTGCCCATACCGGAACCCAATGCTGCAACTTCAACAGAACCTATCGGTAAGTTGATGTCAGGCGCTTTAAAATTCCGCCACTTCATTTTGGGAGCTATAGCAATCTTTGTATATGTAGGTGTCGAAGTTGGTGTACCGGGTACTCTGAACTTGTTTTTGACCGATCCGATTGAAAAGGGAGGAGCAGGCATTTCTTCCACCATTTCCGGTTTTGTTGTAGGTACATATTGGTTCCTCATGCTGATTGGACGTCTGGCCGGCGCTTCATTGGGTGCAAAAATCTCCAGTAAGGCAATGCTTACCTTTACTTCCGCATTAGGCTTACTTTTGGTGTTCCTTGCCATCTTCTCATCTACCGGTTCGCTTGTCAATCTGCCGGTACTCCAACAAAGTGCTACGGGAGGTCTCTCTTTCGGATTTGCAGAAGTACCTATCAACGCAATGTATCTGGTACTGGTAGGTCTGTGTACTTCCATCATGTGGGGTGGTATCTTTAATCTGGCCGTAGAAGGATTGGGTAAATATCTGGCAGCGGCTTCCGGTCTGTTCATGGTATTGGTATGCGGCGGCGGCATCTTGCCCGTTATCCAAGGTTTGGTGGCCGACATTGCAGGTTTCATGCCGAGTTACTGGGTTATCATCGCAGCCCTTGGCTATCTGTTGTTCTACGGTTTGGTAGGCTGCAAAAATGTCAATAAGGACATCAAGGTCGATTAACAAGAAAATATAGGTAATTTATTTATTCACCTTATAAAATATAAATATCATGGATATAGAATACGTAAGAAGCCGTTTCATCAAGCACTTTGACGGAACAACGGGAGCTGTTTATGCTTCTCCGGGTCGCATCAACCTTATCGGTGAGCATACAGACTATAACGGTGGTTTTGTATTCCCCGGAGCAATCGATAAGGGAATGATTGCAGAAATAAAGCCCAACGGCACAAACACAGTAAAAGCTTATTCCATCGACTTGAAAGATTATGTGGAATTTGGCTTGAATGAAGAAGATGCACCCCGCGCAAGCTGGGCAAGATATATCTTTGGCGTGTGCCGGGAAATGATGAAACGCGGTGTAGATGTAAAAGGTTTCAATACCGCTTTTGCAGGCGATGTGCCTCTGGGTGCAGGAATGTCCTCGTCAGCAGCTTTGGAAAGTACCTATGCCTATGCTTTGAACGACTTGTTCGGTGACAACAAGATAGACAAATTTGAATTGGCAAAAGTGGGACAATCTACAGAACACAACTATTGTGGCGTAAACTGTGGTATCATGGACCAATTTGCTTCTGTATTCGGAAAGAAAGGAAGCCTCATCCGCCTGGATTGCCGTTCACTGGAATATCAGTATTTCCCATTCGACCCGCAAGGCTATCGTCTGGTTCTTGTAGATTCTGTAGTGAAACACGAACTTGCATCTTCAGCATACAACAAACGTCGTCAAAGCTGCGAAGCTGCTGTTGCCGCTGTTCAGAAGAAGCATCCACACGTAGAATTCCTGCGTGACGTTACCATGGGCATGCTGGAAGAAGCCAAAGCCGACATCAGCGCAGAAGACTATATGCGTGCAGAATATGTCATCGAAGAGATTCAACGCGTACTCGACGTTTGCGACGCCCTGGAAAAAGGCGATTATGAAACTGTAGGCCAAAAGATGTATGAAACACATCATGGCATGAGTAAGTTGTATGAAGTAAGCTGCGAAGAACTCGATTTTCTGAATGACCTTGCATTCGATTGTGGAGTTACCGGTTCACGTGTCATGGGCGGTGGATTCGGTGGATGTACAATCAATCTGGTAAAGGATGAATTGTACAGTACATTCATCGAAAAAGCAAAAGATGAATTCAAGAAGAAGTTCGGCAGAAGCCCAAAAGTATATGATGTAGTCATCAGCGACGGTGCCCGCAGATTAGAATAATAGACATCAGCATTCAAATAAAAGGCGTTTCCCTTTGCAGGGAAGCGCCTTTTTCTTCTCCCCTATTCCACCGTTTTCCACTCTAAAAACAAAATCATCCGAGAAGTTTATTCCGAACACATCTATCTGTACAGCCAGTTGGCACAGATATGTTTCTTGACACTTATGTTGCATAACATATAAAAGTGTACAGCCTACACTAAAGAAAAGTGTTACTTTTACACCCAAAGAAAGATAATCATCTCATTTACATTAAATACAAAACCATGAAAAGACATGTTCTACTTGCAGGAATTGCCGCAATGATGCTAACTGCGTGCAATCAAAAGACAGAAACAACGCTTACGCTGTCCGGTCTTGATCCAGTAAAATTCCAAACAACAGTCAATGACGCCCAGACACAGCTTTATACGCTGAAGAATAAAGCGGGCATGGAAGTATGCATCACAAACTTTGGAGGACGTATTGTATCCATTATGGTACCCGACAAAAATGGAGTTATGCAGGATGTAGTATTGGGCTTTGACAGCATTGCCGATTACATCAACATACCAAGTGACTTTGGTGCTTCTATCGGACGCTACGCCAACCGGATTAACCAAGGGAAAATCGTTCTTGACGGAGATACCATACAGTTACCACAGAACAATTTCGGACATTGCCTGCACGGTGGCCCCAAAGGATGGCAATACCAAGTATACAGTGCCAATCCCATTGACAGCACAACTCTGGAGCTCACCCGCATTTCACCGGATGGAGACGAGAATTTCCCGGGTAATGTTACGGCAAAAGTACTTTTCAAGTTAACGGATGACAATGCCATTGATATAAAATACAGTGCAACAACAGACCAAAAGACGGTTATCAATATGACTAACCATTCTTATTTCAATTTATCAGGTGATCCTTCAAAGGCAGCAACAGACCACATCTTATACATCAATGCAGACAACTATACTCCGGTAGACAGTACTTTCATGACAACGGGTGACATCATCTCCGTCAAAGAAACACCAATGGACTTTACCACTCCCAAGAGTGTGGCACAAGACATCAACCGGACGGACTTTGAACAAATAAAGAATGGAAACGGATATGACCACAATTGGGTACTGAATACTAAAGGTGACCTATCCCAAGTGGCAGCCAAACTGACATCGCCTATAAGCGGCATCACCCTGGAAGTTTATACCAATGAGCCAGGTATACAAGTATATACCGGGAATTTCCTGGATGGCACCGTAAAAGGTAAAAAAGGCATTACTTACAACCAGCGCGCTTCCGTATGCCTCGAGACACAACATTATCCGGATAGCCCCAACAAATCCCAATGGCCTTCTGTCGTACTGGAACCCGGACAAATTTACAACAGTGAATGTGTTTTCAAATTTTCCGTAGAAAAATAACAATAACCTTATAAATCATTTATTATCGTGGAAACATTAGATTGGTTAGTCATTGGAATCTTTTTCCTGGCTTTAATTGGAATTATTGTCTGGGTTGTCAAACAGAAACAGAATGACTCAGCAGACTATTTTTTAGGTGGTCGTGATGCCACATGGCTCGCTATCGGTGCATCTATCTTTGCATCCAACATCGGTTCGGAACACTTAATCGGATTAGCCGGTGCCGGTGCTTCCAGCGGTATGGCGATGGCACATTGGGAAATACAAGGCTGGATGATCCTTATCTTAGGTTGGGTATTCGTACCGTTCTATTCGCGAAGTATGGTATTCACAATGCCTGAATTCCTAGAACGCCGCTATAATCCACAATCACGTACAATATTGTCTGTAATATCTTTAATCAGCTATGTACTGACAAAAGTTGCCGTGACGGTTTATGCAGGAGGATTGGTATTCCAACAAGTATTCGGTATAAAAGAACTTTGGGGAATCGACTTCTTTTGGATTGCCGCCATCGGTCTGGTTATACTGACTGCGCTCTACACAATCTTCGGAGGAATGAAGTCGGTACTTTATACCTCCATCCTGCAGACCCCCATCTTGCTGTTAGGTTCACTGATAATCCTTGTACTCGGCTTCAAAGAATTGGGAGGCTGGGATGAGATGATGAGAATCTGCGGTGCAGTCACAGTGAACGATTATGGCAACACAATGACAGAACTTATACGCAGTAATAACGACCCTAACTTCCCTTGGTTGGGTGCACTGATTGGTTCAGCCATTATCGGATTCTGGTATTGGTGTACAGACCAGTTCATCGTGCAACGCGTACTTTCCGGAAAGAATGAAAAGGAAGCACGGCGCGGTACCATCTTCGGAGCTTACTTGAAATTATTGCCCGTATTCTTATTCCTTATCCCAGGCATGATTGCTTTCGCATTACACCAAAAATATCTCGGAACCGGGGGAGAAGGTTTTCTACCTATGCTGGCAAACGGAAATGCCAATGCAGATGCTGCTTTCCCAACTCTAGTAGCAAAATTGCTTCCTGCAGGAGTCAAAGGTTTGGTTGTTTGCGGTATTCTTGCAGCATTGATGAGTTCTCTCGCATCTTTGTTCAACTCATCTGCTATGCTTTTCACCATTGACTTCTACAAACGTTTCAAGCCGAACACTTCTGAGAAAAAGTTGGTAGGAATTGGACAGATGGCAACTGTTGCGATTGTGATATTGGGTATACTCTGGATTCCCATTATGCGCAGTGTAGGCGATGTACTTTACACCTACTTACAAGATGTACAATCTGTATTAGCACCAGGCATTGCCGCAGCCTTCCTCTTGGGGATCTGCTGGAAACGCACCTCTGCACAAGGCGGTATGTGGGGACTGATTGCCGGAATGATTATCGGTTTAACCCGTCTGGGGGCAAAAGTATATTACAGCAATGTAGGAGATGTGTCAAGCAGTACCTTCAAGTATCTGTTCTATGATATGAACTGGCTGTTTTTCTGCGGATGGATGTTCTTGTTCTGCATCGTAGTGGTTATCGCAGTCAGCATGTTTACAGCTGCCCCAAGCGCTGAAAAGATTCAAGGGCTGGTATTCGGAACTTCAACTCCTGAACAAAAAGCAGCTACACGTGCGAGTTGGAATAAATGGGATATCATTCATACCCTTATCATCCTGGGTATTACTGCTGCTTTTTATTGGTATTTCTGGTAAATCGGTATGTTGCTATGATATATATCCATGCAGCATACCCCTTAAACAAAAATTAAGATATGAGTAATTACTATAGTTCAAATCCGAAACTTTATGTAGGTATCGACTGCATTATTTTCGGTTTCAATGAAGGAGAATTGAACCTGCTGTTGCTGAAGCGTAACTTCGAACCGGCAATGGGCGAATGGTCGCTGATGGGTGGATTCGTGCAGGAAGACGAAAGCGTGGATGATGCAGCCAAACGAGTCCTGAATGAACTAACCGGACTGGAAGATGTATATATGGAACAAGTCCAAGCTTTCGGAGCCATAGATCGTGACCCAGGAGAACGCGTAGTCTCCATTGTTTACTATGCGCTCATCAACATCAACGAATACGACAAAGAATCCGTACAGCAACACAATGCTTTCTGGGTAAATATCAATGAACTGCCAGCGCTAATCTTTGATCATCCGCAAATGGTGGAGAAAGCTCGGAAGTTGATGCAACAAAAAGCGTCCACCGAACCAATCGGCTTTAATCTACTACCTAAACTGTTCACGCTGTCACAACTGCAAAGCTTATACGAAGCTATATACGGCGAGAGCATTGACAAACGGAACTTCCGAAAACGCATAGCAGAAATGGACTATATAGAAAAAACTGACAAAATAGACAAAACGGGGTCCAAACGTGGAGCTGCTTTATATCAGTTTAATGAGAAGGCATACCGCAAAGCTCCGAAATTTAAGCTCTGAGAACCTAATATTCAACAACTTGTAATTAGTAATTTAAATAATATGCTGGAAGCACTGAAAGACAAAGTATTCCATGCTAACCTTGAACTGGTGAAGCACGGATTGGTTATCTTCACATGGGGCAATGTATCGGGCATTGACCGCGAATCTGGTCTGGTAGTCATCAAGCCCAGTGGGGTGAGTTACGATGAAATGAAAGCAGAGGATATGGTGGTAGTGAATCTTGACGGCAAGGTCGTGGAAGGACGGTTAAAGCCCTCTTCAGACACACCGACCCACCTGGTTCTCTATAAAGCATTCCCCGAAATCGGCGGTGTGGTGCACACGCACTCTACTTACGCCACAGCCTGGGCACAAGCCGGATGTGACATACCGAATATCGGGACAACACATGCCGATTACTTCCACGACGCCATACCCTGCACAGCAGACATGACGAAGGAGGAAGTGGAAGGAGCGTATGAACTGGAAACGGGAAATGTCATCGTAAAACGCTTTGAGGGGCTGAACCCGGTACATACTCCCGGAGTATTGGTAAAGAACCACGGTCCTTTCTCGTGGGGAAAAGACGCACACGAAGCGGTACATAATGCCGTAGTGATGGAGCAGGTGGCAAAAATGGCAAGTATAGCCTATGCCGTGAACCCCAATCTGACCATGAATCCGCTGCTGATAGAAAAACATTTCAGCCGCAAGCACGGTCCTAACGCTTATTATGGACAGAAATAACTATCATTCTTTAAATATAAACTATAAAAATAAATTGTATGAACACATTTGAACAATATGAAGTATGGTTCGTAACCGGAGCACAGCTCTTGTACGGAGGTGACGCAGTTATCGCAGTAGACGCACATAGTAATGAAATGGTGAAAGGTCTGAATGATTCCGGGAAACTGCCCGTAAAGGTAGTATATAAAGGTACGGTCAATTCATCCAAAGAAGTAACCGCTACCTTCAAAGCCGCCAACAACGACGATAAGTGTATCGGAGTCATCACCTGGATGCACACCTTCTCTCCTGCCAAAATGTGGATTCACGGTTTGCAGGAACTGAAGAAGCCATTACTACACTTCCATACACAGTTCAACAAGGAAATTCCCTGGGAGACGATGGACATGGATTTTATGAACCTAAACCAATCGGCTCACGGCGACCGCGAATTTGGACACATCGTGACACGTATGCGAAAGAACCGCAAAGTGGTAGTAGGCCACTGGCAGGACGAAAAAGCCCAAAACCAGATTGCCGCATGGATGCGCGTAGCTGCCGCATGGGCTGATGCGCAGGATATGCTCATCATCCGCTTCGGCGACCAGATGAACAACGTGGCTGTGACAGACGGTGACAAGGTCAGTGCCGAACAAGTATTGGGCTATCATGTGGACTACTATCCCATCAATGATGTGATGACACACTACAATGCTGTCAGCGACGAGGACGTGAAGGCACTCGTAGCAGAATACTTCAAGCTCTACGACCACGCTCCCGAACTGGAAGACGCACGTACGGAAGCCTACACCAAAGTATGGAACTCCGCCAAGGCCGAAATCGCCATTCGCCGCGTGCTGAAAGACACGGGTGCCAAAGGCTTCACCACCAACTTCAACGATTTGGGCGACTTTGACCAAATCCCCGGACTGGCCTCACAGCGACTGATGGCGGAAGGTTACGGCTTCGGTGCCGAAGGCGACTGGAAAACTGCGGCACTATACCGTACCACTTGGGTGATGAGTCAAGGCATGCCGAAGGGGTGCTCCTTCCTCGAAGACTATACGCTGAACTTCGACGGAGAAAAGAGCGCCATCCTGCAGGCACACATGTTGGAAGTCTGTCCACTGATTGCCGAACAGAAGCCGAAACTGGAAGTGCACCGTCTGAGCATCGGTATCGACAGCGAAACAGCCCGCCTGGTATTTACCAGCAAGCAAGGTGAAGGTGTAGCCGCTACCATCGTAGACCTGGGCAATCGCTTCCGCCTCATTGTGAACAAAGTAGAATGCATCAAGAGCAAGCCTCTGCCCAAGTTGCCCGTTGCCAGCGCACTGTGGATTCCAATGCCCAACCTCGAGGTGGGCGCTGCAGCCTGGATTCTGGCCGGAGGTACACATCATACCAGCTTCTCCTACGACCTGACGGTGGAATATTGGGAAGACTTTGCCGAAATGGCCGGCATCGAAATGGTAGTCATCGATGAAAATACCACCATCAGCGAGTTCAAAAAAGAACTGCGCATGAATGAAGTCTACTATATGCTGAACAAGGCACTTTGCTGATAATCATTACGGATTACCGATTGCGGACTACTAATTACACGTACCACAAACGTAACTAGTAGTTTGCAATTAGTAATCCGTTGTTTATAATCGTACTATAAATCCGTAAATTATCATTAATACCATGAAATTAGATGCAAAATCAACCATTGAGGCAGGCAAGGCCATCCTTGGTATAGAACTCGGTTCCACACGAATCAAGGCGGTTTTGATTGACCAGGAAAACAAACCCATCGCCCTGGGAAGCCATACTTGGGAGAATCAGTTAGTCGACGGACTGTGGACATATAGCGTCGAGGCTGTCTGGTATGGGTTGCAGGATTGCTACGCAGACCTTCGTACCAATGTAAAGAGCCTCTACGATACAGAGATAGAGACCTTGGCAGCTATCGGTGTCAGTGCCATGATGCACGGCTATATGGCATTCAATGAAAAAGAAGAAATCCTTGTACCCTTCCGTACCTGGAGAAATACTAATACCGGACAGGCTGCCGCAGCCCTATCCGAACTATTTGTCTACAACATCCCTCTGCGTTGGAGCATCTCCCACCTCTACCAAGCCATCCTGGATAATGAAGAGCACGTTCCATCCATCAATTACCTGACCACCCTTGCAGGTTTTGTCCACTGGCAAATAACCGGCCAAAAGGTACTGGGCATAGGAGATGCCTCCGGTATGCTCCCTATCGATCCCATCACCAAAAACTATTCTTCTGAAATGGTGGATAAGTTCGACAAACTTATTGCTCCGAAAGGATACGACTGGAAGCTTCGAGATATTCTGCCGAAGGTATTGTCGGCCGGTGAAAACGCAGGCTTCCTTACTCCCGAAGGAGCCAGTCGCCTCGACGTATCGGGACATCTGAAAGCAGGAATTCCCGTCTGTCCGCCCGAAGGTGACGCTGGAACCGGCATGGTTGCCACCAACGCCGTAAAGCAGCGCACTGGAAACGTATCGGCAGGCACCTCCTCTTTCTCAATGATTGTATTGGAGAAAGAATTGTCCAAGCCCTACGAAATGATTGACATGGTAACCACCCCCGACGGAAGCCTCGTAGCTATGGTGCATTGCAACAATTGCACTTCCGACCTCAATGCCTGGATCAATATTTTCAAAGAATACCAGGAACTGATGGGTATCCCCGTAGATATGGACGAAATCTACAGAAAGCTCTATAACCACGCCCTGACAGGCAATGCAGACTGCGGAGGCCTCATCTCATACAACTACATATCAGGCGAACCTATAACGGGACTGGCAGACGGACGTCCACTGTTTGTACGTTCGGCAAACGACAAGTTCAACCTTGCCAACTTCATGCGCACCCATCTGTATGCTTCAGTGGGAGTTCTCAAAATCGGCAACGACATCCTTTTCAATGAAGAGAAAATCAGAGTAGACAGAATCACCGGTCACGGAGGACTCTTCAAAACCAAAGGAGTAGGCCAGAGAATACTGGCAGCTGCCATCAATTCACCCATTTCCGTTATGGAAACAGCTGGCGAAGGTGGTGCCTGGGGTATTGCCCTCCTCGCTTCCTACCTTGCAAACAACGGAAACGACCAATCCCTTGCCGACTTCCTGGACAAGCATGTATTCACCGGAAATGCCGGTATTGAAATCTCACCGACAGCCGAAGATGTAAGCGGATTCAACACCTACATCGAAAGCTATAAAGCTGGTTTGCCCATCGAAGAAGCAGCAGTAAGATTCAAGAACTAAGTATTTAATAACACTAAAAAACTATGAACACAAAGTTATTTATCAGTAGCATATTTCTCTCCACCTCGTTGTCACTCTTCGCACAGAAAAGTGCCACTATCACTTTACACACAGACCAGAGCGAGCAAATCATTCCCAAAGAAATCTACGGCCAATTTGCAGAGCATTTGGGAACTTGTATCTATGGTGGACTTTGGGTAGGTGAAAACTCCGATATTCCCAACATCAACGGTTATCGCACCGACGTATTCAATGCACTGAAGGAGCTCCGTGTACCCGTCCTTCGCTGGCCGGGAGGCTGCTTTGCCGATGAATACCACTGGATGGACGGTATCGGCCCTAAAGAAAACCGCCCCAAAATGGTGAACAACAACTGGGGAGGCACTATCGAAGACAACAGTTTCGGAACCCATGAGTTCCTCAATCTCTGCGAAATGCTGGGATGTGAACCCTATATCAGTGGAAACGTAGGCAGTGGTACCGTAGAAGAACTTGCCAAATGGGTGGAATACATGACCTCCGAAGGAGACTCCCCCATGGCACGCCTGCGCCGCCAGAACGGTCGCGACAAAGCCTGGAAAGTAAAATACCTCGGCGTGGGTAACGAAAGCTGGGGTTGCGGTGGAAGCATGCGTCCCGAATATTATGCCGACCTCTACCGCCGCTATTCCACCTACTGCCGCAACTATGACGGCAATAGCCTTTTCAAGATAGCCAGCGGTGCCAGCGACTACGACTATAACTGGACCAAAGTGCTGATGGACCGCGTAGGCGGCCGTATGCACGGTCTTTCCTTGCACTACTATACCGTCAGCGGATGGAACGGCAGTAAAGGCGCCGCCACCCAATTCAGTAAAGACGACTATTACTGGACACTGGGCAAATGCCGCGAAATAGAAGATGTCATCAAGAAGCATTGCACCATTATGGATGAATACGACCCTCAAAAGAACGTGGCTCTTATGCTTGACGAATGGGGAACCTGGTGGGACACTGAACCGGGTACCAATCCCGGACATCTGTACCAACAGAATACATTGCGTGATGCTTTTGTCGCTTCCCTCAGCTTCGACATCTTCCATAAATATACCGACCGTCTGAAAATGGCAAACATTGCCCAAATCGTCAATGTATTGCAATCCATGATTCTGACCAGCGGAAAAAACATGGTACTCACCCCCACTTATTATGTATTCAAAATGTACAATGTACACCAGGATGCCACCTACATTCCTCTTGAGCTGAACTGCGACATGATGGATGTACGCGACAACCGCAGAATACCAATGGTCAGCGCTACCGCCTCCAAAGACCCAAACGGCAAGATACACATTTCCATGTCCAACGTAGATGCAGACAATGCACAGGAAGTGACCATCAATCTGTCTGGAACGAAAGCCAAGAAAGCAGTTGGTGAAATATTGACTTCCACCAATCTGACGGACTACAATTCATTTGAAAATCCCGACAATGTGAAACCCGTTCCGTTCAAAGAGGTAAAAATCAATAAAGATATTCTCAAGATTAAACTTCCGGCCAAATCAATCGTTACTATTGAGTTACAGTAAAACTACCGTGCACCGCACAAAATCAGCTAAATACGTTTAGTATCATTTTAGCAGCAAAAAGGCAGTAATACTGATAAAAAAGACACTCTTCGAGTGTTGTGAATTACGCATAAAGAGTTATCTTTGCCCTTGGAAAACCTACAAGGACCAAATAACCTATTGATAATATTCAAAATAAATTAGATTCAATATGAACGACAACAAACTTATGAACCGTGCGGCGGACAATATCCGTATCCTTGCTGCATCCATGGTTGAGAAAGCCAACTCCGGGCATCCGGGCGGTGCCATGGGTGGTGCTGACTTTGTAAATGTACTCTTCTCAGAGTTCCTGGTATATGACCCTGAAAATCCGGCTTGGGAAGGTCGTGACCGTTTCTTCCTCGACCCGGGACACATGTCACCGATGCTTTACTCTACATTGGCCCTGACCGGCAAGTTCACGCTGGACGAACTGAAAGAGTTCCGCCAATGGGGAAGCCCTACTCCGGGACATCCCGAACGTGACATCATGCGCGGCATCGAAAACACTTCCGGACCGCTCGGCCAGGGACACACATTTGCAGTCGGTGCAGCCATCGCAGCCAAGTTCATGAAGGCACGTTTCGAAGAAGTAATGCCACAGACCATCTACGCTTATATTTCTGACGGTGGCATCCAGGAAGAAATCTCCCAAGGCTCAGGCCGTATCGCCGGAGCATTAGGGTTGGATAATCTCATCATGTTCTATGATGCCAACGACATTCAGCTTTCTACCGAGACAAAGGATGTGACCATCGAAGATACCGGCAAGAAATACGAAGCTTGGGGCTGGAAAGTCATTAAAATCAATGGTAACGATCCCGATGCCATCCGCGGTGCACTGAACGAAGCCAAAGCTGAGAAAGAGTGTCCGACGCTGATTATCGGCCATACCGTAATGGGTAAAGGTGCCCGCAAGGCAGACGGCAGCAGCTACGAGGCTGATTGTGCCACGCACGGTGCTCCTCTGGGCGGCGACGCTTATATAAACACTATCAAGAATTTGGGTGGTGACCCGACAAATCCGTTTGTCATCTTCCCCGAAGTGGCCGAACTATATGCCAAGCGTGCAACTGAGCTGAAGAAAATCATGGCTGAAAAGTATGCAGCCAAAGCCGCATGGGCAAAAGCCAATCCAGAAAAGGCTGCCAAACTGGAAATGTTCTTCTCCGGCAAGGCTCCCGAAGTGAATTGGGCCGCCATCGAACAGAAAGCAGGCGTTGCCACCCGCGCAGCATCTGCCACTGTGCTCAGTGCTCTCGCCACTCAAGTAGAAAATATGATTGTTGCTTCTGCCGACCTTTCCAATTCCGACAAGACAGACGGATTCCTCAAGAAAACACATGCCTTCAAGAAAGGTGACTTCAGCGGTGCATTCTTCCAGGCCGGTGTTGCCGAGCTGACTATGGCATGTTGCTGTATCGGTATGGCACTGCATGGCGGTGTAATCCCCGCTTGCGGAACTTTCTTCGTATTCTCCGACTACATGAAACCTGCCGTACGTATGGCAGCCCTGATGGAAGTTCCCGTGAAGTTCATCTGGACACACGATGCCTTCCGTGTAGGTGAAGACGGTCCTACCCATGAACCGGTAGAGCAGGAAGCCCAAATCCGCCTGATGGAAAAACTGAAAAACCACAAGGGACATAATTCCATGTTGGTACTCCGCCCGGCAGATGCAGAAGAAACAACTGTGGCATGGAAACTGGCAATGGAAAATACCACAACCCCAACCGGTTTGATTTTCTCCCGCCAGAACATCGCCAACCTGCCCGAAGGCAACGATTACGAACAAGCTGCCAAAGGCGCTTATATTGTAGCCGGCTCCGATGAAAATCCAAATATAATCCTCGTTGCTTCAGGCTCGGAAGTTGCCACATTGGTAGCCGGTACTGAATTGCTGCGCAAGGATGGCATCAAGGTGCGTATCGTGTCCGTTCCTTCCGAAGGTCTGTTCCGTAGCCAAGCTCCGGGATATCAAGAAGGCATTATCCCGTGTGGTGCCAAGGTATTCGGCCTGACAGCCGGTCTGCCCGTCACACTGCAAGGGCTGGTAGGTCCCCGCGGTAAAGTATGGGGATTGGAATCATTCGGATTCTCGGCACCTTATAAAGTGCTGGACGAAAAGCTCGGTTTCACCGCAGAGAACGTTTACAAACAAGTAAAAGCAATGTTATAATCATTATCCAATGTGCTGATGTGCTGATTGCCCGCGCCCTACAAGCTGCAGGCATCAGCACATTGGCACATTGGTATATTAACTGACCATCATGAAAACAATAGGAATCTGTTCCGACCATGCAGGCTTCGAATTGAAGGAATATGTCCGCGGCTGGCTGGAAGCCAAAGGCTGGGCTTACAAGGACTTCGGGACCTACTCAACCGAGAGTTGCGACTATCCCGACTTTGCACATCCTTTGGCACTGGCCGTTGAAGCCGGAGAGTGCTATCCGGGAATTGCCATCTGCGGAAGCGGTGAAGGTATCAGCATAACGCTGAACAAGCATCAGGGTATCCGCGCAGCCCTCTGCTGGACGGCAGAAATAGCCCATTTGGCACGCCAGCACAATGATGCCAATGTGCTTGTCATGCCAGGGCGATTCATCAGTACCGAAGAAGCCGACATGATTATGAGGGAATTCTTCAGTACACCATTCGAAGGCGGACGCCACCAACGAAGAGTGGACAAGATACCGGTACACTTGTAAAGCAATAGAATCACCTTCTTTATGATATCCGCCCGAAGCTCTGACATTCTGATAGAATCGTGAGAAACTTCGGGCTTTTTATTTGCCCCTTTTTCTTATTTTTCACAGTGAAGATGCTCATTGTCTTCAAATAAAAACTATCTTTGTGGTTCGATAACCCGGATATTTTTTAGATATGGAACGACTGAATACCATAAAAGAGCTTATCAACCAGGGAAATGTAGAGCAAGCCATCCAGCAGCTTGACGAAATACTGCAAACAGACTTTCCCGGCAAAGACGAAGCTTACTACCTGCGGGGAAATGCCTATCGGAAACAAGGCAACTGGCAACAAGCACTGAACAACTATCAGTATGCCATCGACCTGAACCCCGAAAGCCCGGCACAACATGCCTATCAAATGGCTATGGACATCCTGAACTTCTACAACAAGGATATGTACAATCAATAAATAAAGAACGTAAATTATGGCAAAAATCAAAGGAGCAATCGTAGTAGACACCGAACGTTGCAAAGGCTGCAACTTGTGTGTGGTAGCGTGTCCGCTCAACGTAATAGCCCTCACCAAGGAGGTGAATGTGAAAGGGTATAACTATGCCCACCAGATATTGGAAGATACTTGTAACGGCTGCGCCTCGTGCGCCACAGTATGTCCGGACGGATGTATCTCAGTATATAAAATAAAAGTAGAATAAATCTGTAAATCAGTAGAATATGGCAGAAGAAGTTGTATTAATGAAAGGAAACGAAGCCATCGCCCACGCAGCCATCCGTTGCGGTGCAGACGGTTACTTCGGATATCCCATTACTCCGCAATCGGAGGTATTGGAAACTCTTGCCGAACTGAAACCCTGGGAGACGACCGGCATGGTGGTTCTTCAGGCAGAAAGTGAAGTGGCAGCTATCAATATGGTGTACGGCGGTGCCGGAAGTGGTAAAATGGTCATGACCTCCTCCTCCAGCCCCGGTGTCAGCCTAAAGCAGGAAGGTATCTCTTATCTGGCAGGTGCCGAGCTGCCTTGCTTGATTGTAAACGTTATGCGCGGCGGTCCCGGTCTGGGAACCATCCAACCGAGCCAGGCCGACTATTTCCAGACAGTAAAAGGAGGCGGCCACGGTGACTATCGTCTGATTGCCCTTGCTCCGGCTTCCGTACAAGAAATGGCAGATTTCGTAGGACTGGCATTCGAACTTGCCTTCAAATACCGTAATCCGGCAATCATCCTTGCCGACGGTGTCATCGGCCAGATGATGGAAAAAGTGGTGCTCCCGGCACAAAAGCCACGCCGCACCGATGCGGAAGTCATCGAACAATGCCCATGGGCCACTACCGGCAGAACCAACGGCCGCAAACCCAACGTCATCACCTCATTGGAACTGAAACCGGAAGAAATGGAAAAGAACAACATCCGTTTCCAGGCCAAATACAAGCAGATAGAAGAGAATGAGGTTCGCTTCGAGGAAATTCATTGCGATGATGCCGACTACCTGATTGTAGCCTTCGGCTCTATGGCACGCATCGGACAGAAAGCAATGGAGCTGGCACGCGAAGAAGGAATAAAGGTAGGTATGCTCCGCCCCATCACGTTGTGGCCGTTCCCGACCAAAGCCATTGTCGCGTATGCCGACAAGGTGAAAGGTATGCTCGTTACAGAATTGAATGCCGGACAGATGGTGGAAGATGTCCGCCTTGCCGTGAACGGTAAAGTGAAAGTGGAACATTTCGGACGCCTCGGCGGCATTGTTCCCGATCCGGATGAGATAGTAGATGCATTGAAAGAAAAACTGATTAAGAAATGAATCCTGATAAAATAAGAAACGTACTGAACATTCTCTTCATGGTACTTGCCCTGGCAGCTATCATTATATATTTTGCTGCAAAAGATGACTTCAAGCTGTTCATCTACGTCTGCGGCGCGGCGATATTCGTCAAGTTGATGGAGTTTTTCATACGGTTCACCAACAGATAGGAGAAGTGATTATGACAAAAGAAGATATTATAAAGCCCGAGAATCTGGTTGTCAAGAAACCGACTCTGATGAACGACAATCCCATGCACTACTGCCCGGGATGCAGTCACGGCGTAGTTCATAAACTCGTAGCCGAAGTTATCGAAGAAATGGGACTGGAAGACAAAGCAATAGGCATCTCCCCCGTGGGATGTGCCGTGTTCATCTATAATTATATAGACATCGACTGGCAGGAAGCCGCCCATGGACGTGCGCCCGCACTTGCCACTGCCATCAAGCGCCTTTGGCCGGACCGCCTGGTGTTCACTTACCAAGGAGACGGCGACCTGGCTTGTATCGGTACTGCCGAAACCATCCACGCCTTGAACCGCGGCGAAAACATCACCATCATCTTCATCAACAATGCCATCTATGGTATGACCGGGGGACAAATGGCTCCCACTACCCTTGTAGGCATGAAGACATCGACCAGCCCTTACGGACGTGACGTGCATCTGCACGGCTATCCGCTGAAGATGGCCGATATTGCTGCACAATTGGAAGGAACCGCTTACGTGACACGCCAAAGCGTACAGTCCGTTCCCGCCATCCGCAAAGCGAAAAAGGCTATCCGCAAAGCATTCGAGAACTCTATGGCAGGCAAAGGTTCCAACCTTGTGGAAATCGTTTCCACCTGTAACTCCGGCTGGAAGATGTCTCCTGCGAAATCCAATGAATGGATGGTAGAGAACATGTTCCCCTTCTATCCGCTGGGCGACCTGAAAGATAAATAATCATGCTAAAGACAGAAGAACAATGAAAGAAGAAATCATTATAGCAGGCTTCGGTGGACAAGGTGTATTGTCCATGGGAAAGATTTTGGCATATTCCGGATTGATGGAAGGCAAAGAGGTGACTTGGATGCCGGCTTACGGACCGGAACAACGTGGTGGTACAGCCAACGTAACAGTCATCGTAAGTGACGAGAAAATATCCTCACCCATCTTAAGCAAGTACGATGCCGCCATCATCCTGAACCAGCCGTCACTGGAGAAATTCGAAAGCAAGGTAAAACCCGGAGGCGTACTTATCTACGACGGTTACGGCATCATCAACCCGCCGACGCGTAAGGACATCCACGTTTACCGCATCAACGCCATGGATGCCGCCAATGAAATGAACAACGCCAAGGCATTCAACATGATTGTATTGGGTGGATTATTGAAAATCAAGCCGATGGTTACACTGGACAGTGTACTCAGAGGATTGAAGAAGACACTGCCCGAACGCCACCACCACTTGATACCGATGAACGAAGAAGCTATCAAGAAAGGAATGGAACTTATTCAGGAAATGAAATGAAAGGCTATGTAAAGCCACTCCCCATAAGAGGAGGAACTTTACGCCAGAATAAGAGATAAAGAAAAACGGATAAGCCCTTGTGATATTGATTTATTGCAAGGGCTTATTTCATTTCAAGCCGGAAAAGTATGGATTCAAGGGCAGAGAACCGGAAGCAGTATAGAACAAAACAGAAAACAAGACAGTTTAAAAGAAGCAAAAAAGGCTGAATTCAGTAAGCAAATAATTTTTTATTGTATCTTTGCGCCTAATTATGAGACGAATTGTACTGACATATATATTTCTGTCCGTTATAGGGATATGGGGGGCTATGGCGCAAAACACCTTAAACCCGATGAACAATCGCGACCGGTTCGGTAACCAGATTGACCCGAATACCCAGCCGGACAATCTGGAAGACAGTACCAATACTGAGATTCAAAGTCTTCCACCCAAGCTTTACATGTGGAAACTAAGTGAGACACTGGGCAACCGTACCATCATACCTGCCGACACAGCCAGCCTCAACTTCCAGAGCACCAATCTGGTGGAAGGAATGTTCGGCCATTACAACTACTTGGGAAATTTAGGTTCTCCACGCCTCTCACGTCTGTTCTTCGAACGGGAGGAAAGCGAACCTACCATCTTCATGGCTCCCTTCTCCAGTTTTTTCACACGTCCCGACCAGGTGCTTTTCACCAACAGCAACGTGCCTTACACCAATCTTACCTACTACAAAGCCGGCAGCAAAGTGAACGGTGAAGAACGCTTCAAGTCCTACTTCTCCGTCAACGTCAACAAGCAGTTGGCATTTGGCTTTAACATCGACTATCTGTACGGACGCGGTTATTACCAGAACCAGTCCACCTCGCACTTCAATGCAGGTCTGTTCGGTAGCTATATCGGCGAGAAATATCAGGTACAAGCAGTCTACAACAACTTTTTCCTGAAGATGAACGAGAACGGCGGTATTGCAGACGACCAATACATCACCCGTCCCGAAAACATGTCCGGAGGAAAGAAAGAGTACGAGTCCACCACTATCCCGGTCAAATTGGAACAGAGTTCCAACCGTAACAAGGATTTTTATATCTATCTGACACAGCGCTATCGTCTTGGTTTTACGCGGAGAGTACGGAACACACAAGAAGGCAAACCGACGGTATCCGCACCCAAAGCCTCATCCTCCCCGTCCTCTGAAGCCGAAATATCCGCTTCGAACAACGACATAGCATTGCCAAACGACAGCATAGCATCAAAATCGGTCAGCACACTTGCAGCTGCCAATGACAGCCTGCCGTCTGTTTCTACCGCAGACAACGACTCACTTTTCGAAGAAGAGTTCGTCCCCGTCACCAGCTTTATCCATACCTTGAAAGTAGAGCGGTCGCGGCACCAATTCCGTTCGGGAAGCGAGCCCGAAGGATTCTTCCCGGAAGACTACAAGCTTTACAAGAATTACAGCAACGACTCCACCACAGCATTCAGTGTAAAGAACGTGTTCGGAATAGCCTTGCTGGAAGGTTTCAACAAATACGCCAAAGCCGGACTTACGGCTTATATCTCCCACAAGTTCAGCCGGTACGACCTGATGAATACGGACACACTTACCGACATGCGCCGCATCCGCTACACCGAGCAGGAAATCTTCCTGGGTGGCGAACTCGCCAAGCGCGAAGGCAAACTGCTGCACTACAACGTAAACGGTGAAGTGGGGTTGGTAGACAAAGCCATCGGGCAGTTCCGCGTCAACGCCAATCTGGACCTGAACTTCCGTCTATGGAAAGATACGGTGAACTTCTACGCCCGCGGTTATGTGAGCAACACGCTTCCTTCCTTCTATATGCGCCATTACCACTCCAACCACTACAACTGGGACAACGACAACATGGACAAGGAATTCCGTACGCGTGTGGAAGGCGAGCTGAACATTTCCCGTTGGGGAACCAATCTCCGTGCCGGCGTAGAGAATATCAAGAACTACACCTACTTCAACCAAAGCGCCCTGCCCGAACAGAACGGAGGCAACATACAAGTGCTGTCCGCCACACTGAAACAAGACTTCCGCCTCGGTGTCTTCCACCTGGACAATGAGGTGACCTGGCAGAAGACGAGCAATGAAACAGTACTTCCATTGCCCCAACTCTCGCTCTACCATAACTTCTACATACTGGCTAAACTCGCCAAGAAGGTGCTGACCGTTCAGTTGGGTGCCGATGTCCGTTACTTCACCAAGTACAACGCACCTGCCTATGCACCCGGCGTCCAGCAGTTCCATCTGCAACCTACGGACGATTTGGTGGAAATAGGCGGTTACCCCATCGTAAACGTATATGCCAACCTGCACTTGAAGCGGACGCGTATCTTTGCCATGATGTATCACGTCAACGCGGGTATGGGAAGCGCCAATTCCTTCCTGGTGCCGCACTACCCCATCAATCCGCGCTTGTTCAAAATTGGCGTCTCATGGAATTTCTATGACTAACAGATGACTGTATGACGAAAAGCAGACTGCTCAAATACGCACTTCTGGGAATTGCAGCGGCTCTCATTGCCCACTATCTCATCAAGAAAGAAGAGAAACCGAAAGGTCATCCGCGCGATTATGCCGAGATAGCTGCCGAAGGCATCATACATGCTTCGACGGAATACAACTCCATCAGCTTCTATGTGGATGATGACACCTTGTCCGGTTTCCACTACGAGCTGATAGAAGCTTTTGCACGCGACCACGGGCTGCAAGCGGCCATATCACCGGAAATGAGCTTCAACAAGCGGCTGGAAGGCCTGGCCGACGGGCAATATGACGTGATTGCCTACGGCATCCTCGCCACCAGTGAGCTGAAAGACTCCTTGCTGCTTACCACCCCTATTGTGCTGAACAAGCAAGTGCTGGTGCAACGCAAGCTTGAGAATATTTCCGACTCGTCATTATTCATCAAAAGCCAACTGGACCTGGCTGGAAAGACACTGCACGTAGTGAAAGGCTCCCCTTCCATACTACGCATCCGCAACCTGGGAAATGAGATAGGCGACACCATCTACGTTGAGGAAATAGAGAAGTACGGTTCCGAACAACTGATTGCCTTGGTAGCCCATGGAGACATCGACTATGCCGTATGCGACGAAAGCATTGCCCGTACCGCAGCCGACAGCATTCCTCAAATAGACATCAATACCGCCATCAGCTTCACGCAATTCTATTCCTGGGGAGTAAGCAAACAGTCCCCTATCCTGCTGGACAGCCTCAACACATGGCTGGATAGTTTCAAAAAGGGAAAAGAATACAAGAAAATCTACAAACGATACTACGGGAAACGAAACTAAGCTGCACTTTTCCATACACGCAGCATATCCCTACTTTTACAACTAGTTATTAATCAACAGCTTATTACTGCAAAATCCTGCATACATTTTGCAGTGCCACTGCAAAGCCGTTGCAGTGGCACTGCACACCGATATGCAGTACGACTGCAACAGTTATGCAGTGATACTGCAACACGTTTGCAGTCGCACTGCAAAATACATGCAGCAAGAATGCAAACAAGATGCAGTCATCAAATACCCATATCGATATTACGGCATACCCGAAGTAAAGAATTAGAGTCCTTCCACCTCCCTTAGCCACATCTCCGACGAAGCATCGCTCGGCATTCTCCAATCACCGCGCGGACTCAGAGAGATACTGCCCACCTTCGGACCATCCGGCAAACAGGAACGCTTGAACTGCTGGTTGAAGAAACGACGGCAGAAAGTCTGCAACCATTTTTTGATGGTTTCTTCATCATACATCCCCTTGAATGTGCGTGCTGCCAGGAAAAATATCTTGGAAGGACGGAAACCGCAGCGCAGGAAGTAATAAAGGAAGAAGTCGTGAAGCTCATACGGCCCCACCAAATCCTCGGTAATCTGCTGGATATTACCGTTCTCATCTGCCGGAATCAGTTCCGGGCTGATGGGAGTATCCACAATATCGAGCAAGGTAGCACGTGAAGCATCGTCCATATCATGCTCTGCCACCCATTTCACCAAGTGCTTCACCAGAGTCTTGGGGACGCTGGCATTCACACCGTACATCGACATGTGATCGCCGTTGTAAGTGGCCCATCCTAAAGCAAGTTCCGAAAGGTCGCCCGTACCGATAACCATTCCCCAGGTCTGGTTGGCAATATCCATCAAGATTTGGGTACGCTCCCGTGCCTGCGCATTCTCGTAAACCACGTCGTGCACATGGACATCATGGTCTATGTCTTTGAAATGCTGTATGCAGGCCTCCTTGATACTGACTTCGCGGACAGTCACACCGAGGGAGTTCATCAGGTCGATGGCATTCGTGTAAGTACGGTCGGTCGTTCCGAATCCCGGCATGGTGACACCGACAATACCCTGGCGGGACCATCCCAACTTATCGAAAGTCTTTACGCAAACCAGCAGCGCCAGCGTAGAATCCAGTCCACCCGAAATGCCGATAACGGCACTTTTCGCTTTAGTATGCACCAGACGTTGCGCCAGTCCGGACACCTGGATGGAGAATACCTCCTCACAGCGTTCGTCCAACGCTATCCCCTGCGGAACAAATGGATGCGGTTCAAAAGTACGTGTCAGGTTCAAATCCCTGCTGTTGACATACTCCGTAAAGATTCGTACCGGAAGGGCCGAAACACAATTTGCATGGCAAGCCGCGAAGGTCGTATTCACCCGGCGCTCCGTACGCAAGTGTTCCACATCAATTTCACTGATGACCACCTGCCCTTCGAAAGAGAAGCGTTCGTTTGCCGCCAGCAGAGTCCCGTTCTCATAAATCAGTCCGTTGCCGGCAAACACCACATCCGTAGTGGATTCTCCGAAACCGCATGAGCTGAATACATAACCGGCAATGCACCGTGCCGACTGCTGGCTGATAAGCGAGCGCAGATAATTGTGCTTGCCGATACCTTCATTGTCGGCCGAAAGATTGAACAAGATTTCCGCACCTTGCAGTGCCAGCGTGGAACTGGGCGGTATGGGTGCCCACAAATCTTCGCATATCTCCACTCCGAAAGTGGTATCTGCCGTTTCGAACAGCAGGTCTCTCCCCATCGGAATAATCTGCCCGCAAAGGCGCACACTGTTTTCTGCCACATCACATGCGGAAGTAAACCAGCGCTTCTCATAAAACTCCTTATAATTGGGAAGATAAGTCTTCGGGACAACGCCCAGCACTCTCCCCTTCTGAATGACAACCGCCGCATTCAGCAACACACCGTTCAGTGCAACGGGCATGCCCAATATCGAAATGATATCCATCTGGCGCGTATTGTTCAGAATCTGTATCAGCCCCATTTCCGCCTCTTCGAGCAGAAGTTGCTGGGCAAAGAGGTCGCCACAAGTATATCCGGTAATGCACAACTCCGGAAAAGCAATGATTTGCACACCTTTCCCGTCGGCTATAATAATCTCTTTTTCAATCTCTGAGGCATTGAACTTACAGTCAGCCACCTTGACACGGGGCACAGCCGCCGCTACTTTTACATATCCGTAATTCATAAGGATGCTATATTATTTATTCGGTGCAAAGATACGGCAAAATTCTGATTAAGAGAGATAAGAGAAAAACGTTTTCTCTATATCGGCACGAGAAACCGACTGAAGCCGGGGTGCATCCTGCCTTCGCTTTTATGGCAAAAATACGGCAACCTGCCTACAAGAAGAGGAACATATATAAACAATTTTAATGACCGCAACTAAAAATTTTCCAAAAATCTTTTGGAGAATTATAGGAACTTCCTATCTTTGCAAGTGAATTAAAAATGTAATAATTACAAGTTTGAAACTTTAGATTATATGGATGTAGTAAAACGATTGCAGAATCATAATATCAAGCCTTCAGTACAGCGCATAGCCATCATGAATTACTTGATAGAGCATCGTACGCATCCCACGGTGGATGAAATCTATACGGCACTGTCTCCCTCCATACCGACACTGTCTAAAACAACGGTATACAATACCTTGAAACTACTGAGCGAGCAAGGTGCCGCACAAACCCTGACTATCGACGAGCGTAACACATGTTATGATGCCGATACCAGCCCGCACGGTCATTTCTTGTGCAAGCGTTGCGGAAAGATTTATGACTTGATGTGCAATAACAACATCAAGAAAGTGGTCGACATGGATATGGACGGGCACGATGTGCAGGAAATCCACTACTATTATAAAGGAATCTGTAAACATTGCATAGAAGAAGAACGTTTAAGAACAACAAAGAATAACTAATTCAACTAATTAAAATCTGAGAGAAAATGAAAAAATTTAGATGTACTGTATGCGGTTACGTATACGAAGGAGATGCAGCTCCCGAAAAGTGCCCATTGTGTAAAGCTCCCGCAAGCAAGTTCGTAGAAGTTGAAGAAGCAACAGCTGACGGCCCGCTGGTATTTGCCGACGAACACGTAATCGGCGTAGCCAAAGGTTGCGACGACGAAATGATTAAAGACCTGAACAACCACTTCATGGGCGAATGTACAGAAGTTGGTATGTACTTGGCAATGAGCCGCCAGGCAGACCGTGAAGGCTATCCTGAAGTTGCAGAAGCTTTCAAGCGTTACGCTTGGGAAGAAGCAGAACACGCTGCTAAATTCGCTGAACTGCTGGGTGACTGCGTATGGGACACCAAGACAAACCTCGAAAAGAGAATGAACGCAGAATCAGGTGCATGCGAAGACAAGAAGCGTATCGCTACCCGTGCCAAAGCATTGAACCTCGACGCTATCCATGACACCGTTCACGAAATGGCTAAGGACGAAGCCCGTCACGGTAAAGGTTTCGAAGGTCTGTACAACCGCTATTTCAAGAAATAATCCTATACTTTTATAGTAATGTGAAGAAAAGGGACTGCTAATGTTAGTAAGTCCCTTTTTTTATTCCAACTTTTTTCACTTTACAATGTCACGTTTGTATTTCCCATTCGTCTTATCTGTGTAAATGGAACTCAAAGAATTCAAAATAACCGTTCTTCCACTCCGTGCCAAGCTGTTGAACTATGCACGGAAGTTGACCGACGAACCGGAGGATGCAGAAGATGCCGTCCAGGAGGTACTGCTCAAGCTATGGAACAAAAGGCTTGAACTGGAGCAATACCGGAGCATCGAAGCATTTGCCATGACGTTGACGCACAACATCTGTATAGATATGTGGCGCTGCAAACGCAACGACACCCTATCTCTCGACATAGTGCAGGCGGCATCCCCCACCGGAACACCGGAACGGCTGTTGGAAATCAAAGATGAAATCCGTCTGATGCACGAAATCATCGACTCGCTGCCCAATCTTCAACGCACCATCATGCGGATGAAGGACATCGAAGGATACGAAACGGACGAAATCGCCGAAATCACGGGATGCGGACCGGAAGCCATCCGCAGCAATCTGTCAAGAGCCCGGAAGAAAGTGAGAGACGTTTACCTGCGAACCATACAAGAAAGAAAAGAAAGGAGAAATGAGCCATGAAGATAGATGAACTGCTGGATAAATATTTCGAAGGGGAAACTTCCTGCGAAGAAGAGCGTGAACTGCGCCGTTTCTTTACCGAAGAGGAAGTGCCGGAGCACCTGCAAACGTACCGCCCCCTATTCGCTTATCTGAACCGGGAAGCAACTTCAATGGCAGAACCGACAGAGGAAAAATCCGTAACAACAGAATCGGCAAAGGAAGTACCCGCACAGCGGAAGCCTTTCCGTCTCTATCGCACATTCTATGCTGTCAGCGGCATTGCCGCCGGATTGCTCCTGCTTCTCGGGGTAGCTAAGATTATATTTCCGCTTTCCGGTGTTCCCGAAAATTATGTCGTCATCGACGGCCAGCGGTATACAGACGAGAAACTGGTGGAAGCCAAAGCACTAGAAGCCCTGCAGAACGCCAGCTTCACGGATGAAGATTTAAGCAACTTACTGTTTCAACACTAATATAACAAGGTTATGAAAACATCTATACTGATTTGCATACGTAGTCTGTGCCTCTTTTCCCTGCTGATTTGCCTGCCAGCCTTTGTACATGCACAAGAGAGACTGCAAATAGCCGACCTATTCAGCAAGTATGGCGAGCAAAAGGACGTGACCAGGGTAGAACTGAACGGCAGTATCCTGAAATCTTACCGCATGACTACCTACAAGAGCCTTGTGTTCAAGAATGTATCCCCCTATCGCCGGGAAATTCAGCAGGCCATTGTACACGACAAGCAAGATAACGCAAAGAAGGCGCAGGAGGTAATGGAAAGCGGTGTGCTGCGCAGCGCTTATTACCAACTGAAAGAGGTGGAACGCAATGGAAAGAAGCTGAACCGCTACATCATTTTCAAGATAGGAAAAGACTCCATGGGCACTTTGATTTACATAGAGGGTCTGCTCAGTGAAAAGGAAATGATGGATATGCTTTACAAATCGGAATAACACTAAAAACAATATACGATATGAAAACCAGAATTATGATTTTGGCCTGCCTGCTTGCTGTACCGGCCGGCCGCATGGCAGCACAACAACAGACTGACCCTGAACAGAAAGCTACAGTACAGACACAAGGCGACTCCATCATCATCCGGAAAGGAAAAGGAGACATGCGCATCAAGGTGTACGAAGAGCAGTTGGAAGACGGAGAAAAGAAAGAAGTACAAATTTATGAAGGAGTCTATCTCGAGAAAGTGGATGCAGACAAGCGCACTTTCCTCGACGCCCTGCCATTCATCCCCAAAAAGAGAAGATACAATGCTTACGAACCGCACTGTTCCGGTCTGTATATTGGCTACAGCCGGCTGGCTAACGACTTCCTTTCCTTCGGAGCAAGCGACAAGATGGGACTCGACTTATCCAAGTCATGGGAATTCGGCTTCAACATCCTCTCCGTATATCACAACTTCAAGAAGAACCCGCATTGGGGAATCAACCTGGGAGTCAGCTGGGGATACCGTTCTTTCAATATCGACGGTAACTATGCCTTGCTGAAGGAAAACGGAACCAGCATCTTCACCGCAGGCAACGAAGACACCAGTTACAATAAAAGCCGTCTGCGCCATTTCTTCTTCCGTGTACCCGTATTGATGGAATGGCAGCAAAGAGTGGGAAGAAACAAAGTGTTCTTCAATGCCGGTCCCGAATTTGAGATACGTCACAGCGTGAAGTCATTCTCACACATCAACGGAGGCAAGAAGAAAACCGTAGGCAAAGGTATGTATGTGCAGCCCGTCGGCATAAACCTGCTGGCACAAGCCGGTTATGGTAATATCGGCATTTACCTGCGCTACTCCACATACGGATTATTCCAGAAAGACAAGGGACCGGAAGTATCTCCCTATTCATTTGGCGTGGCATGGTATCTGTAATCCCTCCCCTATAACACAAGACTCCCCGAAATGTATTTGTACATTCCGGGGAGTTCTTTTATACCCTAAGGTATTGACAATGAAAGGTTATCTGCAATGAAAATTGTTCTTCTAAAAACGCATGCCCAATGTAAATAGCACTTTACTGCGAGTGTTGGTAACTTCCGTTGTTGGCGGTGTTACCAAGCCATTTATATCATTATAAAACGGATAGAAATCAGATTTATAAGTATCGAATTTATAAGCCAAATCCGCATAAAACGAAGAAAAGCGATAACCGATACCTAAAGTGAAAGTATTCATCGATTTGCTATTGGCAAAATCCGTATCTGTATTTATAGAATTGGAAGGCAATGCCTTAATAGCATCCTTTTTATAGGCTGCAGTACTGTAATTGTAACCGGCACGCAGAGAGAAAGCAGGTATCGGCTTGTATTCTGCTCCTAAACGAAGCGTACTTACCCCCTTCATACAGAGGTCAGCCTCACCCGTTTCCCATGCCATCTCGTCACCTTCAGGATATTTGAACTTCATGCTTGAGTAGTCCTCATATTCATATTCAGCTCCCAAAGCCAGATTATTACCGACTGTATAGCCCAAACTTGCATTAAATACCCACGGGGTTTGCAGCTTAAAATCACGGTCCATATCTCTACCGCCTAATGCAGAATAAGTATCCACAGTGGTACGAGTAAGAGTTTCATCCCCAGCCTCATTCGGTAAAAACAAATCCGAAGTCAGCAACGCTCCCGTAGTATAAGTCAGTTTGTAATAAGTAGGAGTATGCACAGCCAAACCTATACGAAGCGGAGAATCCTCAATCGGCCGGAAGATGGCACCGAATTTGAAGTCGAAACCCGAACCGTGTATACGGTTAAAGCTCTCCAAAGAGTAGCCTTCCTCATAAATCTGCCCGTCGCCCTCCCATTTGTAGGCATACATTTCATCATAGAGAGAATATTTGTTGTAATCCACATCGTAAGCACCCAGAGTAACACCAAAGTAAAAACGGTCATTTATATTGAAGGAGATATTGAAATCATATTGGTCAATACCGCCACGCTCACGCGACAAGAAATAAGCATCCGCTTCGGAAGGAATATAAGGGTCATAAGAATCAGGAGAACCGGTCTGCCTATTCTCAAAAAGAAGAGAACCTTGATAACCTACAGCTCCCAACCAGCCAGCCTCACTGTCACGATAAATGTCATTCGATTCCCAATTCAAGCGTTGCTGATTATAATTGTGGTATACATAATCCTGGGCATCCGTAGCCTGCTGCGCCATACTCCGCACTTGAGATACATATTGATTATCTATGCTTCCCATCAACCCCTGCATCGTCATATTCTTATAGAATGACTTTGATTTGTGGTAATTAAAACCAAAATTCACATACCGCAAAGGAGTATGATTGCCTATCTTCGAAGCTATCACAAAACCGGCATTATCAAAACTCCAGCGGTTCTTGTTCGTTTCAAATTTATTACCTACATAATTGCTTTCTGTGCCCGTCATTGAATAGCCAAAGGTAAGCATAGCATCATTGCTACGATAAATACCGATACCGGCAGGATTGGTTCCTATGGTAGAAATATCACCACCCAATGCTCCCATAGCTCCGCCCATTCCGACAAAACGGGCGGTTCCATTCAATTCCTTCTGTGCTATATTCGTTGCATCATATATTGTCTGTGCCCCTGCGCCTACAGCTGTAAACATAGCAAGGGCTATCATGGTTATCTTCTTCATAATTCTTAGTCTTGTTAGATTAAAACATACTTATACTTACCGTCTTCTGGAACCACCGCCGCCACTGGAACGACTGGCACCACCGCCACCACCACTGGAGTAACTGGAACGTGAGCTACTGCCTGAAGAGAAGCTGGAAGAAGAACGGGTGCTACTGGATGAACGTACTGGAGCAGAATATGAACGACTGCTACTACGATTGTTGTCATTGGAGTAGCTGCGTGCCGGTGCGGCGCTTGAACCTCTGTTATAAGTCGATGAAGTCCTGCTACGAGTGGAAGTTCCAACAGAAGAGCGTACACCGGAAGAACGACTGCTACGAACTCCTTCTACGCTACTATTATATGAGCTACTACGCGTACTGCTTGGACGGGTGTAAGTGGAACGGCGGGTAGAAGCCGCACTCGAACGGTTTACACTTGAGCGAGTTGCAGAAGAACTTGAACGAACTGTAGACGAACTTCTTGTACCTACCACCCGACGGGTTGACGTACCGGTACTGCTACGTCTCACTTGACCGGAAGTAGTACTGCTACGACGTACAGTCTGCCCTCCATTTACAGTAGAAGAACGGCGGGAAGTAGAGGACGATACTCTGTTTCCGGCATAAGAAGAACGGCTCGGACCATAAGAACGTCTATTGGTATATGCATTTCCCCAATGGCCACCTCCCCAATGACCACCGCCACCGGGATAATATCCGGGATGATAGTGATGGTGATGATGATGTCCCCACCAGCCACCGCCGTACCAGCCGCCCCAGCCAAAGCTCCAGCTCGGACCGTACCAGCTGTTCCATCCCCAGCCATAGTAAGGATAGCCGCCCCAACCATAAGAGTTATAGCGCCAATCCCACCACAAGCGGTTGGTGAATGTAGGGAAAGCATATGCATATAATCCGTCGGTATACACGTTCCAATCCCAGGAATTCAAGCCATAGACCACATCCCAATATAGCGGGCTGCTGATGCTGATGGCATAACGGGGATTACGGAAACGGATGATACGGGTAGCATACTCGTAATCATCCTGCGAACCTTCAAATTCACCGTTCACCCATTCGCCGTCCAGGCCGTCATCTTCTTTTTCATTGATGTAAAGGGTATCGTTCTCCATCACGAAATCATTGTCGCGGGAGTCATAACGGCGGTTATATTCGTCCACATCGCGGGTGTTTCCCTTACGGTCTTTTACTACAACAGTAGTGCTTCCCGGCGATGAATAGACAGTGGTCGGTACATTCGACTTTACTACAATCTCTTCTACGGGAGCAGCGACTTTCTTCTCCTGCTTCACCTCTTCTTTTTTCTCTTCCTTATTCTTGGAAGGAGTGTAGTAAAGGTCGTCATCTATACTTTGTGCCACCAGTGTCCATGGGAGGCACAAGGCAAAAAGCGATAAAAAAACAATCTTTTTCATATTAGTTTGGTTTATGGATTTTACGTTTATCTATTTCTTCACGTCACAAAGATAACGCCGGATTTTATCCCATGCAGCAGATTTTCCCCAAAGATTTATAGGGAATTCCCTAAATACCCCGCCTTTTGACGAGGCAAGCGGCACTTCCGCATAAAAAATGAACAAGTTCATTTTATTCTGCCCTCGGTTTACATTACCTTTGCAGTGTGAAAACAAAGATACGCAGAAATAGATTTGTTCTTTAAAATCTTCTTCTGCATTTAACAAACAATCATATTCCGATGAAATATTTAGAATTTACATTCCGCACTGTTCCGTGCACAGAAATAGTCAACGATGTACTTTCCGGAGTCTTGGGTGAAGCTGGCTTTGAAAGTTTTGTTGAGCAGACCGACGGTATCACTGCCTATATACAGAAAGAGCTGTATAACGAATCTCTACTCAAAGAAGCACTTGCAGACTTCCCTCTGCCCGATACACAGATAGAATATAATTTCGTAGAAGCCGAAGACAAAGACTGGAACGAGGAATGGGAGAAGAACTTCTTCCAGCCCATCGTTATCGGAGACCGTTGTGTCATTCACAGCACTTTTCACAACGATGTCCCACAAGCAGAATATGACATCGTCATCAATCCGCAAATGGCATTCGGCACAGGGCACCACGAGACAACAAGCCTCATCATAGGCGAACTGCTGGATAGTGACCTGCAAGGCAAAGCATTGCTCGATATGGGTTGTGGGACTTCCATCCTTGCCATACTGGCACGCATGCGTGGAGCCTCCCCTTGTACAGCTATCGACATAGATGAATGGTGTGTGCGCAACTCCCTCGAAAATATAGAATTGAATGGGGTGGACAATATTGCCGTATCCCAAGGCGATGCCTCCTCTCTGGAAAGCAAAGGTCCTTTTGATATGGTTATCGCCAACATCAACCGCAATATCCTCCTGGCAGATATGAAGCACTACATAGCCCGCATGAATCCCGGAGCGGAATTGTTGATGAGCGGTTTCTACATAGATGACATTCCCGTCATCCGCGAAGAAGCCGAACGCAACGGGCTGCACTTTGTCCACCATCGTGAGAAGAACCGGTGGGCGGCAGTGAAATTCCAAAAATAATAAAGGTCAATACTAAAAAGCTAAAGGTCAATATCAGGAAGCTAAAGTTGACCTTTAGCGTTCTATACAAGGAGTTTTCAACGTAAGCTCCAAAAGTTCCTCCATTGTACCATTAAAGACGTTCAAATCCACCTCTTCTTCAATACCGGGCACAGTGCCTACATCCGTGTGCTGCCAAAAGTGCCACTTGCCCTCATAACGCACGGAATCTACATAATAATGGGCTATCCAATAAGGATAAGCATTGAAAATGGAATCGCTGAGATAGCGTTTCTTGAATTTATAGGAAGTATAAAGAATAGGCTTTACGCCGTAATGCGCCTCTACCCTATCCAGCCAAGTCTTGACTGCCGTTTTAAGTTCCTGCGGTGACTGCTTGCCGGTAGTCTCCACATCAAGTACGGGAGGCAGGTCTCCCTTTGCCAGCTGCACGGTACGGATAAAGAAATCGGCTTGCTTGCGGGCATCGGTCTTAGGGATAAAATAATGATAGGCACCACGGATAAAACCGTATTTACGCGCCTGGCCGAAGTTCTGCGTAAACGTATCGTCACCATGATCGCCGCCTTCGGTAGCTTTCAGAAAAATAAAGTGAATGGGAAATTGGGCTTCTCTATTATGTGTCAGGAGTTCCCAATCTATCTTTCCCTGATAGTGGGATATGTCTATGCCATGCACCTCATAGTTGCAAGGCATACATACACCGTAACCTTTCTGACCATAACAAGGCTTCCAGCGATAAGCATAAGGACGAATGAAAAACCAGTAAAAGCCGGTAGAAAAAACAAGAATGATACAGACCGCCAAAAGATTGCGCAACCATACGGGCATGGTACGCGGCTGCATTTTCTTCTTGCTCCGCGGAGAGGAAGAACGACGGGCGGCAGTAGTTTTACGCCGGATATTTGTGGAGGTCTTGGTTGCCATGAGCAAAGGAAAAGAAAGGGCGGAATGAACCGCCCCTCCGTTTTATTGTCAACTTGTTGATGCATCAACTTATTTAGCCTGCTCCAGCTGCAAAGTCTTCGTAGCCTGGTCGCAAACTTCTGTCGGACCGAAGTACTGGATAGGGCCTGGATAAACGTAGTCTGTTTCCATAGCCCAACGGTCACGCTGAGCAGCGAATGCCTTGAACGGAGCACCGTCCAGCTTCACCAGAGCCTTCTGGATAACCGGCTTCATTTCACCGTGGCGACGTTCCATGTTCATCATCATAGTAATGGGCACACCGCCTGCAATCCATTCTTCGGCAGGAGCAGTAGTGTTGCGTACAGAAGACATGTAACCGGTCTTTCCGTTAGCAATCAATGCAGATGCTGCATAACCCAAAGAGTAGCAGTAGTCAGCATCGAAGTTTGACGGAGCAGCGCAACGTCCTTCGTAACCGAAGAAGTGGTGTTGTGCAGCAAACTTGCCTACGAACTTGCCCTCTTCTTTCCACTGAGCCAGCTTGGTACCCACCATTTCGGACAGCAACTTTTCAGTTTCAATCAGAGATACCTGTACGTTTCCGTGCGGGTCGCGGTCCAGAGACAATTGGCGAGCCACGCCTTCGGGCAAGCTTGCGTAAATGGCAGCATTCTCCGGAGAGAGTTTACGGATGATATAATCGCGTTGGTGAGATTTCTTAATTTGAGCAAACTCTTCTGCATTGGCAGCAAGGAAGTCGTTCAACTCAGCAATCAGACGCTTCATGGCCGGGATGAATTCAACCAATCCTTCGGGGATAAGAACCGTACCAAAGTTGTTACCCTGGGCTGCACGTTCAGCAACGACCTTGGCAATGCTGGTCACGATGTCGTCCAAAGACATATCCTTAGCTTCAACCTCTTCAGAGATGATACACATATTGGGTTGAACCTGCAATGCACATTCCAAAGCGATATGAGAAGCGGAACGTCCCATCAGCTTGATGAAGTGCCAGTATTTACGGGCAGAGTTACAGTCACGCTGGATATTGCCGATTACTTCAGAGTAAGTCTTGCAAGCCGTATCGAAACCGAAAGAAGTTTCAATCATATCATTCTTCAAGTCACCGTCGATGGTCTTGGGGCAACCTATTACCTGCACGCCATAATTCTTGGCAGCATAGTATTCAGCCAGTACGCAAGCATTGGTATTGGAGTCATCGCCACCGATGATTACCAGTGCCTTGATGCCAAGTTCCTTCAGGATTTCATAACCTTTCTCAAACTGTTCTTCCTTTTCCAGCTTGGTACGGCCCGAACCGATGATGTCAAAGCCGCCCGTATTGCGGTATTCATCAATGATGTCAGCAGTCAGTTCCATATAATTATGGTCAACCAAGCCGCCAGGACCCAGAATAAAGCCATACAATTTGCTGTCTTTGTTCAACTTCTTGATACCGTCGAAAATACCGGAAATCACATTGTGACCGCCAGGAGCCTGTCCACCGGAAAGGATAACACCCACGTTCATTGCGGGGAAGTTAACCACCTCATCGGTAGTTTCAAACTTAATCAAAGGCATTCCGTACGTGTTGGGGAACAATTTCTTGATTTCTTCCTGGTCAGCAACAGACTGAGTAGCTGCGCCTTCTGCAGCCTTAACAGTTCCTTTCAGCGCTTTCGGAAGTTTGGGCTGATAGGCAGCCCTTGCAATTTGCAATGCACTTTTAGTCATTTCTCTTAATTATTTAAAGGTGTTAGTAAAGTTCCGTTTAAAAGCGTCGCAAATTTCGCTTTTTTTCGTAAGATATGCAAACGAGAGGCCGAAATAATGTATAAAATGACATTTATCGTTTTTTATCCTAAAATAAAAAGGAGAAGAAAGCAATTAACTGATTTATTGTGTTATCTTTGCCGCAAAGTTTGAGTTACGAGTCGTTATCGCATTGTTCTTCTTTTAATATACAACTATTATTAGGCGGTCTCTTCCATAATTATTCTCCATACTCCAATTTAATAATTACAATTAATTAAAATTTCAAATGAACATTTACATTTCAGGTTTAAATTTCAGCACAACAGACGCTGACTTAAACGATTTATTTTCAGAGTACGGAGAAGTTTCTTCTGCAAGAATCATTACAGACAGAGAAACAAGAAGATCCAGAGGTTTCGGTTTCGTAGAAATGCCGGACGATGCAGCAGGCCAAAAAGCCATTGACGAATTGAACGGTGCTGAATTTGACCACAAACAAATCTCGGTAAACGTGGCACGCCCCCGCGAAGAAAGACCTTCCAATGGCGGCAATCGCGACAGAAGAGGCGGTTACAACTCTAGAAGATATTAATATTCTTAACTACTGACAAAAGCAGGAGGTGTTGTAGCAATGCCCCCTGCTTTTTTTATAACTCAATAAATAAAAATACATGGCCAAATCCATCTCCGCAGACAAGCGTGAAAATGAAAAGAAAAGACTCGCCCGACGAGCTGAAAAACAAAAAAAGAAAGAAGAAAAAAAACTATCCAACAAAGCCAATAGCTTTGAAGATATGATTGCCTATGTTGACGAAAACGGCATGATAACCTCTACTCCTCCGGCAGAAAACACTCCCAAAGAAGAAATAAAGCTGGAAGAAATCGTCATATCAACTCCCAAAAAAGACAAGGAAGAACCGGTCATCCGCAGAGGACCTATCGAGTTTTTCAATGAATCGAAAGGCTTCGGCTTCATCAAGGACTTATCCGGGGTCGAAAAATACTTTTTCCACATTAACAATGTGCTGACAGATATAGCAGAAAACAATATTGTGACGTTCGACCTCGAACGTGGCCTTAAAGGCATGAATGCTGTAAACGTAGCTCTTGAAGTAGAAAAGGCAAAGGAAAAGAAAGAAAACAAGGAGACTCTAAATACAGAATCCTAGATGAAATAAGCCAATTATAGAACAAGGGCGTGTATATACCATCAAATATTTCGGTACATACACGCCCTTGCTGTCTTCTTTAATCACACGTCATTCGGTTTGCCAGCCACCCCCCAATGCCTTATAGACATTTACCATGGCAATAAGTTCGTCGCGGATGGCATTGCTCACCCCTATTTGGGCATCGAAATAACCACGCTGGGCATCGAGCACATCCATATAATTGATGACGCCGTTGATGTATTGCAACTGTGCCAAATCCACATATCCCTTGGCAGAACGTTCAAGTTTGGCACGCAGTTGGTAGACCTCCTTTATCTTATTGAAATCTACAATGGCATTCTTCGCTTCCTTAAAAGCATTCAGCACTGTCTTTTCATAGCTATGCACTTCGGCTTCAAAAGAAGCCTTCTGTGCATTCAATGCAGCACGGTTCTTTCCCCAACCGAAAAGTGGTGCCAAGACTGCCCCATTCAATAAGGAATAGGGAGATTCCAGGAAATTGGATAACACATCACTTTCCAATCCAAATTGTCCGGTCAGGGCCAAACGGGGGAACATATTGGTATAAGCAACTTTCACTCTGGCATGTTCAGCCCTCAACTGCTGCTCTGCCACACGGACATCGGGGCGACGTTCCAACAAATCGGAAGGCAGACCTACCGGTAAGGACTCCGGCACATCCAGTTCCTGCAGAAAATTGACACGCTTGATACGGGTAGGAAATTCCCCCACAAGGAAGGATATATCATTTTCTTTCAGAGAGATACGGCGTTCCAAATCCGGAACAAGAGTAGCCGTACGAGCCAACTCCACTTGAGCCTGTTGATAAGAGGTCTCCGAGGTCAGCCCTCCTTCAAAACGGATACGCGCCAAGCGCACTCCCTCTTCACGCGCCTTTTGTGTCTGGCGCACAATCTCCAGTTCCGTATCAAGGGCTACCAGCTCATAATAAGCCTGCGCCACTTCGGCAACGATGGTCATGCGCAACGCACGCTGCGCCTCCACACTTTGCAAATATTCGGCCACAGCAGCCACTTTCTTCCATCTCAAGTTTCCCCAAAGGTCCAGTTCCCAAGAGAGCAACGCCTTGGCTTCGTAAGTATTGCCTACATCACGGCTATGACCACCGTAATTCTCCACCTCGCGCTCAGCCTCCACCTTTCCGGTGAGCTGCGGCAGAAGGTTGGCAACACTGATACGTTTTTGGGCAGCCATCTCCTTGACACGGGAAGCTGCAATCAGCATGTCTTTGTTATATTCCAGAGCACGGTCTATCAAAGCACGCAGCGTGCTGTCCGTATAAACTGCCTGCCACTGTTCATCGGCTATGCTCATGCTATCCTGCTGCTGTGCCAGGCTATCCGGCAATGCCATCTCCGGACGCACATAGCTCTTGCCCACCTTGCATGAGGTAAGGGCAAACATACTCAGCAACAAAATAATATATATGTTCTTTCTTTTCATAAACGTTGTCTTTAAAATCAGTCTTTCTTAATCTTATGCTGCACTTTGGCTTTTGTCTTGTATACCAGGACAAAGAAGAACGGTACAAGCACAATACCGAATACAATGGCAAATATCATTCCGAAGAAAACACCCGTACCGATGGCCTGACGGCTCGCCGAGCCCGGTCCGCTTGCCAACACCATAGGAAGCATTCCCAATACAAAGGCGAGGGAAGTCATCAGGATAGGCCGGAAACGGAGTTGGGCAGCATGGATGGCAGACTGTATCAAGTCTCCTCCCTTGTCAACCTGCACCTTGGCAAACTCCACAATCAAAATGGCATTCTTTGCCGCAAGCCCCACCAGCATCACCAAGCCGATTTGGAAATAAATATCATTCTCCAATCCGCATATCACAACGCCCAGATAGGCACCCAAAGCGGCAACCGGCAGTGAAAGCAATACAGCGATAGGCACCGTCCAACTTTCATATTGCGCAGCCAAAAAGAGGAATACGAAAAGGAATACCAGCGTAAGCACAAGACCCGTCTGTCCTCCCGCCTTCTTTTCCTGATAGGAAAGGCCACTCCACTCCAGACCGATATTGTCCGGCAAGTGGTCACGTGCAATCTGCTCCATAATCTCCATTGCCTGGCCGGAACTGTAGCCTTGTGCCGCAGAACCGCGGATGACGGCAGTGGTAAACATATTGAAACGCTTGATACTGCCCGGACCGGTGGTATAAGAGGCATTTCCCAAGGAAGTAAGCGGCACCATCACTCCGTCCTTTGCCTTTACAAAGAACAAGTTGATATTGTCCTTATGCTCACGATAAGGAGCCTCGGCCTGGATATACACCTTATATATACGGTTGAACATATTGAAGTCATTCACATATACTGAACCGGTATAGGCCTTCATGGTAGAGAATACATCCGCCAGGGGCACACCCAGCATTTTCACCTTATCACGGTCCACATCAAAATAAAGTTGCGGTATTTCAGACTGCAAGGATGATGAAAGCCCCGTCAGCTCCTTATGCTTCTGGGCATAATACATCAGCGTATCTGCCGCCTGCACCAAGTTGTCAAACGTCGCCTCTCCACGCGCCTCAAGCTGCATTTCGAAACCTCCCGAGGTACCCAATCCCGGAATGACCGGAGGCGTGGAAAGATAGACCTTGCATTCGGGATATTCCTTCAAATCCTGCTCCACATTCTCCATTATCTTATCGATGGAAATCCCCTTACGCTCTTCCCACGGTTTCAGAATAACCGTCAGCTCACTGCGTGCCTGGTTGCTACCCACACGGGGGCTGCTACCCGTCACGTTCTGCACATAGGCCACATAGGGATTCTTCTCCAAGTATTGCACGGCACGGTCGGTCACCACACGGGTTCGCTCCAAAGTAGCACCTTCCGGCAACTCCAACTCTATCTTAAAATAGCCCTGGTCTTCTACCGGCAGGAAACTGGTAGGCACCAACCGGTGGATAATGAAAATGGCAACCAGTACCAGGCCGAACGCACTCATCAAGCGGCGGGGATTCCTGATGACCCGGTTAATGACAGCCACGTATTTGTGATTGCCCAAGTTCAGCCATTCATTGATTTTGCGGAAAACTATGTTCTTTTTCTTTCCACTGTCGGGCTTCAATATGAGCGAACACATGACGGGACTAAGCGTCAGGGCCACTACCGTAGAAAGCAATACGGAAACGGCGATAGTAATGGTAAACTGACGGTATAACTGTCCGGTGATTCCGCTCAAGAAACTTACCGGCACAAACACGGCACAGAGCACCAATGATGTGGCAATCAAGGCACTTGCCAATCCGTTCATCGCCTTTTTGGTAGCTTCATACGGGCTCAATTTCTCCGTCTCCATAAGATGTTCTACATTCTCCACCACCACAATGGCATCATCCACCACAATACCGATGGCGAGAATCAATCCAAGCAAAGTCAGTATGTTCAGAGAGAAGCCGAAAATAAGCATGAAACCGAAGGTACCAATCAGGGAAATAGGTACCGCAACAATCGGTATCACCGTCGCACGCCAGCTTTGCAAGGAAAGGAATACGACCAGCACCACCAGAATCAGCGCTTCGAACAACGTCTTGTACACTTCGTGAATGGATTCGGAAATATAAGTCGTCATGTCGAAGGGAATCTCATAGCTCATCCCTTCAGGGAAATTTGCACTGATTTCCTCCATAGCAGCCTTTACGCTCTTCGCAACCTCCATGGCATTGGCCCCGGGAAGCATATAGATACCGAGCACGGCGGCATTCTCGCCGTTGATTCCACTTTCCGTACTATAGGAAGATGCTTCCAATGAAACACGCGCCACATCGCGCAGACGGATGATGGAACCGTTGGCATTGGCACGGACTACAATGTCCTCAAACTGCTTTACCGAACTTAAACGTCCCTGGGTAGTGATAGGGATAGTAATGTCGAGTCCCTTCACCGGCTGTTGCCCCAAAACACCCGCAGCAGACTCACGGTTCTGGTCCTTCAGGGCATTCTGCAAGTCTTGCACCGTCAGGCCAAAGTTGGCAAGTTTGTCGGGCAACGCCCATATCTGCATGGCATAGTAGCGGCTGCCGATGTTGGAAACACGTCCCACACCGGGGATACGGCGCAACAAGTCGAGCACATTGATAGTGGCAAAGTTACTCAGATAAATTTCGTCGAACTTCGGGTCACTGGAAGTCAGACAGATGGTCATCAACTGGCTGGGAGCCTGCTTTTCCACAGAAATACCGTTCTGAATCACTTCGGCCGGCAAACGGTTCTCCGCCAGTTTCACACGGTTCTGTATTTCTACGGCAGCCAAATCCGGGTCGGCAGACACGTCGAAAGTGACCGTAGCCGAAAAGCCACCGGAATTGGAACTGTTGGACTCCATGTACAACATGCCGGGAGTGCCGTTTATCTCCTGCTCGATAGGGGTTGCCACCGCCTGCGAAACAGTCAGCGCACTGGCTCCCGGATAGGAAGCGCTGATTTTCACTACGGGAGGCGTTATCTGCGGATATTGGTCTACCGGCAGCATCGTCAGGCCAATGATACCGACAATCACAATCACAATCGATATCACCGCCGAGAATACCGGGCGGTCTATAAAGAAACTTACTTTCATGGCATCATTACTTTGAAGGGTTGTTGTCCTTTGATTTATTCTCAGCAGGAGCGGTCGGCTTCGTTTCGGAAACAACCTGCTTGTTCAGAGAATCACTCGTCTGCTCTTCCTCCTTTTTAGGAACGGCAGCCTGGGCACGTACTTTCATACCCGGAGTCAGCTTGTGGAAACCTTCCGTCACAATTTGTTCTCCGGCAACCAGACCACGCTCAACCACCCAATTGTTGCCAAATTCAGGTCCCAGTTCAATGAAACGCTTTTCAACCGTAGAGTCCCGGCGCATCACAAAAATATATGCACCACCTTTCTCAATGGTAACCGCCTTTTGAGGAACGGCGACAGCACCCTCACGTACATCCAGCAATAGCTTAACCTTTGTAAACTGCCCCGGTAACAACACTTTGTTAGGGTTCGGCATTTCGGCACGCACGGAGAATGTTCCGGTCTGAGGGTCCACCTGAGGTTCGGCAAAATCCACATAGCCCTTATAAGGATAGACGGTATTATCCGCCAAAGTAATCGTAATGTTCGGCTGCCAGGAACGTGTAGAGTCCTGACGCCCTATATCGATATTCCGTTCCTTGCTTTTCAGGTAATCCAATGCCGTCATGCTGAAATCTACCAGAACCGTATCACTTTTCACAACCGTAGCCAGCAAGGACTTGCCTCCCGGTCCGACCAATGTTCCCAAATCCACATTTCTTTCACTGATATGTCCCGATAGCGGAGAACGGACCAACGTATATCCCAATTCCAATTCAGCCTGGTCCAAATCGGCCTGGCTCATCGCTACTGAGGCTTCTGCAGTCTCGTAAGCAGCCTGGGCATTGTCCAAATCCAGCTGGCTGGCAGCGTTCTGCGCATAGAGGGGGCGGATACGCTCCAAATCGCGCTTTGCCTTCAATGCCTGCGCTTCATCCTTCTTTAACTGTGCACGAGCTTTGTCAGCCTTTGCCCTATACTGGTCCTGGTTTATCACAAAAAGTACCTGGTTCTTGGTGACATATGTTCCTTCTGCGAAAAGCATATTCTCCAAATACCCTTCCACACGCGCACGTACCTCTACAAACTGCTGAGCGCGAATACGTCCCACGTACTCGCCATATATCTCCACATCTCCTTTTTCCGCAGATTCCACAATCACGGTAGGAGCTTCCGATTCCACCTTCTTAGGCCAAGTCAGAATAACGTAACCTGCCAACAATACCGCCATGCAGGCAACCATCATCAGCAACCTCTTCTTCTTTAGTTTCAATTCTTTTTTCGTAAAAAACTGTCTCATGCTTGTTTGTATATTAAATTTAACCCTGTTTCTTTCTATTAAAGCAAATCCGATGCCAATCTATCACCATCTCATCCATTACGTCTAACAAACTATATATCAAGCAGAAAAGCAGACGGCAGTTCTTTATTCATGGTGGCATCCTCCATTTTTCCCTGTAGAATGTGTCCACAGTTTGTGGAATAATTCCACAAAACTACTAAATTAAAAACACATAAAAACCCTTTTTTGCTCTACACTAACAAAGAAAAACATTATCTTTACCGAAAATAATTCAGATTATTCATTTTAAACGTAAAGATTATGGCAAGTAGAAAAGAACTAAAGAAGAATATAAACTATATTGCAGGTGAATTGTTCACAGAGTGTCTTGTAAACAGCTTATGTGTGCCTGGAACAGACAAACAAAAAGCCGATGAACTGATGGCTGAAATTCTGAAAATGCAAGATGAATTCATAAGCCGCATCAGCCACACCGAGCCAGGAAATGTAAAAGGTTTCTACAAAAAACTTCGTGCTGACTTCAATGCAAAAGTAGACGAAATTATTGACGCAATGGGCAAACTGAAATAAGATGAAGAAAGCCTTTTATAGCTTCATTTATTATCGCCTGCTGGGCTGGAAGACAAACGTGACGGTGCCCGACTACGACAAATGTGTAATTTGTGCGGCACCCCATACTTCCAATTGGGACTTATTTATCGGTAAATTGTTTTATGGTGCCATCGGCCGCAAGACCAGTTTCATGATGAAAAAGGAATGGTTCTTTTTTCCTCTGGGACTGATATTCAAAGCCGTTGGCGGCATTCCGGTGAACCGGGGACGTAAATCTTCCTTAGTGGACCAAATGACCGAAAAGTTTGCAAACAGCAAGCATTTCCACCTGGCTATTACACCGGAAGGAACCCGTAAAGCCAATCCCAACTGGAAGAAAGGTTTTTATTACATAGCACTTAAAGCACAAGTGCCCATCATGCTTATCGGGATTGATTATCCTTCCAAGACCATCTCCTCTACCAAGGCTGTCATGCCTACCGGAGACATCGAAAAGGATATGCGCGAGATAAAACTGTACTTCAAGAACTTTAAAGGAAAAAATCCCGAAAATTTTGATTTAGGAAATATCTAATCAGGTATTAAGCATTAATGCCATGCGAATAAGCATCTTGCAAACAGACATCGTCTGGGAAAATAAACAAGAAAATCTCCGTCGTCTCCGCGAGAAGTTAGAAACTCTTCGTGGAACAACGGAGATTGTTGTTTTACCGGAAACATTCTCCACCGGCTTTAGTATGGACACCGCCAGCTTGGCCGAACCCACAACGGGAGAAACCATCGCAACACTGCGCCAATGGTCCGAAGAGTACCGGCTTGCTCTTGCCGGCAGCTATATTGCCTGCGAAACAGCCTCGGAAGGCGGAAAGCCATCCTACTACAACCGCGCATTCTTCCTTACGCCCGAAGGCAATGCTTACTATTACGACAAACGCCACCTCTTCCGGATGGGGCACGAGACAGAACATTTCACCCCCGGCAACCGGCGTCCCATCATCCGATATCGCGGCTGGAATATACTGCTGCTTGTATGCTATGACCTTCGTTTCCCGGTCTGGAGCCGCAATACGAGCAATGAATACGACCTCCTGATTTACGTCGCCAACTGGCCCATTCCCCGCCGGAAAGTCTGGGACATCCTGCTGCAAGCGCGCGCGCTGGAAAACATCAGTTATGTCTGCGGTGTCAACCGTATCGGCAAGGACGGCAGAGACATTCCACACAGCGGAGGCAGTGTGGTCTACTCTCCGAAGGGGGAAGTGCTTGCCACTGTGCCCGACAACGAAGAGGCGATTGCCACCGCCTCCCTCAACCTTTCCTCCCTGCAGGAGTTCAGGCTAAAGTTTCCCGCTTGGAAAGATGCGGACGAGTTCGTTATTTCTTCAAATAATAGTTCACAGTAGTCACTACACGTACGCTTTTTATATAAGGAGTATAGGCATCGCGGTCACTTATGGAGAACTGCCCTTGCGAGGCATTGCGGATTTTCCCCAGTTCACTGTCCGAATCCTTGGCAAACTTCTCAGCTGCAGCACGAGCGTTCTTCGTGGCCTCCTCTATCATTCTGGGCTTCACTTCGTTGAGACCGGTGAATTCATAAGACACATTATATTTATAATCCCCTCCCGTGATGGCAATACCCTGCTTCAAGAGTTCAGCCTGCCCCGACATGAGCTTACGCACCCTATCCACATTCTTGGAAGTGACAGTGATGACAGACGTGGCATTATAACGATAGGCCACGTTGCGGTCAACGTAACGTTCGGCCTGCATGTCAATCACTTCGGGCGGTGCAATACTGATTTCCTCCTTCTCAATACCGTTGTTTTCAAGGAAACTCACGACGGCAGCGTTTTTCTTCTCCATATTGGCATAAAGCAGTGCAGGGTCATTACCTATGTCTTTGTAGACAAGAGGCCAGACTACCTTGTCGGCAGGCACTTCCATTTCGGCCAGCCCTTTCACACTGACCACACGGTCCTTATTCACAAAATTGTTGATACCGCCTTTTACCATGATTCCCAACAAAAGCAGCCCCACGGCTATGATGGCTGCTTCTACTTTCCAGCTTTTCATACATTGATATTTTAGAGTTTATAAACACACACAAATATAACAAACCCAAACGACAAAAAGTGCGATGAATGGTCTATTTTTATATGATTATCCTCACTTATACCCCAAACGAACGAGACATTATACAAAATGCACCAAATCCTCTTTTTTAGAGTATTTAATGAAAATACCCAAAAGAAGGAGTACATCTTCTCCAAAAAGTACCTATTTTTGTCCTTCGAAACAATGTCAAAGCGACAACATGATTAATTTAATAATTCTAACCCCTAAATCCTATGTTGACCCAACGTAAAATCCATACTCACGGTGGCGGTTGGCCGTGACTTTATGGAATGACCGAAGACACTTTCCGTACAACCGTCAAAACCCATATGAGATATGGGACGACCAGTATTTCTTAATTAATCTTCAGCAATATGCGGATGAACATTGTTTTTCGTATATTTGTTGATTGAAAGAACAGTTCAATACTTAATCATTTATTAATAATAAATTTTATGAAAACCAATCTAAGCTCTCAAATCACTCTCAACAGAGTCTCCCCCAGGTACTATAGACCTGAGAATGCATTTGAACGGTCGGTATTGACCCGACTGGAAAAAATCCCGACAGATATTTATGAGTCTGCGGAAGAAGGCGCCAACCAGATTGCCCTTGACATTGCACAGTTAATCCGTGACAAGCAAAAGGCGGGACGTTTCTGTGTCTTGGCACTGGCAGGCGGTAACTCTCCGCGCAATGTATATGCAGACTTGGTACGTATGCACCAGGAAGAGGGATTAAGTTTCCGCAACGTAGTCATATTCAACCTCTACGAATATTATCCATTAGCTCCCAATGCCATCAACAGCAACTTCAACGCATTGAAGGAAATGCTGATAGACCATGTGGACATTGACAAACAGAATGTTTTCACCCCCGACAGCACCATCGCCAAAGACGCCATCTTTGAATATTGCCGTCTTTACGAGCAGCGCATTGAAAGTTTCGGTGGCTTAGACATCGCTTTGCTGGGCATTGGCCGTGTAGGTAATATAGGTTTCAATGAACCGGGTTCACGCCTGAACTCTACCACTCGTCTGATATTGCTGGACAACGACTCCCGCAATGAAGCTTCCAAGATGTTCGGTAGCATTGAAAATACCCCCATCAGCTCCATCACCATGGGAGTAGCCACCATCCTCTCGGCAAAGAAAATATATCTGCTGGCATGGGGTGAGGAGAAAGCGCAAAAGGTGAAAGAATGCGTTGAAGGTCCGGTAACAGATACTATCCCTGCATCTTATCTGCAGACTCACAACAATGCACATGTAGCTATCGACTTGTCTGCCGCCGCCAATTTGACGCGTATCCAACGCCCCTGGCTGGTAACCTCCTGCGAATGGAACGACAAGCTCATCCGCAGTGCCATCGTCTGGTTGTGCCAACTCACCGGAAAACCCATTCTGAAACTGACCAACAAGGACTACAACGAAAACGGTCTGAGCGAACTGCTGGCATTGTTCGGCTCAGCCTATAACGTGAACATCAAGATATTCAATGACCTGCAACATACCATCACCGGATGGCCGGGCGGCAAGCCGAATGCTGACGACACCTATCGTCCTGAGCGTGCAAAGCCCTATCCAAAACGTGTGGTCGTATTTTCTCCGCATCCCGATGATGACGTTATCTCCATGGGAGGCACCATCCGTCGTCTGGTAGAGCAGAAACATGACGTGCATGTGGCTTACGAAACTTCCGGTAACATTGCCGTAGGCGATGAAGAAGTTATCCGCTTCCTGCACTTCATCAACGGGTTCAACCAAATCTTCAACAACAGCGAAGACCAGGTCATCAATGACAAATATACTGAAATCCGTAAATACTTGAAGGAGAAGAAAGACGGTGACATGGATACACGCGACATCTTGACCATCAAGGGACTGATTCGCCGTGGCGAGGCACGCACTGCATGTACATACAATAATATCCCTCTGGATCACTGTCATTTCCTTGACCTGCCATTCTACGAAACGGGCAAGATACAGAAGAATCCTATCAGCGAAGCAGACGTGGAAATTGTACGCAACCTATTGCGTGAAGTGAAACCCCATCAGATTTTCGTTGCCGGCGACCTGGCCGACCCGCACGGCACACACCGTGTTTGTACGGACGCCGTATTTGCCGCCATTGACTTGGAAAAAGAAGAAGGTGCCAAATGGTTGAAGGAATGCCGCATCTGGATGTACCGCGGTGCATGGGCCGAATGGGAAATCGAAAACATCGAGATGGCTGTGCCCATCAGCCCGGAAGAACTGCGTGCCAAGCGTAACTCTATCCTGAAGCATCAATCGCAGATGGAAAGCGCACCGTTCCTGGGCAATGACGAACGTCTGTTCTGGCAACGCAGCGAGGACCGTAACCGCGGAACAGCTGCCTTGTATGACAGCCTCGGACTTGCTTCCTATGAGGCGATGGAAGCCTTTGTGGAATACATTCCGCTATAAACGGATAAAATATTAACAATAGGATGAGATGTATTGCTCCGGCAATGCATCTCATTTTTTCATGTCTCAGCCTTCTTATATTCCCAAGGAATATTTGCAGATATAAAAACAATCAAATAATTTTGTTACTTATTTATCGAAACGACAAAACTTAAAAACAAACACCATTATGAAAAAGTATGCTATCAACATCCTTGTCATTTTATTCCTACTCACGCCATTTACATTGTTTGCAAATGGATGCCATGCCAATAACGACACCATCAAAGTATTGGCAATAGGCAACAGCTTTTCACAAGATGCAGTAGAGCAATATTTGCACGAACTGGGAGAAGCTGAAGGTATCACCATGATTATCGGCAATATGTTTATCGGAGGATGTTCACTGGAACGGCACGTGCAAAACATACGCAACAACGCTCCGGCCTATGCCTATCGCAAAGTAGAGAAAGACGGGGAAAAAACAGAAACCCGGTCAATGACTATTGAGAAAGCACTGGCCGATGAGAAATGGGACTATATCAGTGTTCAGCAGGCCAGCCCTTTGTCTGGTATCTATGACAGCTACAAAGCTTCCCTACCTGAATTGGTTAACTATATCAGGGAACGAATTGGAAAGGAAACCGTATTAATGGTGCACCAGACATGGGCTTATGCTACCAATGCCAACCACACCGGATTCAAAAACTATGACCAGAACCAAATGAAAATGTACACCAGCATTGTGGATGCAGTAAAGAAAGCCGCCAACCTGGTGGGTATCAAGAAAATTATCCCTTCGGGAACCGCCATACAAAATGCACGTACCTCCTTTATCGGCGACCATATGAATAGGGACGGATACCACCTTGACTTAACCATAGGCAGATATACAGCTGCCTGCACATGGTTTGAGGCATTGACCCATCAGAATGTAACAGAAAACCCATATTCTCCCGAAGGAATGGACCCAATCCATAAGAAAGCAGCTCAAATGGCTGCGCACAACGCCATCCTCTATCCGGACAAAGTTACGGAACTGACAGAACTGAAAAAGATTGCCGATTAATGCTTTTTAATTCTTAAGACTTACTTATATGTCTGCAAAATAATAAAAAGAAAGTAACCCGCTCATCAGTGAAGCTTTCTTTTATGTACTTTTGCACGCACCACCGTCTGGTAAAAGCAGATATTGGCAACTTCAATATTTCATCAGTATGAAAAAACTTATCCTAACCGGCATATGGCTCTTGTGTGGATTCCTCCTTCCGGCACAAGAACTAGAGCAGAATGTGGAAGAACGCCTCCAGACATTCTTTAGGGAATACACCACCCATACGGCCAACATCGGTACCTGCAAGCTGGATAGTTTCCGCATTGACTTCCGGAAGAAGAAATTGCTTGTCTATACAAACGAGTGCTTTGCCTACCAGCCTCTACGGCCTGAAACCGTTGATGCCATTTACCGCCATCTGGGACAAATCCTGCCAGGACCGGTGAACTATTTCGACCTCACCGTCTTTGCTGACGGGAAGAGCATCGAAGAGCTTATCCCCAACCTCTACCGGAAAGGGAAGAAAGACAAGGCACGTCTGTTCAGCCACCTGGAATACAAAGGTACCCCCTGGGTAACCCGTACCTCGCGCCCCTACGACATCACCCGCGGACTGGAAGGACGCCACATCGCCCTTTGGCAAAGCCACGGGAAATATTATATCAATGACAAGGACAAATGGGGATGGCAACGCCCGAGGCTGTTCTGCACTACAGAAGACCAGTTCACCCAATCCTTCATCCTGCCCTACCTCCTGCCCATGCTAGAGAATGCAGGAGCCAATGTATTCACTCCCCGCGAAAGGGACACGCAGAAGCAGGAAGTCATCGTAGACAATGACGGTAGCCTGAGCGGACATGGAGGACAAGGTTCCCTTTATCTGGACGTGAAAAGCCGGAAAGCACGTTGGGAACAGACCTCCCGACCCGGATTTGCCCAACGGAAACGAGTCTATCAAGACAATGAAAACCCTTTCCTCTCCGGCACGGCACGCTTTGCCAAAACTGAAAAGAAGAAAGACAAGGCTTTTGCCGAATGGGTACCCGATATTCCGGAAACGGGAGAATATGCTGTATACGTATCTTACCAAACACTGCCGGGCAGCGTAAGCGATGCCAAATATCTTGTATTTCACAATGGAGGCGTCACGGAGTTCAAGGTGAACCAGCAAATAGGAAGCGGCACATGGGTGTACCTCGGCACATTCACTTTTGACAAAGGCCGGAACGACTACGGCATGGTGGTATTGAGCAACGAAAGCAAAGAGAAAGGCGTGGTCTGTGCCGATGCCGTCCGCTTTGGAGGGGGCATGGGCAACATTGCCCGCGGGGGACAAACCAGCGGCTTGCCCAGATACCTGGAAGGCGCACGCTACTTTGCCCAATGGGCAGGCATGCCCTATCCCGTCTATGGAGGCTATGAGGGAAAGAATGATATGAACGACGATATCAACGTACGTTCCCGTACAGTGAATTACCTTGCAGGAAAATCACTATTCAACCCAACGGAAGAAGGTTTGGGCATCCCCTTTGAAATGAGTATGGCCCTGCATAGCGATGCCGGTTTCAGTAAGGAAGATGAGATTATAGGCACTCTCGGCATTTATACCACCAACTTCAACAACGGTCGGCTGCATGCCGGTACAGACCGCCATGCCTCCCGTGACCTTTCGGACATTCTGCTAACGCAGTTGCAGCGTGATATCCGCTCTACCTTCAACGTAGACTGGACACGCCGCAGCCTATGGAACCGCAACTACAGTGAAACACGCCTGCCCGCCGTCCCTTCCACCATCGTAGAACTGTTGTCGCACCAGAACTTCGCAGATATGCGCTTGGGACATGACCCTAACTTCAAGTTCACCGTCGGGCGTGCGCTCTATAAAGCCATTCTGCAATACATATGCAGCCAGCACGGCAGAGACTACGTTGTCCAACCCCTTCCCGTCAGCCACTTTGCCATCCGCTTCGGTCAAAAGAAGAATACTTTAGAGCTTTCCTGGCAAGGAGAGGAAGACCCGTTGGAGCCGACTGCCAAACCACGTGAATACATTGTATATACACGTATCGGTCGTGGAGGATTTGACAATGGCGTACGCGTCAGCTCCCCATCCCACACCGTAAAAATAGAACCGGGCATCGTCTATTCCTTTAAAGTAACCGCCGTAAACCGGGGTGGCGAAAGCTTCCCTTCGGAAATTCTTGCCGCCTACAAGGCAAAGCGTGAAAAAGGACAGATACTTATCGTCAACGGATTTGACCGCATCAGCGGGCCTGCCGTTATAGACACCCCCGATGCGGCAGGCTTCGACTTGTCACAAGATCCCGGCGTACCCTATCTCTATGACATCTCCCTCTGCGGCGCCCAGCAGAATTTTAGCCGGAAGGAAGCAGGACGACGTCTGGGAGAGAGCAGTGACGAATACGAAGGCATGAAAATCATCGGAAACACTTTCGATTACCCCTTCGTACATGGCAAAGCCATCCAGGCAGCCGGAAATTACAGCTTCGTCTCATGCAGCGACGAGGCTGTGGAAAAGGGCATCCTCTCATTGGAGGATTATCCGATAGTGGACTATATCCTCGGACTTGAGAAAGAAGACAATTCCAGCAATCCGGCACGCAATACCTACTACAAAACATTCTCCTCGCCCATGCAGCGCATACTGACTTCCTATTGCCAGTCGGGAGGTCATCTCCTGGTCAGCGGTGCCTACGTAGGCAGCGATATGGACAGCTCGCAGGGCAATAAAGAATTTATTCAGAATATCTTGAAGTACCGGCATGGCAACTCTCTGAAAACAGACGGGGACAAAATCGCTGTCCGGGGACTGGGGCATACCTTCACCCTTCCCCGCCTGCCGAATGAGCAAAGCTATCCGGTCACTTCCCCTGATTGCATCCTGCCCATGTCTCCCGCTTTTCCAGTCATGACCTATGCCATCGGCAACACACCCGCCGCCGTAGCCTATCAAGGCAGTGATTATCGCACTTTTGTCATGGGATTCCCTTTTGAAAGCATCCGGGAAGAAACATCCAGAAATGTAATTATGGCATCCATACTCCGCTTTCTCACCACAGATTACACAGATTAACACAGACAAAATAGCAATCCCTATAAATAATCTGTGAAAATCTGTGTAATCTGTAGTGAAAAAACTATCTTTGCTTCCATTAATCATTAAACATTAACCACTAAACATTAAACATCATGTACACTATACAAGCCAACCCCAGCGGAACCCGTAGTTTAGAAGTTTCTGAAGAGAATCTTGCCACCATCGAGAAATACGGCCTCTTCCGCCATCTCATCGACAGCAACGGTATTGTGGACGAAACCGTGCTCGACAAGTTGAAACTGAACATCCGCTCCCTCATCGCCGCGCAAGAGGAAGACAGCAAAGACCTGCTCGACCTCTGTATCGACGTTATCTATCACAACAACATGAAGGCCTTCGGACTACAACAGCTCATCAAGCTCTATCTGCAATGGCTTTCCCAACAAGACACCATAGAAGAAGAATAAATGAAAACCATCGACACCTGCGGACAACAGCATTACAGCCCTTTAATCCCTGCCATCAAAGCCATGTGCGAGGCCGGAAAAGGCGAGAAGCTGGAAATCATCATGGACGACGCTGCTGCCTTCAATGACATGAAAGAGTATCTTTCCGAGCAGCAGATAGGCTTCCGTGAGATTTACGACGGAGAACGGATGACATTACAGTTTTTAATGTGCAAATGAAAGAATATCGCCTTACAGACTGGCTTCCTACTACCAAGAAAGAAGTGGAACTACGTGGTTGGGACGAATTGGATGTAATACTTTTCAGCGGTGACGCCTACGTGGATCACCCTTCTTTTGGAGCCGCCGTCATAGGCCGCATCCTCGAAGCAGAAGGATTGCGCGTAGCCATCATCCCCCAACCCAACTGGCGCGACGACTTGCGCGACTTCAAAAAACTGGGACGTCCCCGTCTGTTCTTCGGCATCAGTCCCGGCTGTATGGATTCGATGGTCAACAAATATACTGCCAACAAACGCTTGCGCAGTGATGACGCCTATACCCCGGATGCACGTCCGGATATGCGTCCGGAGTACCCTTCCATTGTATATACCCAGATATTAAAGAAGCTATTCCCCGATGTCCCCGTCGTACTGGGCGGCATCGAGGCAAGCATGCGCCGCCTGACGCACTATGACTATTGGCAGGACCGTGTACGCCCCAGCATCCTCCTCGACAGCGGAGCCGACTCACTCATCTACGGTATGGGAGAGAAACCGGTGGTGGAACTTGCGGAAAGGCTGAAACGCCAACAGACACAGATGGACGCCCCAAGCTTCAAAAAGCTCATCGCCGATATTCCCCAAATGGTTTACCTTGACAAGGAAGTAGTGGTACAAGAAGGGGATATCACCCTCTTTTCCCATGAAGAATGTCTGAAAGATAAAAAGAAAGAAGCTGCCAACTTCCGTCATATCGAGGAGGAAAGCAACAAATATACAGCATCCCGCATCTTGCAAAAGAGCGGCAAGCTGACGGTAGTAGTCAATCCTCCCTATCCCCCTTTGACGGAAGCTGAACTCGACCGTTCTTTCGACTTGCCATACACGCGCCTGCCCCATCCCAAATACAAGGGAAAACGTATTCCGGCATACGACATGATAAAGTTCTCCGTCAACCTGCATCGCGGATGTTTCGGAGGATGTGCCTTCTGCACCATCTCCGCACACCAGGGCAAATTCATCGTAAGCCGCAGCAAGGAGAGCATTCTGAAAGAGGTGAAAGCCATCACGGAGCTGCCAGACTTCAAGGGTTATTTGAGCGATTTGGGAGGCCCGTCGGCCAATATGTACCGCATGAAGGGACGGGATGAGGCCGTCTGCAGGAAATGCAAACGCCCGTCGTGCATCTACCCCAAGGTATGCCCCAACCTGAATACGGACCACCGTCCGCTGCTCGACATCTATCATGCCGTAGATGCCCTGCCCGGCATCAAGAAGTCCTTCATTGGCAGCGGTGTACGCTATGACCTGCTGCTGCACCAGAGCAAGGACCCGAACACTAACAAAAGTACGCAGGAATATACCCGCGAGCTCATTGCCCGCCATGTCAGCGGTCGCCTGAAGGTAGCACCGGAGCATACGTCAGACCGCGTGCTCAACATCATGCGCAAGCCTCCGTTCAGCCAGTTCGGTGAGTTCAAGAAGATATTCGACAGGATTAACCATGAAGAAGGACTACGCCAGCAGCTTATTCCTTATTTCATCAGCAGCCATCCCGGATGCAAGGAGGAAGATATGGCAGAACTTGCCGTCATCACCAAGCGACTGGACTTCCATCTGGAACAAGTGCAAGACTTTACCCCTACTCCCATGACCGTTGCCACCGAAGCATGGTACACGGGCTTCCATCCTTATACGCTGGAACCGGTATTCAGTGCCAAAACGCAGCGCGAGAAACTGGCTCAACGCCAATTCTTCTTCTGGTACAAACCCGAAGAGCGCAGGAACATCATAAACGAACTGCGCCGGATAGGACGGACGGATTTGATAGACAAGCTATACGGGAAACGATAAAAATACGATATTTCCAAGAAACTCACAGCAACTGCATGAAACGATTCCTCCTCCTCTGCCTATCCCTACTCCCCATTGGAGCGACAGGTCTGCTGGCACAAAGCGAATGCCTGCCGCAAAATTACAGTATCATCTTCGGTGGCGGTGTATCCTTACCTCATGTAGAGGGAAACCGTAACGACTTCTTCAGCAAGAATGGCAACCGGGTGGGATATGACCTGATGACAGAAGGCCGCTACTACATCACGCCCCTATTTGCCGCAGGACTTCAATATGACTATCTACGCATGGCACGCCTGCCGGATAAGGCACATCTGCACTGCATACGCCCCAACATCACATACCGGCCCTTGTGGAGCAACGGGAATCAAGGACTGTTCCTCTCGTTCGGCATCGGGTATATGAACTATCAGGAACGGACATATAAACGCGGTGAACGGAACGGACACCTTTTCCATAAAGGATATTGTGGAATAACTTTCGCAGCAGGCTATGAGTTCCGCATCAGCCGTAAACTCTCGGGCATGATTCGCTGTGATTTCCTGACAGCAGACTGGTTTGCCAACCCCGATGCACGACTTTATAACACAGACGGGTATGATGACGGAGTAGACCATAGCTGGTTCAAAAACAACATCACTTTCTTCAATTTGGGATTCGCCTTGCAGTTCGGACGTTAGTGGCAGGAGTGGCAACAGTTTACTCTTCCACCTGCATTGCCACTACCTCCTGCAACACACAGACAGCTTCTTCTACCGTCTTGACATCCTTCACCAACATACTCCGTTTGTTGTTCTGTTCGCGCAGGTCACAACGCCGGGTGTACTTCATCATGTAGGCAATGACCTTACCGAAAGCCTGGCTCTGATAGTACGGGCTGTCCGGATTGGAGACGAAGAACAGGGACATGCGCCCACCTTTCAGAAAGACTTTCTCCACGCCGAGGCGGGCAGCCAGGCGTCGCAAGGGAACGATGTGCAGCAGTTCTTCCGTTTCGGGAGGAATCGGGCCGAAGCGGTCTTCGAGGCGGGAACGGAAAGCATCCACATCCTTGTCGAGTGTCAATCCGTCCAACTCGCGATAGAGCAACATACGCTCGCTGCTGCCAGTCACGTAATCGGCAGGCAACAGAAGTTCGAGGTCGCTTTCCACCTGGCATTCGTCCACAAACTGCTCGCCACTGATGACGCCTCCGTCTGCTTTCAGTTCTTCGGCATAAAGGTCGGCAAACTCGTCGGTCTTCAGTTCGTGCACAGCTTCGGAGAGAATCTTTTGATACGTCTCGTAGCCTAGGTCGGCAATGAAACCACTCTGTTCGGCACCGAGCATATTGCCTGCGCCACGGATGTCAAGGTCCTGCATGGCAATGTGGATGCCACTGCCCAGGTCGGAGAAGTTCTCGATGGCTTGCAGGCGTCGTTTTGCTTCGGGAGTAAGGGAGGACAAAGGCGGTGCCAGCAGGTAACAGAAAGCTTTTTTATTGCTCCGCCCCACACGTCCGCGCATCTGGTGCAAGTCACTGAGGCCGAAGTTCTGCGCCTGGTTGATGATAATGGTATTGGCATTGGGTATGTCGATGCCACTTTCGATGATGGTAGTGGCAAGCAGCACGTCGTAATCGTAATTGACGAAATCAAAGATTATCTTCTCCAGTTCGGCAGGCTCCATCTGTCCGTGTCCGATACAGACACGGCAGTCGGGAATGTGCCGCTCTATCATGGCCTTCAACTCAAACAGATTGGAAATACGGTTATTCACGAAGAATACCTGCCCGTTACGGCTCATCTCAAAATTGACGGCGTCGGCAATGATTTCCTCGTTGAAGGTGTGCACTTCCGTCTGGATGGGATAGCGGTTAGGCGGCGGTGTCTGGATGACGCTCAAGTCGCGCGCACCCATCAGCGAAAACTGCAAGGTACGGGGAATGGGTGTAGCCGTCATGGTCAGCGTATCCACATTCACCTTCAATTGGCGGAGTTTCTCCTTGACGGAGACGCCGAACTTCTGCTCCTCATCAATAATCAACAAACCAAGGTCTTTGAACTTAACGTCTTTTCCCAGGATACGGTGGGTACCGATAAGAATATTCACTTCCCCTTCGGCAAGCCCTTTCACTACAGCCTTTGCCTGAGCAGCGGTGCGGGCACGACTCAGATACTCCACCCGGCAAGGCAAGCCTTTCAAGCGCTCCTTGAAGGTCTGGAAATGCTGATAGGCAAGTACGGTAGTGGGCACCAGTACAGCCACCTGCTTATTGTCCGCCACAGCCTTGAAAGCGGCACGAACAGCCACCTCCGTCTTGCCGAAGCCCACGTCACCGCACACCAGGCGGTCCATCGGACGGGCACTCTCCATGTCGACCTTCACGTCGGAAGTAGCCTTGCTTTGGTCGGGGGTATCCTCATAGATGAAGGAGGCTTCCAACTCCCGTTGCAGGAAGCTGTCGGGACTGTATTGGAACCCCTTCTCCTCGCGGCGTTGCGAGTAGAGTTTTATCAAGTCGCGGGCAATATCCTTTATCTTCGTCTTGGTGCGGTCTTTCAGCTTCTCCCAGGCTCCGGTGCCGAGCTTGTTGAGGCGGGGCGCTTCACCCTCCTTTCCCTTGTACTTGGAAACCTTGTGCAGAGAGTGGATGGAGACAAACACCACATCTTCGTTCTGATAGACAATCTTCATCACCTCCTGCGTGGTGTCACCGTTGGGGATACGTACCAGTCCGGCAAAACGCCCCACACCGTGGTCGGTATGCACCACATAGTCGCCGGGGGTGAATTGGTTCAGCTCCTTCAGGCTCAAGGCCACCTTGCCGCTGCGTGCCTTGTCGCTCTTCAAGTTATACTTGTGAAAGCGGTCGAACAGCTGATGGTCGGTAAAGACGCAGATACGCAAAGTGTCGTCGGCAAAGCCTTCGTGCAGTGTCCGTTCCACGGCGGTAAAGGATATGTTGTCTCCACGGTCCTCAAAGATGGCACGGATGCGGTCGGTCTGTTTCAGGCTGTCGCTGCATATGTAGATGGTGTAGTGACGGGAGAGGTATTCGCGGAAACTCTCCGCCACCATGTCGAAGTTTTTATGGAAGATAGGCTGTACCGTAGTATGGAACGAGACGGTAGCATCCGGCGTTCCGGTGGGCTTGTTGCCGAACTCCATCCGGCGGAAATCGAGGGCGCGCAGGGTGAACTCGCCACCATCAATCAGCTTGCCTTCCAGCGTGATGGCTCCATTCTCCTCCGACTCACGGGCGGCGATGGCCTGTGGGGTGAGCGATTCGTCGTGCACGGTCTGGATGCGTTCGCGTAGCCAGAGAAAGTCGCGCATGGCAAGCAAGCTGTCCGACGGAAGGAAATCGAGGAACGACACCATGCCGCCGCTTCCCTTTTTTTCCAGGCTATGGCTCAAGTCGGGAACTATCACGATGCTTTCTTTCTTCTCCTTCGAGAGCTGTGTTTCCACCTCGAAGGTACGGACGCTTTCCACCTCATCGCCGAAAAAGTCTATACGGAAGGGATATTCGGAAGAGAAGGAAAAGACGTCGATAATACTGCCACGAACGGCATACTGCCCCGGCTCGTAGACGTAGTCCACATATTCGAAACCGTAGCTGCGCAATACGTCCGTCACGAAGTTCATATCCACCCTCTCGCCTGCATGCAGTTTCAGTGTATTGTCTCCAAGTTCCTTACGTGAGACCACCTTTTCGGCCAGCGCATCCGGATAGGTCACCACGCAAAGCCCCTCTTCTCCTTTTTGCAGGCGACTCAGCACTTCTGTACGGAGTATTTCGTTTGCCGCATCCTTCTGCCCGTACTTGATGGCGCGGCGGAACGAAGAAGGAAAAAACAATACCTGCTCTGTCCCCAATATCTGCGTCAAATCATGATAGAAATAACCGGCTTCCTCCATATCGCCCAGAATGAAAACGAGCGGACAAGTAGCCCGCTGAACCAATACAGACGAAAACAAAGAAGCGGCAGAGGCATATAAACCTCCGCAATATAGGTGACGGACAGAGTTATCTTTCAGAAGCCTGCACACCCCCTCTACATTGGGATGGGAAGCATAAGATTGTTGCAGTTCAGTTATATTCATTGCTTTGCGCTTTTTCCCCCGGTATTACCTCTCATAAGGTATCCTACCGAAATAAATTCGGTGCAAAAATACACAAATAATCTTTAGCTTTGACCTGTCGGCAACTATGTTCTCTGAAATAATCTTTCTGCTGTCAGCCTGCACATCCTTCACCTTTTTTCTGTATCGCCCTATTTATCGGGGAAGGCAATGAAACTTCTTTTCCTCCAATTATGAATAACACAGCCTGCACAATCCCTATTCAGGAGTTATGTTACACAAAGTTTATCCCCAGCCTGCGGACATGTATCCCAGGGTTTGGTCTGTCTATCCCAAGGCTTGGGATAGACAGACCAAGACTGAAGAGCACTTTTTCTCCCTATATCTACCCACTTTATCCTTTATACTTCGAAAGTTTTTCTTTAATAGTTTGAATGTTTTCTGTTAATGATTGAAACGGGAATAGCTAAAGATTGAGGCTAAAGTTCAAAGTCAAGCATACGGTTCTTTGATTTAACCTGCATTCCTCATAGTCAGGAGTTAGAAGGAACTACATAAATGAAAGAGTCGTGGCGCCAGAACTTTGCAAAATCAAGATTTGTGTGAAAATGCTGCCAGATAAAAAAGAAATGTATTACATTTGTTCCCAGTTATAACCCCCATTACCTATAAGTATGCAAACATCAGACAGCATTGTCATCATCCCCACCTACAATGAACGGGAGAATATAGAAAATATCATCCGTGCCGTTTTTGCTCTGAAACATGGTTTTCACATCCTTGTCATTGAAGACGGTTCGCCGGACGGAACGGCTGCCATTGTAAAGACCTTGCAGCAGGAGTTTCCCGAACGCCTCTTCATGGTGGAGCGCAAAGGAAAGTTAGGACTGGGTACAGCCTACATAGCCGGCTTTAAGTGGGCATTGCAACGAGGTTATGAGTATGTATTCGAAATGGATGCCGACTTCAGCCACAATCCCCAAGACTTGCCGCGACTCTACCGCGCCTGCTCCGAAGAGGGTGCCGATGTAGCCATCGGTTCACGTTATGTGAGTGGTGTGAACGTAGTGAACTGGCCCATGGGACGTGTACTGATGTCTTATTTTGCCTCCAAGTATGTGCGCTTCATCACCAGGCTGCCCATCCACGACACTACAGCCGGATTTGTATGTTACCGCCGCCGGGTATTGGAGACTATCAATCTGGACGGCATCCGCTTCAAAGGATACGCCTTCCAGATAGAAATGAAATTCACCGCCTACAAATGCGGCTTCAAGGTAAAGGAAGTGCCTGTCATCTTCATCAATCGCGAACTGGGCACCTCCAAAATGAACAGCAGTATTTTTGGTGAAGCCGTATTCGGAGTGATTCGGTTGAAATGGAACAGTTGGTTCCATAAATATCCTACCGTAGATAAGGAGATGAAGTGATAGGTGATAGAGTGATAGGGGTTTACTATAAATATTAGGAAGATATGAAAAGAACATTGATACATAACGCTACGATTGTCAACGAAGGACAATCCGTGAAAGGTTCCGTAGTGATAGAAGACGGGCGCATTGCAGAGGTACTGACCAACTGGAAACCTCTCTCCGCCCCTTGTGACGAGACCATAGATGCCACCGGATGCTATCTGTTGCCTGGCATCATCGACGACCATGTACATTTTCGCGATCCCGGGCTGACCCACAAAGCGGACATCCTCACCGAAAGCCGTGCGGCTGCCGCAGGTGGTGTGACCTCCATCATGGATATGCCCAATACAAATCCGGTGACCACTACGCTGGATGCCTTGAACGCCAAACTTGATTTGCTGAACGAGAAGTGTATCGTAAACCATTCCTGCTACTTCGGCGCAACAAACGACAATTACAGCGAATTCGGCAAGCTGGACAAGCACCGCGTCTGCGGTATCAAGCTATTCATGGGCTCCAGTACCGGAAACATGCTGGTAGACAAGATGAACAGCCTGCTGAACATCTTCAACGGTACAGACATGCTGATTGCCGCCCACTGCGAAGACCAGGAAACCATCAAGAACAATATTGCCAAGTATAAGGAAATGTTTGCCGGAGAGAATGATATTCCCATAGGCAAGCATCCCTACATCCGCTCCTCGGCAGCATGCTATGCATCTTCTGAGCTGGCAGTACGGCTGGCAAGGATTGCCGGTGCACGGCTGCATATTCTGCATGTGTCCACAGCCAAGGAACTGCAACTGTTCAATGACTATTCACTTTCCGAGAAGCATATCACCGCCGAAGCATGCGTTGCCCATCTCCTCTTCACGCTCAGTGACTATCGCACGTTGGGCACACGTATCAAGTGCAATCCTGCCATTAAGAAGCAAGCCGACCGCGATGCCCTGCGTGCAGCCGTCAACTCCGGCCTGATAGACGTTATAGCCACCGACCATGCGCCCCATCTGCTCTCCGAAAAAGAAGGAGGTGCCTTGAAGGCCATGTCCGGCATGCCGATGATACAGTTCTCACTTGTCAGCATGCTGCAACTGGTGGATGAGGGAGTATTCACACTCGAAACCATCGTTGAAAAAATGTGCCATGCTCCCGCACAAATTTACCGCATCAACGAGCGCGGCTATATCCGTGAAGGTTACCGGGCAGACCTTGTGCTGGTACGCCCCGATACCCCGTGGGAAGTGACAGCCGACAAAGTTTTGAGCAAATGCGGCTGGAGCCCATTGGAAGGACATACCTTCAACTGGAAAGTGGAAAGGACTTTTGCCAACGGACATCCCGTTTATAGCGACGGCATGGTGGACGATGCTTATCGTGGCGAGGAACTGAGATTTGGGGAGTGAAGGCTAGGAATTAAGGATTAGGGATTAAGGATTAAATGGGATGAAAAGGACAATACTGGCACCGGGGCATGAATTGCTTTCGTATCGGATTCATGAAGTAACCCCTTACATCAACTGGATTTATTTCTTCCATGCCTGGGGCTTCCAGCCTCGCTTTGCGGCTATTGCCAACATCCATGGCTGCGATTCCTGCCGTGCACTTTGGCTGACGACCTTTCCCGAGGAGGAACGTACCAAAGCTTCCGAAGCCATGCAGCTCTTCAAGGAAGCCAATAGAATGCTCGACCGACTGGACGAAACAATCTCCATCCATTGCATCTTCAGGCTTTGCCAGGCAAATGCAGACGGAGATAACCTCTTGATAGAAGGAACAACCTTCCCTCTGCTCCGACAGCAGACACCACAACCCGATGGCGGTCCATTTCTCTGTCTGAGTGATTTTGTACGTCCCCTCTCTTCAGGCACGCCCGACATCGTAGGGCTTTTCGCCTCTACCATCAGTGAAGAGGCCGAAGAGACTTACAAGAACGACCCTTACAAACATCTCCTTGTACAAACCTTGAACGACCGCCTCGCCGAAGCCGCCACAGAAAAGATGCACGAATATGTCCGCAAGGAGGCTTGGGGCTATGCCCCCGACGAATCCTTGTCCATTCCGGATTTGCTGGTCGAGAAGTACCAAGGCATCCGCCCCGCTGTGGGATACCCCTCCCTACCCGACCAATCCGTGAATTTCCTGCTGGACGAACTGCTCGGCATGAAACAGATAGGCATCACGCTGACTGAACATGGAGCCATGCATCCTCACTCCTCCGTCTGCGGCATGATGCTGGCACATCCCGCATCCCGATACTTTGCAGTGGGCAAGATTGGAGAGGACCAGCTGGAAGATTACGCCCGCCGCCGAGGAATGCCAATAGGGAATATGCGGAAGTTTCTGGCAGGAAATTTAGAAAGCGTATCATAATGCTGATAATTCGGTACATTGAAAAAGGAGTTACACAGACGACACAGATTAAACAGATTTTCACTGATAATTTTGTTCATCATGAATTTCTCATCTGTGGTCATCTGTTTAATCTGTGTCACCTATGTGCCATAAAAAATAATCCTTTTGAACTGTGATTTATCGCCCCTTTCCGCGACTAACAGTGCAAAGCAACTCGAAAGAAGCAAAAAGATGGAAAATGCAGAACAAGAGTTTGTATCCGTGGTACGAGAGTATGAGCGCGTGATATATAAGGTGTGCTATCTGTACACCACGCCCAACGCTACCCTCAACGACTTGTATCAGGAAGTGGTACTCAACTTATGGAAAGCATTTCCCAAGTTCCGGCGGGAGTGCAAGATTTCAACATGGATTTACCGCATCGCACTGAACACGTGCATCAGCTTTATCCGCAAAGAAAAGAACATCCCCGAAATCGTTACCCTCAACCAAGAAGCCGACCGGACTGAAGAAACCGACGAGACACAAGCCATGCTACGGCAACTCTACCGGATGATAAACCGGCTGGGACAATTGGAAAAATCCATCATCCTGCTCTATCTGGAAGAGAAAAGCTACGAAGAAATTGCCGAAATCACCGGGCTGACTTTGACAAACGTTGCCACCAAGCTCAGCCGCATCAAAGACAAATTGAAAAGAATGAATAAGGAGGAATAGATATATGGAACTGGATGAACTGAAGAAATCATGGAACGCACTGAATGAACAGTTGCAGAAAGAACCGATTGCTGATGAACAGCAGATTACAGAACTGATTGCCGGCTACAAGGCAAATACCCGCAAAAGTCTGGGACGCCTCGTAGTCATACAACGCTTCTCTATCGGAATAGGAACGATATGTCTGGCTACCCTTCTTCTTATATGGCTGCTACTGCCCACCTTCGGTTTCAACGAACAACTACAAGAAAAGATTGTTCCCTTTTTAGGATTCATTGCCATCAGCATTCTCGCAGGCATGTGGTGGGACTGGAAAACATACCGTTGGAATAAGAATACACATATTGAAGAAATGAGTGTTGCCGAAGTCAGCCGCCGTATGACCACTTTCCGCCAATGGACCAAATATGAGGTGATGGGCATCTCCATCTGGATTATCCTTTTCAATATCCTCAATTATTGGGTGATGGAATATCATCTGATGTCCGTTGGCGTGCAAGCCATACTGATTACCCTCTTTGTAGTATTTGATGCGTTGATTATCTATATTCTCTACAAAAAAGTGATTTACAAACATCTGGACAATATTAAAAAGAACATTGAAGAATTGAAAGATATATGCACCGAGTAACTCTTGTTTTCATCCTTTTCCTTCTCATCCCCGACCTTTACATTTACTTGGTTTATGTAGTAAGAAAAACCAGAAAGGCAGTCCTTCACTGCCTTTATTGGCTTCCCACCTTGCTATTAGCGGCAGGCTATGTTTACTTCATGTTCCTCACGGGCGACAATGCGATGTCAAACCATACGCAGGCCATAGGCAGACTGGCAATTACCATCATGCTATTTGTCTTTCCAAAAACCATATTCATGCTTTGCTCGCTGGTGGGAGTACTGGCACACTTCATCATCCGTCGTTGTCCCCGCAGCCCGTTCACCGCTATAGGACTGGTTTTGGCTGTCGTCAGCTTCTTCAATATCCTTTACGGTACCCTGGCAGGCATCACCCGTTTCGATACAAAAGAAGTGGAATACCGTTCTGCAAATATTCCGGAAGGTTTCGACGGCTACCGCATCGTGCAAATATCGGACATACACATCGGCAGTTGGCAAGGCAATCCGGACCCCATCAAACAGCTGGTCGATTTAGTCAACGGACAGAAGCCGGACCTGATTGTCTTCACCGGTGACCTCGTGAACCAGCAGAGCCATGAACTGGATGGTTTCCAAGAAATACTCTCCCAACTATACGCACCGGACGGAGTATACTCCATCCTCGGCAACCATGACTATGGCTCATACTATCACTGGCAAAGCCCGAAAGCAGAAATCGCCAATCTGGACTATTTAATCCGGCAGCAGAAAGCAATGGGATGGAAACTGCTGAACAATGAGCATGACATCCTTCATCACAAAGGTGACAGCATAGCCCTCATCGGTGTGGAAAACGACGGGGAGCCTCCTTTCTCCCAATTTGCAGACTTGCCACAAGCCATGCAGGGCACGGAGGGAATGTTCCAAATATTGCTCAGCCATAACCCTACCCACTGGAGGCGCGAGGTACTGCCCCGATCGGATATTTCACTGATGCTTGCAGGACACACCCACGCCATGCAAGGCATCTTGTTCGGGCACTCCCTTGCCGAACTTATCTATCCGGAATGGAGAGGAATGTACTACGAAGGCAAGAGGGCTTTGTACGTAAATATTGGCATCGGCTATGTAGGACTGCCGTTCCGGTTCGGGGCATGGCCGGAAATTACAGTACTAAAATTAGTAAGAGAGAAAGAGTGACGAAATAAGAAAAAGGTATATCTTTGTAGCAATAAAAAATCCGACACCTATGAAGATACTTTATATTATTTATCAGGTTTGCTTTGCGTTGCCCATTTTATTGGTACTGACTATCCTTACAGCATTGGTCACCATCATCGGTTCGCTGATAGGAGGAGCGCATATCTGGGGTTACTATCCCGGTAAAATCTGGTCACAGCTCATCTGCTATATACTGCTTATTCCGGTGGAGGTACATGGAAGGGAGAAAATACATAAACGTACTTCCTACGTGTTTGTGCCCAATCACCAAGGTGCCTTCGACATATTCCTGATATACGGATTCCTGGGACGGAACTTCAAATGGATGATGAAGAAGAGCCTGCGCAAAATCCCGTTTGTCGGCAAAGCATGCGAGAGCGCAGGACATATCTTCGTCGACCGTTCCAGCCCCAAGAAGGTGCTTGCCACCATGCGGCAGGCAGAATCATCTTTGAAAGACGGCGTGTCACTGGTAGTATTTCCCGAAGGGGCACGTACCTTCACGGGACACATGGGGTACTTCAAGAGAGGTGCTTTCCAGTTGGCAGATGAACTGCAACTGGAAGTGGTGCCCGTCACTATAGACGGCTCGTTCGAGATTCTTCCACGCACCGGAAAGTGGATACACCGCCACCGGATGATACTGACCATCCATGAACCTATTCCTCCCAAAGGGAAAGGGGCAGAAAACATCAAGGCAAGCATGAACGAGGCTTATGCGGCGGTGGAGAGTGCATTGCCGGAAAAGTATAAAGGGATGGTGAAGAACGAAGACCAGGACAGATAAAGACATAATGACAAACGGGAATGCCTGAATATCTTGATAGGATATTCAGGCATTCCCGTTTGTCATTATCAACTCATTCCTGTTTATTTCTGTCCTCCTACAGAAGCATTTTGCTTCATGCGTTTCTGCTCTTCAATCAGCTGCATGTTCTCCTTCGCCTTTGTAAGGAAATCCTTCACCAAAGTATTCTCTTTAAAAGACAAGGGAGCAGTTCTCATGATGTCCTCAATCTGCGGAGTCATCACCGGATAGGGCAGTGTGCTGCACATCATCATGAATACACTGGGGCCCAGCACATTCTCAAAGTTATCTACAATGAACTGCCGGACGTAGTCGTTCATCTCCTTCACAAGTGCTTCGCCTTCCTTTGCCAACTGCCCATGCACGTCATCCAGATTGGCACCGTCCAGCACCATACGCGCCTCTTTCCGTTCCAGCTCCTCTATCTTCACTTCCAGGGAATTGCGCTTGTCTATGAACTCGTACAGTTTGTCATTCAAAGGAGTCCCTTTGGCAATCAACTGAGTATTGGAGATGGAAACCACGATTTTGCCGTCTTCCAGCACCAAAGGCATAATGCCCTCGTGGTCCATATAAAGAGTCACCATCATCACGGAATCGGCCCGGCCTTTCATCTTGAAATGCCCATGGATAACCTCTGCCGAGTCGACGTTCACCCATTGCCCGTCCCGAAGCGTCTTGAGGAACAACATCTTTCCGTCAAGGCTGGTTACCGAGGAACTGCCCTCTATCTTATACTTGCGGTTGCAAGAAGTAAAGAGCACAAGCAGGAGCAAAAAGGGTAAAATGCGGTTCACACTCATTCTAATCATGCAAGAAACGATTTTTGAATTACACCCAGCAAAGGTATTAATATTCCTTATAAACCGAATAGAAAGAAAGGATTTTTCATTCGGTTTACGTATTTTTGCACAATTATAAATCATAAAAATAGAGAAAATATACATGTCAACCTATGCACCTTTTGCCAAACCGCTCTATGTAATGCTGAAACCGGTAGGTGCGGTATGCAATCTGGCATGCGATTATTGCTATTATCTGGAGAAATCCAAACTATATAGAGACAACCCCAAGCATGTGATGAGCGAGGAACTGCTGGAAAAGTTCATCGAGGAGTACATCAACTCGCAGACCATGCCCCAGGTTCTGTTCACCTGGCATGGCGGAGAGACGCTGATGCGTCCGCTCTCTTTCTACAAACGTGCCATGGAGCTGCAAAAGAAATATGCCAACGGACGCACCATAGACAACTGCATACAGACCAACGGCACGTTGCTGACCGATGAATGGTGCCGGTTTTTCAAAGAAAACAACTGGCTGGTGGGTGTCTCCATAGACGGGCCTCAGGAGTTCCATGACGAATACCGGAAGAACAAGCAGGGCAAGCCCTCTTTCGTCAAGGTGATGCAGGGCATCAACCTGCTGAAAAAGCACGGTGTGGAATGGAACGGAATGGCAGTGGTCAATGACTACAACGCCGACTATCCGCTGGACTTCTATAATTTCTTCAAGGAGATAGGATGCCATTACATCCAGTTTGCCCCCATCGTGGAGCGCATTGCCCCTCATGGGGACGGACGCCATCTTGCCTCCCTGGCAGACAAGGAAAAGAGCACGCAGCTGGCAGACTTTTCCGTCACGCCGGAACAATGGGGAGACTTCCTATGCGCCTTGTTCGACGAATGGGTAAAGCAGGACGTGGGTACTTACTACATACAGTTATTCGACTCTACCCTTGCCAACTGGATAGGCGAACAACCGGGTGTATGTTCCATGGCAAAGACTTGCGGCCATGCAGGCGTCATGGAGTTCAACGGAGACGTATATGCGTGCGACCATTTTGTTTTCCCCGAATATAAACTGGGCAACATCCATCAGAATACACTGGTGGAGATGATGTACGGAGAACGGCAACAAGCCTTCGGACTGATGAAGCAACAATCTCTCCCCACCCAATGCAGGGAGTGCGAATGGCTGTTTGCCTGCAACGGCGAATGTCCAAAGAACCGTTTTGCACGTACAGCCGACGGAGAGCCGGGACTGAATTACCTTTGTGCAGGATATCATAAGTTCTTCAGTCACGCAGCCCCATACATGGACTTTATGAAGAACGAACTGATGAACCGGCGTCCGCCTGCAAACATTATGGAAGCAATAAGAAACAATGCCATAAAGCCATAAGCCCACAAGCGATGACAATGAAATTCAAAGACATTACTTAATAATTGATTATATGAAGATTACATTTAAGAAAGGTTTGCTTGCGGCCATTGCCGCACTGACAGTCTGCTCTGCGCGTGCAGACGAAGGAATGTGGTTGTTGCAACTGATGAAGCAGCAGAACTCCATCGACATGATGAAAAAGCAAGGACTGAAGCTGGAGGCTGACGACCTTTATAATCCCAACGGCGTGTCACTGAAAGATGCTGTAGGTATCTTTGGCGGTGGCTGTACCGGCGAAATCATCTCTCCGGAAGGACTGATTCTGACCAATCACCATTGCGGATACGGTGCCATACAGCAGCACAGCAGCGTGGAACACGATTATCTGACAGATGGTTTCTGGGCCATGAACCGCAGTGAAGAACTGCCCACCCCGGGATTGAAATTCCGTTTCGTGCACCGCATTGTAGACATCACCGACCTTGTCAACGCTAAAATAAAGGCAGGCGAAGTGACGGAAATCGATGCACTGACTTCCCCGTTCCTCAACAAACTGGCAAAAGAGGAACTGGAGAAGAGCGATTTGAAGGGTAAACCGGGCATTGAAGTGCGCGCACTCCCCTTCTATGCAGGAAACAAATTCTATATGTTCTATTATAAGGTATACAGCGACGTGCGTATGGTTGCCGCTCCTCCCTCCTCGGTAGGTAAGTTTGGCGGTGAGACCGACAACTGGATGTGGCCGCGCCACACGGGCGACTTCTCCATGTTCCGTATCTATGCCGATGCCAACGGAGAGCCGGCTGAATACAGTGAAAGCAACGTACCCCTGAAAACCCCGAAGTTCCTGCCCATCTCCATCAAAGGTCTGAACGAAGGTGACTACGCCATGATTATGGGCTTCCCCGGCAGCACAGAACGTTACCTCACCCAGAGCGAAGTGAAGCAACGCATGAACGCCGTGAATCAGGCAATGATTGATATGCGCGGCGTACGCCTCGAAGTGCTGCGCAAGTATATGGATGCCAGTGACAAGACCCGCATCCAGTATGCCAGCAAGTTTGCCGGAAGCAGTAACTACTGGAAGAACTCCATCGGTATGAACAAGGCAATCATCGACAATGACGTGTTGGGCGCCAAAGCCGAAATCGAGAAAAAGTATGCCGCCTTTGCCCAAGGAAAACCCGAATACGAGGGTGTGGTAGAGAAAATTGATGCCATCATCGAGAAAAGCACCCCCACGCTGCGCCAGCTCTACTATACCAACGAAGCATTGCGCGGTGCTATCGAATTCGGCAGTACCTACCTTATCATGGATAACATAAAGAAAGCGCTCGAAGAGAAGAACGACTCATTGCTGCAAGCTTCGAAGAAGCAGTTGGAAAATGCATACGATGGTATCCACAATAAAGACTACGACCACGAAGTGGACCGCGCCGTAGCCAAAGCCATCCTGCCCGCCCTTGCCAAGGCACTGAACGCCGACGAGCTGCCCTCCTTCTACCAAACCATCAACGGAGAGTTCAAGGGCGACTACAACACATACGTAGACAACATTTACGACAACTCCATCCTCTCCAACCGCAAGAACCTGGATAAATTCCTGGCAAAGCCCACCGTGAAAGCCATCGAGAAAGACCCTGCTACGGCTTACTCGCGCTCCAAGAACGAAAAGCTGCAGGAACTCGGAAAGCAATACATGGAACTGGAAAGCGGAATGGAACTGCTCCACAAGGCCTACATCCGTGGCTTGGGTGAAATGAAACAGCCCGTCCCCTCCTATCCGGATGCCAACTTCACCATGCGTCTGACCTATGGTAATGTAAAATCATACAGCCCACGCGATGCCGTACACTACGACTACTATACCACTACCGACGGTATCCTTGAAAAAGAGAATCCCGAAGACCGTGAATTCGTGGTACCCGCCAAGCTGAAAGAACTGATTCAAAAGAAAGACTTCGGACGCTACGCCATGGCAGACGGCACCATGCCGGTTTGCTTCCTCACGACGAACGACATCACCGGCGGTAACTCCGGCAGCCCCGTCATCAATGGCGAAGGACAGCTCATCGGTACTGCTTTCGACGGCAACTGGGAATCTCTGAGCGGTGACATCAACTTCAACAATGACCTGCAGCGTTGCATTGCACTGGATATACGCTACGTGCTCTTCATCCTCGACAAACTGGGCAATTGCAGTCATCTGATAAAAGAAATGAACATTATAGAATAAATTAAAGCCTCTGAGAGATTACCTCCCATACTGAATGGCATTCAGTCGTATAGTGAATGCCATTCAGTCGTATACTTAACCCTATTCAGTCGTATACTGAATAGCCCCCCTCTCAGATGCTCTTCTAACGCACATCACCATGAAAAGGATCCTATTATCATTATTCATTACATCTTCTGTCCTTGCCGCACACGCCGACGAAGGTATGTGGATGCTCACCGACCTGCAAAAGCAGAACGAAGTAGCCATGACGGAACTCGGACTGCTCATCCCCGCCAACCAAATCTACAATCCCGACGGCATTGCCCTAAAGGATGCCGTGGTGCATTTCGGCGGTGGCTGTACCGGCGAAGTCATCTCTGCCGAAGGCCTGGTACTGACCAACCACCACTGCGGCTATGGCGCCATACAACAACACAGCTCGGTGGAACACGACTACCTGACCGACGGTTTCTGGGCTATGTCCCGCGAAGAGGAGCTTCCCTGCAAGGGACTCACCGTCACCTACATCGACCGGATACTGGACGTGACAGACTACGTAAACGAACAACTGAAAACCGACGACGACCCGAACGGCACCAATTATCTGTCTCCCAAATACCTGAAAACAGTAGCCGACCGCTTCGCCAAGTCCGAAGGCATCGCCCTGACACCCGGCCGCAAACTGGAACTGAAAGCCTTCTACGGTGGAAACAGATACTATCTGTTCGTAAAGACCACCTATAGCGACATCCGCATGGTAGGCGCTCCCCCCTCCTCCATCGGCAAGTTCGGTGCAGACACCGACAACTGGATGTGGCCCCGCCACACGGGAGATTTCTCCATGTTCCGCATTTATGCCGACAAAGACGGGAAACCCGCCGCTTACAGCAAAGACAACGTTCCCCTAAAAGTGAAGAAACATCTCACCATCAGCCTTGACGGCTATCGCAAGGGCGACTTTACCTTCGTCATGGGATTCCCCGGACGCAACTGGCGCTACATGATTTCCGACGAGGTGGAAGAGCGTATGCAAACCACCAACTTCATGCGCCACCACGTGCGCGATGTCCGCCAGAAAGCTCTGATGAAACAAATGTTGCAAGACGATGCCGTACGCATCCACTATGCCAGCAAGTATGCATCTTCTGCCAACTACTGGAAAAATGCCATCGGTATGAACGAAGGTCTCGTCCGTCTGAAAGTATTGGACACTAAACGTGCACAGCAAGAGGCACTCCTGGCACGCGGACGCTCGCTGAACGACAATAGCTATCAGCAAGCATTCGACCAGATACGCGCCATCGTAAAGCAACGCCGTCCAGCCCTCTACCACCAGCAAGCCATTCAGGAAGCACTGGTGACGGGACTCGATTTCATGCGTATCCCCAGCACCGCAGGACTGGTATCTGCCTTGAAGAACAAGGACAAAAAACAGATTGCAGCAGCTAAAGACAGCCTTCAGAAGGCAGCCGACCGCTACTTTGCCTCTGTCCCCTTCCCCGAAGTGGAACGTATTGTTGGCAAGGAAATGCTGAAAATCTACATGAAGTATATCCCTGCCGAACAACGCATCGGTATTTTCCAAATCATAGACAAGCGTTTCAAAGGCAACAGCGACGCTTTCATCGACGCCTGCTTTGAACATTCCATCTTCGGCAACAAGGAGAACTTTGCCAAGTTCATCCTCAAGCCCAGCCTCTACAAGATTAATACAGACTGGATGGTCTTGCTGAAATATTCCATCACGGACGGCCTGCTTCAGACCTCCATTGCCATGATGGATGCCAATAAAAACTACAATGCCGCCCACAAGGTATGGGTAAAGGGCATGATGGACATGAAACTTGCCAATGGTCAGCCCATCTATCCGGATGCCAACTCCACCTTGCGCCTGACCTACGGTCAAGTACTCCCCTACGCTCCGGCAGACGGTGTGAAATATGATTACTACACCACTCTGAAAGGAGCTATGGAAAAGGAAGATCCCGACAATTGGGAGTTTGTAGTCCCCACCAAACTGAAACAGCTGTATCAAGCAAAGGATTTCGGACGTTATGCCATGCCGAACGGCGAAATGCCCATCTGCTTCATTGTCAACACAGACAATACCGGTGGAAACTCCGGCAGCCCAGTGTTCAATGCCAAAGGAGAACTGATAGGTACCGGCTTTGACCGCAATTACGAAGGTCTGACTGGCGACATTGCCTTCCGTCCGTCCTCCCAACGAGCAGCATGTGTAGACATCCGCTACACCTTGTTCATCATCGACAAATACGCGGGAGCTTCGCATCTCATTGAAGAGATGACGATTAAATAATGATTTAGCGAACAAATCCTCCTCCTATTTTGTTATCATTACAAATAAATAAAAACAGAAAGGAAAAAATTATGGAAAAGTTTGAAGAATTGATACAATCAGAAAAGCCCGTTTTAGTTGATTTCTTTGCAACCTGGTGTGGCCCGTGCAAGGCCATGCATCCGGTACTGGAGGAACTCAAAAACGAAATAGGAGATGCTGCCCGTATCGCCAAAATAGATGTAGACCAGCACGAAGAGCTTGCTGCCCGCTACCGCATACAAGCAGTACCGACATTTATCGTATTTAAGAAAGGTGAAGCCGTATGGCGCCATTCGGGTGTCATCAGCGGTAAGGATTTGAAAGCCGTTATAGAACAAAACTCTTAACAAGAAGAAATGAAGAAGATTATAGCAATGGTTGCCCTCGTGTTTTCTTGCATGCTGGCCTATGCTCAAACAAACGGAGAAGTTATCGTCATGAACAAAGCCATGTTCATCAAGGATGTGTTCGACTATGAGAAATCCCAGGACTGGAAATACAAGGGAAACAAGCCTGCCATCATAGACTTATATGCCGACTGGTGCGGACCTTGCCGCATGGTGGCTCCCATTATGAAGGAACTGGCCAAAGAGTATGCCGATAAAATCGTTGTCTACAAAGTCAATGTGGATAAGGAAAAGGAACTGGCAGCGTTGTTCAATGCAACAAGCATCCCTCTTTTTGTATTCATCCCTATGAATGGAGAGCCTCAGCTCTTCCGCGGAGCAGCCGATAAGGCTACCTACAAAAAGGCGATTGATGACTTTTTACTAAAAACAGAATAGTTCATAATAGAAAGAAAAACTCCTGACTACCTTTACAAAAAGGCAAGTCAGGAGTTTTTGTATCCTATTCACTCAAAACACGATAGGCATCTCTTTCCATTCTCCTCCGTGTAGTTCCATCACCGATTCATATCCAGCTTTCCTCAAGGCACGCAAAGCTTCGGGACGTCCGTTGTTTATCCGTTCCGGATAGTGTGAATCACTGTTCACCTGCACACGTACACCCAAATCATGCAGGTAGGAGAAATACCGCTCATTGGGATAGAAAGTGCCCAAGTCATGATAGGCTTTGGTATTGACCTCTACCTGATAGCCGCGACGGGCAATATCTGCGAAATACGCCCTAACCAGCTCATCATACCAAGGCTCGTCCAGCAATCCCGGGCGATAGCATGCTGCATTGTAGTGCATCTTATCGGCATGGCCCACAATATCAAAACCACCCAGCTCGAGCATCCTCGTCAACCTACCATAATAGAGACGGACCACATGCTCCAAGTCACCGCAGAAATGTCCGTCTACAATGGTCTTAAAGGTATCCGCAGGTACATCTACATCCACCACTTCCCCTTTGTCATTGTAGAGAAGATGTACAGAACCAATACGGTAGTCCAACGGCAACTCCCTGAAACGGGCGATGGACGGATTACTCGCTTCATTCAGATAATCAATCTCCAGACCGATATACAGTTCGATACGTCCGGCATACTTCTCCTTCAGACGATGGAATTCAGATAGATAGCCGTCCATGATATCCCACTCCATAGTCCATGCCGTAGAAAAAGGCAATGGAGCATGCGATGAAAAGCCATAAGATGTAAAACCTTCACTCAATGCAAAACGCACAAAGTCCTCCATGCCGGCACGCCCGTCACAATAAAGGCTATGGCTATGATAATTCGTCAGATTTCCCACTTTCTCAGTTCTAATTTTTAATTCTTAATTTTCAATTTCGAACTTCAGTTCGATTTTATCTCACTCAGCTCCAGCCAGCGCAATGTTTTTTCGTCAATCAAGTCCGACAATTCCGGCAAACGTTTCGACTTCTCCGTCAGTTCGTCCACAGACAAAGTACCGCTGCACAAAGCCTCTTCAATTGCATTCTTTTCGGTTTCCAGGTCAGCTATCTCCTGCTCCAATTGTTCAAACTCGCGTTTTTCCTTAAAAGACATGCGCCGCTTTTCGTTCAGACGCACCTTCGCCGTCTTGTCCTCCTGAGCCTTGGCGGCTTCTTTCTCTTTCTCCTTTTCCTGATGGACTTTCGCATCTTTCCAGTCGCGATATTGTGTATAGTTGCCGGGAAAGTCGCGGATGTCCCCTTGTCCGTTGAACACTAACAGATGGTCTACCACTTTGTCCATGAAATAACGGTCGTGGCTCACCACAATCACGCATCCTTTGAAATTCTGCAAATACTCTTCCAGCACATTCAGCGTCACAATATCGAGGTCATTGGTCGGCTCATCCAGCACCAGGAAGTTGGGATTGCGCATCAGGACCGTACACAGATAGAGGCGGCGGCGTTCTCCCCCACTCAGCTTGTAGACATAGCTGTGCTGTGTCTCGGGAGTAAACAGGAAATGTTGCAGGAATTGCGATGCCGTCAGCTTCTTGCCGTTGCCCAGTTCTATGACTTCGGCAATGTCCTGCACTACATCAATCACTTTCATCTGCTCGTCAAACTGCAAGCCGTCCTGCGAGTAGTAACCGAAGCGGACCGTCTCGCCAATGTCCAGCGTACCGCTGTCTGCCTGCTCCAACCCCATCAGTATCTTGATGAAGGTCGACTTGCCCGTACCGTTATTCCCTACGATACCCATCTTTTCGTAACGGGAGAAGATGTAGGAGAAATCATCCAGAATCTTCAAGTCACCAAAGGATTTGTACAGATGGTCTGCCTCGAATATCTTACTGCCTATATAAGAAGCCTTAACGTCCAGCTTTACATTGTCGTTGTTGAAACGCTGCTTAGCCACCTTCTCCAACTCGTAAAAGGCATCCTCCCGATAGCGTGCCTTGTGCCCGCGGGCTTGCGGCATGCGGCGCATCCATTCCAGCTCTGTGCGGTAGAGGTTATTGGCACGTTCTATCTCCACAGTCTTGGCCTCGATACGCTCTTGGCGCTTCTCCAGATAATAACTGTAATTGCCTTTATACTGATAAATCTGCCGGTTGTCTATCTCTACGATTTCGGAGCATACCCGGTCGAGGAAATAACGGTCGTGCGTCACCATCAGCAAGCTGAGGTTGTTCCGGCGGAGATATTCCTCCAGCCACTCCGTCATATCGAGGTCGAGGTGGTTGGTAGGCTCGTCCAGTATCAGCAAATCGGGTTCAGTGATAAGGGTATTGGCAAGTGCCACACGCTTCAACTGCCCGCCGGACAGATGTTTTACGTGCTGACTGAAATCACGTATTTTAAGTTGAGACAGAATCTGTTTCGCCTTCTGCTCGTACTCCCAAGCTTTTTCATGGTCCATACGCACCAGAATTTCGTCCAAGCCGGGATGCCCCTCCGTTTCCATGCAACGTTCATATTCCTTGATTAACTCGACAGTACTGTTGCCATGATGGAAGCACGCTTCGAGCACGGTCAGCTCTTCGGGATATTGCGGGTCTTGTTCCAGATAACCCACACGCAAATCACGACGGAAGGAAATGGTGCCATTGTCATACCCTTCCTTGCCGGAAAGGATATTGAGCAATGTCGTCTTGCCACTGCCGTTCTTGGCTATCAACCCGACACGCTGTCCCTCGGACAAGCCCAAAGAAATATTTTCGAATAGTACCAAGTCACCGAACGACTTGGTCAAGTTTTCCACCTGAAGAATTGAATTTACTGCTGCCAATGCTTTAATAGTTGAAAAATGAAAATTGAAAATTGAAAGTTGAAAATCACAGTACCGAGATGACCGGACCTTAGAACAAGGAGCTGTATATCTCCAGCAGATTCACTTTACCTCCTGCCTTTACTTTGCTCCAAACCAGCTTCATGGGGTCTATCCATTCACCGGTAGACGTGTTCAGCAATATGGGCGCTTCCCGGTTTCCGTCCACCAAGGTACGCCATTCCATACCGTCCACTTCATTGGCGAAAATAACACAAAGCACAATGCCAAAAGCCAGCCACGCATCTTTCTTTTTAGGGCTGATGTTGCTTTCTTCCATCATCTGCTGCATCTTGGCAATGTCTTCCTCGGCTCCCTGGAAATCCTTCTTCAACAATTCCTTTATAGTAGTATCCACCCACTCGTATGCTTCATTAATCTGGTAGATTTCCGAAAGGCGCACCGGAATTATCTCCGCTGGATACTTCACTCCATCCTTCCGCGTTTCCAGCGAAGCGATAATCTTCTCCGCTTCTGCAACTGGCTCTCCTTTCTTCACCGTAAACGAACATTCAAAGGCAACTTCATCCGCGCCCGTTATCCATAAATGGGAAGTATAGTACGCACCTTCTTCCTCGAACATTTCCTTACTATATGCACATTCCATCCGGCCTATCCTAACCGGAATGGCAGAGGAGTTTTCCCGTAACTCTTGCTTCACGGAGTCCTTGCCATATGTAGCATTCCCTTTGAAAGCCGAAATGCGAAAATTACCGGTCCACTCATTGGGGTTATAAAAAAGGAAAGAGCCTTCCCCGTCCTCGAATTCATTCCAGTCTGCCGGATAAGTCATGGAGAACCATGCCCCCGGAGAGATAAATTTCTTGCTTTGTTCCATATATAGACTAATCTTTGCAAAGACAGTTCCTACCATCTCAGCTATTTCTCGCAAAGATAGTACAAACCGAATGCAAAATAAAATGAACTTGTCCATTTTTTATGCTGAGGTGCAGCCTATCTTCGGTTTTAGGGCAAAAGTAACATATTACCGCCGTTGATATGCAAACAAACGAAACAAAAAAACAGCCGATTCTCACGAACCGGCTGTTCCAATCATCATCTATGAATGAAGACCATTAGAGCCTTCAATATCTTAACTATATCTTAAAATCCACATTTTGGGCGTAAAGATAATGAATTTGTATCACAAAATAAAATGCAATGAAAAATTAGTTTTGGGCACTGTCCCACCATACGGGTAAAGTCCATACGTCCTCGGCAGCATTCCAAAGTGCAATTGAAGTATCAGCTCCCGGAACAGTGGCACCGATAGCTTGCAGATTGGCCGTATTGTAGTTGAGCTCATGACTGCATTGCTGCCAACGACGGAACTGTTTACCCTGCGGAATATTCTTTTGGGCAGTAGCATCAACGCCATAGCGTGCAGGAATACCCCAGCCTAAGAAAAGCTCCGGATTAAAATCGTAGCGACGCATATCGTTCCAAATTTCCATGGAAAAATGCAATGCCAAACGCTTTTGAGTAAGAATCTTGCCCAAAGTAATATTCTCTTCAGTGCCGATACCATTGTTCAAATAGTTGTCAATGTCGGTTTGCGTCATAGGAGAGAATGAAGGACATGCTTCCAAATTGGCATCTTCACGGCACCACACTTTCAATTTATCGTTCATACCGTCGATACTGGCTGCAATACCTTTCTTATAAGCATTAAAAGCCGCTCCTTTATTACCTTGGTTAAAGAGTACTTCAGCACGTATGAAACAAGCTTCGGCATAGGTTCCAATATAGGTGGGAGAAGACACGCGAGTATAGAAAGTTCCCGATTCGCGAGAGGCATCAGTACCATCGCGACGATAAAGTAAATCAGGACGTCCTTGATAAGCTTTACACTGACTGGTACACTCTACATAAATAGTGTCCCCCTTACGGGTAGAAGATTCACTGTCAATCCACCAACCTTTGGCTGCCGAGAAGTTCGAGCGCAACGGTCCGCCGGTAAGGCTGGGACTATCATTGCCAATCATGTCTACACCCATAGAACGACGCCAACCGTTTTTGAACTTCACCTCTGCGGGTGAATTACTTGATTGCTTCGAATATGCCCAAGGTAAAATCTTATCGGCACGCGGATCTTCTATTCCACTTCCGGCAAAATTTGTCAGATTATCGTAAAGCATCTTGGTAGGCATATAGCCGGCATTCATGCCACATACAGAAAAGAGCGGTGAATAATCAACCGGTTCGTCCCATCCCAATACATCATGCGAATTATTGGCATCAATATGATTGAATACGGTATTGTCGGCATTGCTTTGCTGAGCCTTGTCAAGACAAGCCAAGATTTCTGCGGCATCGTATTTCCCTTCAAGATAACTGCCTTCACCCTTTTTAATAAGCTTGTTAATGTAACGTGCTTTAAGTAAATATGCCAATTTAAGCCACTTGTCTACACTACCACCATTCCAAATATCGCCTACAGCCAACGAAGCTGTCGCAGACCCTTGCTCTTTTTGAAACATCTCGATAGCGGTGTCAAGATCGGCCAAACAGCCCAAATAGATTGTTTTTCCGTCATTATAGGTAGGAGTAACACCGGCTTCAGCCTCACTCGACTTGTAAGGCATTTCTCCATAAAGGTCTGTCATAAGCATAAAACCATAGGCACGAATTACGCGAGCTGCACCCACATAATGCCAAGCCTCGGCTGCCGTAGCCTTGTCAATCAAAAATGGAATATTTACAGCAGCTCCACAGAACCACCATTGGTAGGGAGTGGTAACGGCACCGGTCTGAGGACTCCAATAAGACATGCTCCAATAAGTACCGCCGTCATAATAGCGTGTCCAATCGCCCATAGACATACTGGAACGCCAAGCAGCAAACTGAGTGGCACTGTTGGTATAAAATTCAATATGTGCCAATCGTGAATCATAGGTCGCATTTCCGGCTGTGGGATTTTCGGGATCGACATTTACATCGAGCCAGTCACTACACCCCGAGAACAAAGTCATAAGGGCACCCACACTACATAATATCATAGATTTGAATAATTTCATATTGCTTCTGTTTTTTAAGAGTTAGAAAGTAAGATTCAAGCCAAATGACATGGTAGAAGTGGCAGGTACACCGCAGTAGTCAAATCCTACTGATGATGAGCCACCTACACCCGCACCAGCGGCAGCCACTTCAGGATCACCGTCGTAATTGGTGATGAGCAATAGATTGGTAGCAGCTACCGATACCGAAGCACGCTTTACAAATCCAATCTTGGAAAGCCACGTTTTAGGAAACTCATAGCTCAATGAAACAGAACGCAAACGCAAAGAGTTGACATCGGTAATATAGTTGGCTGACTCCTTAGAATAATAGTTCTGATAGTAATCCTTAATGATGTTGTAACCACTCATTTGTACTCCATTAAAAGTATAGGTTTTATCGGCCTCCCAAGTATTGGTCACTGGGTCACCATTGGCATTGACACCCGTTACAGTGAGAGAACGATTGCGTACATCGGCAGAGAACTGGCTCACACCGCTGTTATCCATAGCATATTGAGTACCGTTGACCACATCGCCACCTACACGGAATTCCCATAGCATATTGAAAGTAAAATTCTTCCAAGTAAGGGTGTTGTTCAATCCACCGGTAAACGATGACTCACGATTACCTACTGCTACAAGGGTTTTGTCATAAGTAGGCATACCGTTTTTGTCGAGTATCACCTCACCGGCGTCATTACGTTTCCATTTGGTACCGGCAATACCCATAAAATCTCCACCGCTGAACGAGGCTGCCTGCATACCGGCATATTGCACATCGGTAACATACATCACGCCCATACCTTCGGGAAGCCCGTCCAAAGTACCACGATTACCTGCCATGTTCAAGCCAATGTCCCATGTCCAGTCCTTAGTCTGTATGGGAGTTCCCGAAATAGAGAGTTCCATACCTTTGTTATACACATTGCCCGCATTGATACTCCAAAAGATGTAACCGGTAGATTGCGGACCGCGAGGAGCAAGAATCTGATTATATGAATCGTTGGTATAGTAAGCATAGTCTATGTGCAGGCGGTTTTTGAAGAAACTCAATTCCACGCCTATTTCGGTAGACTTGGTCATTTCCGGTTTCAGTTTGTCATTACCGCGTGTCCAAGTATTTCCCACACCTACCGTACCGTCAAGATAGGTACCCGTAGGCCATAAGGCAGTTTCCAATTCGTACACACCGGTATCTTTACCTACCTTGGCCCACGATGCACGCAATTTACCAAAGTTGAGCACACTGTCATCCAGCCAACCGAGTCGCTGCAAGGCTTCAGTAAATACGAATGAACCGCTTACCGAAGGATAGAAGTACGAACGGTTTTCAAGAGGAAGAGTAGAAGTCCAGTCATTACGACCGCTCACAGTGAGATAGAGCATATTTTTCCATGATGCACGGAATTCTCCAAAAGCTCCTACCAAACGTTTCTTAGTAGCTGCATGTGTGAATTGCTTATTGTCTTTACTGGCATTGGCGTATGAGAAGAAATCAGGAACGGAAAAGTTCCAAGCCATCATCGAGCTACGGTCTGTCTTGGTTTCGTCCATTGTGGCACCCAACAAAAGATTCAAATCGAAATCACCGAACTTATGGCTCATGTTCGACATAAAGTCATGGCTCATATAGCGGAACTGCTGGGTGTTGTCACTCATCATACCTTTTTGCCACACTTGTTTAAGCACGCCATTGGCAGCCAAACGGTTGGAAGCAGTTTGGGTATAACGGTCAATACCTATTTTATAAGAAACAAACCACCATTTGGCAATATCGGCTTTTATACTGAGCATCCCATTGAAACGGTCGATGTCGTCATACATGTGGTTACGATTGACAATCCAATAGGGGTTGTCGCGTTCGTCCCATGGATCAAGACGATCGCCAAACAAACGATAACGGGTACCATCCTCGTTCTGATAGTGGGTCATTCGGTCGAAAGGAGACCAGTTGTACACACCATAAAGAGCACCATTACCACTCGAATTATAAAGCCCGGCACCCGTCAAAGTACGGTCCGTATGAGCATCGCTATATGCGGCACTGGCGTTAAAGGTGAAAATCCCCACCTTCTGCTCACCATTGAAACGGAAAGCATATTTCTTGTATCCGGTCTCGGGCACAACACCTACCTGATCATAGTAAGACCCTGAAAGATAGAATTTACTATTCTTGGTACCCCCAGCTACGCTGGCACTTTCATCGAAAATGTTTCCGCCTTGAAAGAAATCACCTATGTTATCATAAGTAGCTGCGTTCGACTTCTCTCCCCACGAAGTATAAGCAAAGTCATTAAACACAGTACCAGTATAGTTCTTCTTTGAATCATATTGGTCTTCCATATATCCACGGGCATATTGGCGTTGCGTTTGCGGCAGGCTCTTTACCCATGAAGCAGTAAACTTAGAATTGATATTCACTTCAACCACGCCCTCTTTACCTTTCTTGGTAGTGATAAGAATAACTCCGTTGGCTGCACGTGAACCGTATAAAGCGGCAGCTGCAGGGCCTTTGAGCACCGACATACTTTCTATATCTTCGGGATTTATATCCATCAAACGATTGGAAGTAGTAGAGGCAGAACGCATAGAACCATCGAAAGCCGAATTGCCCACCACTGATGAAGAGTTATCAAAAATAACACCATCCACCACAAAGAGCGGCTGATTGTCTTTGCCTTCAGCACCCGACGTTCCTCCACGCAATATAATCTGAGCGCCCGCACCAGCGGCACCGGATGACTGAGTAACATTCACACCGGCCACTTTCCCCGAAAGGGATGAAATAGGATTGGCAGTTTTCATCTTCATCAATTCATCCGACTTCACATCCTCCATTGAATATCCCAAAGCTTTGCGCTCTTTCTTGATACCCATTGCCGTCACAACCACTTCGTCCAGCGCTTGCGAGTCATCTTGTAAACTCACAGTATAAGTAGTGGCGTTCGTCACCTTCAATGTCACTGTTTTGTACCCAATGAAAGATACCTCCAATGTGCTACCCACCGGCGCCTCTACAGAAAAATTTCCATCAATATCCGTCACAGCGCCGGTACCAGAACCTTTTACTAACACGCTGGCGCCGATGATGGGTTCGCCTGCCGCATCTAAAACTTTACCTGTGATTTTCTTGGCTTGCTGAGTACTTTGGGAACTTAGCACACTTTCAACAGCTGCATTAGCAGCAAAAGGTGCAGACACCCCAAACAATGCAAGCAACACTAATGATAAGCAATAATTTCTTTTCATAAGCTCTATTATTTGGATTTGTTTGCAAACATATGAATTAATTTAGAAATTCTATCATCAATCGAATTAAAAATTACTAAATAAATATTAAAACATTTGCATTTATATTTTTGCAAAGTTTTAAATATCTATTTAGTAATTATTCAAAGCATTAACTCTTAATCATATTAATGCCGTACTTGTATATAATATATCTCAATGATGCGAAAAAACAAAAAACACATCACATTTATCATTTATATATAGCGATGTTTTGAACTATTTGATTTACGCATTAAAGCATATTCATAAATCTTTTTATATAAAAAGAACTTGATTACGTGGGGATATTGGTATGGATAAGGATTCTAAAAAGCAAATTAGTTAAAATGATTCATAAGTTCATCAAAAAATAGTGTTAGACTATTAACAATAATAAATTCCATCATTAGTGTCCCGTTAAAATGGGACGAGTTAAACAATTAATCAAATAGCCCCGGAATAAGGGGATTATTTAGATCTTTGACATCATTGAAATTAGTCTTATCGAACAGGTCACGCAAGTGGGTTTTGTCAGTCAATGATATGCTGAGAATTTGCAAAACTTCATAGGTTGAGCGTTTCAACTTCATATCATGTTGGACAATAGCCACAAGGCAGTATGTGATAATAGCCACACTGATTTGTATGCGAACAGCGTTCTCTGTTGTGCCCCAAAATTTCTTTATCTTGAGATGCTGCTTGAGCCATTTGAAGAACAGCTCGATTAACCATCTTTTCTTATAA
>NZ_OBMS01000041.1:0-11176 GCF_900217715.1 Bacteroides sp. AR29
GGAAATACGATTAAGGCTGAAAAGGCTGGTAGTCTTAATATTAAAGTAAATTATCTGTTAGTAAATGGAACTGTTGCAGAAGCTGCAGCTGCCAAGACTATTACAGTAACCTTTATATATGTTGCTCCTTCAACAACTTTAGGTGATGTAGAATGGACAGTAAATAAAACTAATGCTGATTTCTTCTTGCCATTGGGTGATATTCAAGCAGCTTTGGCTGGTTCAACTGACACTGACCTGCCTTCTGTTGCAAAGGTTGGAAGCATTACTTGGGCAGACGGCAAGGCTCTTACTGAAAAGACAATCACAGTAAACGGTGTGAAATATGGTAAGGATGGAACTGCATTCGATGAAAACTGGATTACAACAATTGATGCAAGCACTCTTTATGTTAAAAACAGTGCAGGTCAATATGTTTCAGCGGCTGGCTCTAAGATTCAGACCCCGTTGTACATCAAGTTCAATTTCGATTACACTAAAGCATTCCCTGCTGAAGAAAGCTATCAAATTGTATTGGGCTTGAAGAAAGCTGGTGCCACAGTAAACGCCTTTGAAATTCCTGTTAAGGTTACTATCAAGTCTCCGGCTGAGTCAGCTGTAACTCCGTTCAGCAGACTGTCTGCTTACTTCGTTGGTGACAACGCTGTAGCTTACGGTTCAGCAGATGGTACAGATGTTACTTATAACTTGTTCAAGCTGTACAAAGACATGGGTGCTGAAAAGACCAATGTAGCGTTTACTGAAACGCTTCACGAAATTGATGGACACACTTGTACACCATGGATTACAACAACCGGTGTTGCTGGTGATATCAGCGTTGAGGTATACGACAATGCTGCGGATGCAGACAACAGAGACAACGTTTACTCAACTCGTGAAATCCAGGCTGCTTATACTGTATTCGGCAACGTTCACATCGCTAAGATTGTAGATAAATTCAACTTGACAGTTAAGTCTGAAATCAAGGAAGGTGCCTTGGAAGCTACTGCAGCTGCAAATGCTTCTGGCAATGGTGTTAGTCCTATCAAGGTTAGCTTGAAGAACATCACTGCTAAGGATGTTTACGGAGAGGCTTATAACTTGACTCAGATGTATAAGAAATCAGGTGCTAATTATGTAGAGGATACAACTGAGCCTATGGATAGTAGAATCCAAAGCGTGAGAGTTGTTTTGGCTGATGACAATGCCAAAGAATATCTGGCTATTGAAGACCATGGTGGAAATCAGTTTGCTCCGACTGAGACTGACGCTTACTCTTACTTCTCAGTAGTGAAGAAGAGCGCAGAAACTGCATTGCAGAACGATGTTCCATGTAAGGTTTCTCTCGTTGTACTTGATAAGTGGGGTGCTACCACAACCACTACTGTAACAATTACTTTGAAGAAGTAAGATATATAGTACATAGATAGACTTGAGGGTATTCCGATAAAACGGAATACCCTCTTTTTTTCTCCAGAAATTTATTTTCCATCACTTTGCTTCCACACTTCCACCCACCTCCTGCATCCCCCTATCCATCGGCATTTGAGCTGCTGTGGAAGCAACCAAAAAAGGTGGAAGCAAAATCTGCTTCCACCTACTCAAAACGCCTAAGTTTTACCGTAACCTACTCGTCTCTACCATAATACCCCGTGCAAGGTACATAAATCGGTTGGTTCAGTTTTCCTGTATTCTCGAGCTTGCCTTCGCTGCGAAGCAGGCGAATATGAAGCTGTGCCGTAGAGCGCATCATTCCGCAGAGGCTCTGAAAATCACTGCGCGTAAGGAACTGATGCGTAGAGAAGTAGCTCGTCAGCCGCCTGTCAATCTCCTTGTCACTCAGTTTTTGGGAATGCTCATTCAGCCCCAGTGGTTTAGCTTTGATAGCGCCTATCTCATTCTTCAGTACCTGGTCGGCACGAAACTTGATGCCCTTCAGCTTAATCTTGGTGGTTTTACGTTTGGTCGCAGCGGTCACCGGCTCCGTGCTAGTCAGTACGGGATGAAAGTAACCGATACCGTCCAGATGCACCTGCCGCCCCTCGGCAAGGTCTTCCCCCATGACGTGCGACAAGGCATCCAGCACCGCCGAAACATCAGTCTTCGTCAACGAACAGCGTTCCTGAATCCGACGTCTCAGTTCGGCAGTACTGGTAGAGCCGTTCAAGCGGATGCGCGGATGAAGTATCTTTTCTTCCCGCTGTTTGTCTTTAGGTTCCGGGAGCTCATACCAATCGAATAAAATTGCCATAGTTCAATGTCTTTTAAGTTGTTGTACAATACGTTCGCGCCCTATGCGGAATAGGTGCGGGTTACGTACTTCATCCGTAAAAGCTTTGGGAAGAGAAACGCCTAACGACCATGAACAGCTCTGCTTACGGTCGTCAAGCGATTGCTTCATGGCCGTAAGCAGAGCTGTTCATGGTCGTTAGGCGTCATCTATTCCCTATACAAAAGTAGACAAACAAAGGGAGAAAAACAAAGGAATGCCTATGTTTTAAAAAAGAAATCCAAAGGTTTCCGATACCACGCTGTATAGTTTGTGGAAGCAGGGATTTATTTAATAATTATTCTACTGAATACTTGTTTTCCGCCTTCTGATATCGTATCTTTACGAGAATTATATTTACTTAAACAAGCTGACAAACAGAATGAAAATTACCTTGATTAGAGCAGAAAAAGAGAGCGGAAAGGAAGCCCTCAGCACCCTGGAAGCGGATGCACTGATTAAAAAACTGAAAACCGAAACCAAAGCCGGACATGTATCGACCCTCCGGGCCATCCTTCCTCAACTGGAGGGTACTTGCGCCCAATACGAACATATAGACAAACTGCCACGCATCTACCCTGCCGTGGAATATAGCCGTACACAAGAGGGAGAACGGCGGATGAAGAACTATAACGGACTCGTACAACTGGAAGTAAACCGTCTGTCGGGCATTGCCGAAGCGGAATATGTAAAGCAACAAGCCGCCCTGCTGCCACAGACCTTTGCCGCTTTCTGCGGTTCCAGCGGACGGAGTGCCAAGATATGGGTATTGTTTGCCCTGCCCGACGGCACAACGCCGAAGCGGGAGAGCGATGCCACCTTGTTTCATGCCCACGCCTACCGTATGGCGGTGAAGTGCTACCAGCCCTTACTGCCGTTTGCCATTACATTGAAAGAACCTTCCCTTACCCAGAGTTGCCGCATGACTCTGGACGGATATCCATACTACAATCCTGCCGCTGTACCTTTCTGCCTGGAACAGCCCCTCGGCATGCCCGAGGAAGAGAACTTCCGGCAACGAAAACTCGCAGAAAAGAATCCGCTGTTGCGGCTGCATCCGGACAGTAAAGCCTCGGACACCTTCGCCATACTCTTCGAATCAGCCCTTGACCGTGCATTCCGCGAATTGGACGGCTGGAAACGGGAGGGGGATTTACGGATACTGCTGGTGCCTCTGGCCGAACATTGTTTCAAGGCAGGCATCCCCGAAGAGGAAGTAGTCCGCCAGACATTGATGCACTATTACCGGGAAGCGGATGAATTCATTGTCCGTCAAACGATTCATAACCTATATCAAGAGCTTAAAGGCTTCGGGAAAAAGAGCAGTCTGACGCAAGAGCAGGAGAGCGTTTTCCGGCTGGAAGAGTTTATGGGCCGCCGGTATGAGTTCCGCTACAACACCGTTCTGGATGATTTGGAATACCGTCAGCGCGACTCCGTCCATTTCTATTTCAAGCCTGCTGACCAGCGTGCCCGCAGTACGGTCTCCATGAATGCCCTGAAGGAGGGTATCCGCGTATGGGACCGCGACATCAATCGTTTCCTTACTTCAGACCATGTGCCACTCTATAATCCCGTCGAAGAATACCTTTACGATACCGGCCGCTGGGACGGGAAAGACCGCATCCGGGCGTTGGCCGACCTCGTCCCGTGCCACAATCCTCATTGGCGGGAGTTGTTCTACCGCTGGTTCCTGGGCATGGTGGCACACTGGCGTGGAATGGACCGGCAACACGGAAACAATACTTCTCCTCTGCTTGTCGGTTCCCAAGGGTTCCGGAAATCTACCTTTTGCCGCATTTTGCTGCCACCGGAGCTGCGTTTCGGCTATACGGACAGCATCGACTTCAAGAGCAGGCAGGAAGCGGAACGCAGCCTGGGACGCTTTCTGCTCGTCAACATCGACGAGTTCGACCAAATCAACATCAACCAGCAGGGCTTCCTGAAGCATCTGCTGCAGAAACCGGTTGCCAACCTGCGCAAACCCTACGGCAGCACCATCCGGGAGATGCGGCGGTATGCCTCCTTCATCGGCACCAGCAACCAGAAGGACTTGTTGTCCGACCCCAGTGGCAGCCGCCGTTTCATCTGCATTGAGGTCACCGGCCCCATCGATACAAATGTCACCATCAACTACCGCCAGCTCTATGCACAAGCTCTGAATGCCGTAGCCAAAGGTGAGCGCTACTGGCTGGATGATGCCGATGAAGCCATCTTGAAGCGGACGAACCGGGAATTTGAACAGCTCACCCCACTGGAACAACTCTTCCACAGCCATTTCCGTGCGGCAGAAGAGGATGAGGAGGGGCAATGGATGATGCCCATGCAGATTATTTCCGCCTTGCAGACAAAGACGCGTGACCGTCTGGCTATCAATAAGGTGGCCGTATTCGGGCGGACGCTCAAGAAGCTTGAAATACCGAACAAGAAGTCACGGCAGGGGACGCTGTACCATGTAATGCCGCTGGATTAAATGCTCTGCAGTAACCCCGCACAAGCATCTTCCAGAATGTCCAGCACATACTCAAAACCTTCGGAACCGCCGTAATAGGGGTCCGGTACATGGTCGGCATGGGTAAACTTTGTACAGTATTCCGTCATGCGGTGTATCTTGCTCCATTCGGCGGTTGAAGGGGCACGATCTTTCAGGTCGTCGATGTTGCGGTCGTCCATACCGATAATCAGGTCGAAGTTGTAAAAATCCTCGGTACGTACGGGTCGCGAAAGATGCGTCAGATTGTATCCACGGCGGGCGGCATGGGCACGCATCCGGCTGTCCGGCAGTTCGCCCTGGTGATAGGACAGAATGCCTGCAGAATCGATTAAAAACTCATCCGCACGTCCGGCTTCTTCTACCAGATGCTTCATGACTCCCTCTGCCGAGGAGGAACGGCAAATGTTGCCGAGGCAAACGAAAAGTATCTTCTTCATATTTCTTTAGTTACGAGTTATTTACATCGGGTCTACATCATAATACACTATCAGCGACTTGAAGCGGTCTTCCGCCACCATCTCCTTTTGCACCTGGACGAGCAGTTCGCGGGCACGGGCCATCGGGGCATTGGTTTCTATCTTCAAGACAATCTTTCGGATGAACAGGGTCTGTACGCGTGCTACGGGCGGCTTGTCCGGTCCCAGCACACGGTTGCCAAAGACGGTGCGGAGCTTGGCGGCCATAGTCTGTGCCATGAGGTCGAGCAGGGTCTCGTTCCGGTTCTTCAGGTAGACATACACCAGGCGGTAGTAGGGCGGGTAGTGGAACATCTGGCGTTCGGCAAGCTGCCCGCCTACCATGGCTTCGTAGTCGTTGGCAATGACTTGCGGGATGATGGGATGGTCGATGCTTTTGGTTTGTAGCACCACCCTGCCGCGCTTGTTCTTCCGTCCGGCGCGTCCGGCAACCTGCGCCATCAGCTGGAAGGCGCGCTCGTAGGCGCGGAAGTCGGGATAGTTCAGCATGGTGTCGGCATTGAGTATGCCCACAATGCTGACGTGGTCGAAGTCCAGACCCTTGGACACCATTTGCGTGCCTATCAGGATGTCCGTCTTGCCTTGCTGGAAATCGGAGATGATGCGCTCGTAGGCGGTACGGGTGCGGGTGGTGTCCAAGTCCATACGGGCTACGCGGGCGTCGGGGAAGAGGGCTTTGATGTCATCTTCTATTTTTTCCGTGCCGAAGCCGCGGTTGCGCAGGTCAGTGCCCTCGCAGGCGGGGCAGATGCGGGGCAGTTGGTAGGTGTAGCCACAGTAGTGGCAGGTCAGTTGGTTCAGCCCCTTGTGGTAGGTGAGGCTGACGTCGCAGTTCTTGCACTTGGGTACCCAGCCGCAGGTGTTGCACTCTATCATGGGGGCGAAGCCGCGGCGGTTCTGGAAGAGGATGACTTGTTCTTTCTGTTCCAGCGCTTCGCGGATATATTGCAGGAGCAGCGGAGAGAAGGGACCTTTCATCATCTTCTTGCGGTGCAGCTCCTTGATGTCTACGGGGATAATCTCCGGCAGTTGTATCTCTTTATAGCGTTCTTTCAGTTCCACGAGGCCATACTTACCGGTAGTGGCGTTGTGCCAGGTCTCTACGGAAGGGGTTGCCGTGCCCAACAGAGTTTTGGCGCCATACATGGAGGCGAGTACAATGGCTGCATTGCGGGCATGATAGCGGGGAGCAGGGTCTTGCTGCTTGTAGGTGTTTTCGTGCTCCTCGTCCACAATCACAAGACCGAGGTTGCGGAAAGGAAGAAAGACGGAGGAGCGGACGCCGAGAATAATGTCATAGTCTGCTTCCGACAGCTGCTTCTGCCAGATTTCCACCCGTTCCGCATCGGGGAACTTGGAGTGGTAGATGCCCAGACGGGAACCGAAAACGCGTTGCAGGCGCTCTGTGATTTGCGCAGTGAGGGCTATTTCGGGCAGGAGATAGAGCACCTGCTTTCCTTGCCGGATGGTTTCTTCTATCAGATGAATATAGACTTCGGTCTTGCCGCTTGCCGTGACACCATGTAGCAGGCAGACGTTCTTGCTTTGAAAATTCTCTAAGATGGAGTGATAAGCGCGTTGCTGGTGCTCGTTCAGCGGGTTGACGGGGATGACTTCTTTGAGGAGTGCTTTGTCTATGCGACCTATTTCCTGCTGGTAGACTTCGAATACACCACGGTCCACAAGACCGTTGAATACGGCAGGGGTGGTGGAGGTGCGTTGCAGCAGTTCGGCTTTGGAGACTTCTTTTATATCTCGTCCGCTGAGGTAGCCGGAGAGTTCCAGATATTTCATCAGCAGGTCCAGTTGCTTGGGGGCACGGCGCTGCAACTCGTCGAAGAAGATGTGCAGGCGGTGTTCGTTGCGGGCGGCGGCGGTGAGGCGTACACGGGTTTCGGTCTTAGGCTTATAGGTACGGCGCAATTCTTCCTTTACGAAGATGGCCTCTTTGTCGAGCAGTGACTTGATGACAGAAAGTATGTTCTTGATGCCGGTCTCCTTCTCCAGTTTCGTCACGCATTGCTCCGGGTCGGCAGAGAGCATATCCAGTATCTTCTGTTCCTTCTCCGGCAGGCGGACATCGGATTCGAAATCGGGGTTGTACTCTACGATTGTTTCGCTTTCCAGCTTCAAGCCAGAGGGTAAGGCAGCTTTGTAGACGTCTCCTTGCGTGCAGAGATAGTAATCGGAGAGCCATTCCCAGAACTTGAACTGCCGCGGAAGCAGTATCGGGCGGGCATCCAGCAAAGCGGACACTTCCTTTACTTCGTATTCGGTGGGGGCGCAATAGTGCACGTTGCGCACGATGGCTGTATAGTATTTCTTCCGTCCGAATGGTACTACCACCCGGCAACCGGTCTGCACTTCATCCGCCCACTCGTCGGGCAGGGAGTAGGTGAAGCAGCTGTGCAAAGGCAAAGGCAATATGACGTCGGCGAACTTTTTCATCGTGGGGACAAAGATAGTGGAAAGTGGAGGGAGAATGAAATGAACGGGGGCATTTTTTATGCTGAGGAGAGGAGGAGGCTGTTGTGGATTTGGATGAAGATAAGGGAGGGATATATGGGTATTGCAGATTTTATGGGTAGGATGGGTGTAGAAGTATGGGGAAACTGGTGTAAGCGTTTTATAAGCTTTGTTCGATGTATTAAAATAAGAGTGAGTTAGTTATGGTAAAACTATGGCGTTTTGAGTAGGTGGAAGCAAAGTAGGGAGAAAAAAGTTTCTAGAGAAAAAAAGGAGGATGTTCGTTTTCGAGCATCCTCCTCTCAATTTATCTCACGTCCCACATCGTGGGACGTAATCTTGTCTACAATTCAATTATTGTTGTTGGAACGTCATAGTGAACGGAGTGTTCATGGTAACATCAACTTCATAATTGAAGTTATCCGTAAATACCAACTGAATCTTAGTCGGAACATCAGAACCTTGTGATGCATTTGACTTGGAAGTCAGTTGAATATGTGTTGCTTCCTTAATATCGCTAACAGTAGTATATGTTTTTTTCGAAGAATCATATTTGGCATAAGTAGCGCCTGCTACACATTCATAATATTCATCTACTCTATCATACTTATCACCTGTTAAGAAATGCAGGGTTACAGACTTCATGTAAGTATTTTCTTTAGTACCAGATGTAGTCATCTTAGTCAAGTCAAGAGCTTCTTTATACCAGTCGGTAATCTTAAGATCGCTAAATGCAATGTAGGTTGATTTACCGACAGCACCCGGGTAAGTTACCTTAGGAGCAGCTTTAGACCAAGCGAATGTACAATCGTAAATGTAGTTACCAAATTCAACAGTGAAATCAGTACCCCATGCCGGATTATGATCTACAACTTCCCAAGCTTTAGTTTTTGCATTATACTTGTTGCTGATCTTACCATAATTGTAATGAATAGCCATTGGGAACTTGGTTCCAAATGCCTCGTCTTTCGGATTAACCAAAGCAGCAGGAGCAGAGATGATGTTTGAAGCAGGAACGTAATCTACAACGACCTTAGAGGGATCTGAGTTGATTTCAGAGAAAATCAGATTAGCATATCCAGTAGTACCCGTTGCATCTTTAGCGATACCATGCCATACATTCTTCATGTCATATTCTGCTTGGGCATTGTTATAAACCGGATAAATCTTCAAGTTATTTTGAACCAGAATATTGGTATACGGATATACAGTAGCCGGGAAGGCTGGCAACGTCTTCGTGAACTTGATAGTAGAAACTGCTACAATACCAGATGTTCCATTCTTCGCAGTGATAGTTGCTGTGTAAGTCATATTGTCTTTCATCTTAGAAGCTACAACGTCGGACATTTCCACAGTAGCTACACTTGTGATAGTAGCTGCATCAATAAGTTTAGTGTCATCTGCTAACAAATTAACCACAACTTTCTTATTATTCTTGAAGATGAAGTTAGTGTAGCTGAAATCTGTTGTTACATCTGTGCCTTCTGCGTCTTTAATAACCATGCTGTATGTACCACCTTGAGCGCGTCCCCAGTTTGCAGTAGAGAATGCATCAGTCTTGCTGGATACAGTTGTTGCAAGAGGAGTAATAATCTTAGCATCCATAGTCAATGTCAAGTTTGCTACATTCTGAGCTGTTTCGCCTACATATACATAGAATGCTTTACCATCAGGATCTACCAAAGAACCGTCGTAGTTAACAGCATAAACACGGAAACCAATATAATCACCTTCGGCATTAACTCCTTCGGGAACAGTCAGTTCCAAAGAAGAACCGCTTGTAACTGTATTTAAGCCCTTAACACCATAAGATTTCCAAGCATTGATTTCAGAAGGAGCGCTTTCTACTGCACAATCACTATCCAATGTAATATAGAAACCGCGAACATTTTCAGCTACAGCTTCATCAAAGTTTACAGTAAATGCTTGGCCGGCTTTTACACTATATGCAGGGATTCCCTCTATATTTCTATGATCATCTGCATCAGCAATTACATTAATCTTTGAAGCATCATCATTTTTGATGATAGGTTCTGCCCAAGGACTATATTTTTCATCAGTATCCCATGCAAGTTCTTTATAAGAAACTTTTGTTCCATCTTCTGAGAAGGAGTTGTCCTCACCAGCCCAGCGGTTTCTGATTTCTGCAACCGATGTCTTGTCTACATTGAAGGTCAATTTGCGCAAAGCCTCTTTATTGTCGGCAGCAAGAATTAATCCGTATTCAGATACGACCTGTCTTAAATCTGTTGCACTATCGCCTATCATTACGGCATACAAGATGTCTTTATCTTTTTTACCATCCTTACCATAAGTAGCTGCTGCTGCTTTATAAGCATCTGCATCATAGTTGTCTACGAGCTTCACGGAGACTTTCCATAAACCATTGGCAGAAATACCTCTTGTAGTTACCAGTTCTTTATAAGCTTCAATATTCTTAACTTCCAGCAAACCATTCAGGTCATTCATCTGACTATTCACTAGCCTGATCATGCTTTTATCCAAAGTTGCATTTGTTGGAGATACACGAATAATAAAGGATTCTTCGAATGTTTCTTTATCACCCTTTTTAAATGAAATAGGTTCACCAGCCAGTTTGTCACCAAAAGTCCAAGTTCTAACAGCTTCGGCAGAAACTAAATTCAAGTCCACGTATCGTGTATTATATACATCCATAGTTGTCGTATATAAGGATACATGAGTAACTTTCTTATTCAATGCAGCAGATACTACATCCAATTTAGCACCTACGACAGCTGTTACTTGTTCTGCAATCTTCTGAATCATAGCTTCAGTCAACTCGCCTTCTTGCAAAGCTTCCAAGTCTTCAATCAACTTGTCGATAGCGTCTTTGTTGGCAGATACAGCTGCATCATTACTTGTTTTGTAATTTTCCAATGCAATAACTTGTGCTTCTACTGCAGTCAGTCTGTTTCCTAAAGCAACAAGGTCTGCATTCAATGCAGTGATTTTATCAGTCAAAGCTACATCTGCTTCAGCTAATTTAGCCAAGGTTGTTTCTGTAGTAGTCTTAAAGGCCTCCAATGTCTGAATACGACCTACAATTTTAGACATTTCTTCTTCTGCATTTGCTACTGCTGCTTTTACAGCATCAACATCATCTGCACTAGCTTTAATGGCAGCCTGCAACTCAGCTTTCACTGTTTCCAATTCAGCCTTTGCTGTTTCAATGGCCTTGTTCTGTGCTTCGAGCGCTGCTTTTTCTGCATCGTCCTTAGCGGCAGCAATTGCACTTTCCAAGCTGCCCTGAGCTGCTTGCAAACTGCTGATTGAGCTTTCTACAGCACTAACCTTGCTGCTTAAATCGCTCTTCTGGCCGTCAATTTGTTCCTGCAAGTCCTTGATGTCGTCATCGTAGTCCTTGCAAGACGTAAACGTTCCTGCAGTGCCAACCATTAAGGCGCTGAACAGGATTACACTTAAAAACTTCTTGTTCATAATTGAAAACTTTAAATTTATAAATTTAAAAAA